>NZ_JAMYVG010000004.1:0-371142 GCF_040323855.1 Mesorhizobium sp. M0028
AGACCCAGTTCGCCGTCGTCTTCGGCGAAAGGTTCGTCAGCCAATGACGAAACCGGCCTCGCGCACAGAATTCCTGACAGTTCCCCGGTCTTGAGGTGCAAACCATCAAAGTCCCATGATCTCGGCTGTTGGCTCGGCAACTCGCCCAGAGCCGCTTTCATGGGATGAAATTATATATACCAACGTTCACGTCGCGCAACGAATAACGCTGCGCCAACTTCACGGCCGTCTTTTTACATGGACCGTAGATCGGCTCGAAAAAAAGCCAAGGTTGCCAGTCATCGGGTACCAGCCGCGACGACAGGACATCGACACAATGCAGCAGACCAAAGCGCCTTACTTCAGCGCCAACCGCGGTATTGCCGTCGGCTTCTGACCCTTTCAACACCAGATCATCTCCGAGGCTTTCATGACCTCTTCCTTAAACAGACTGCGCATTGCCGTGCTCTTTGGCGGACGTTCCGCCGAACATGACGTTTCGGTGCTTTCCGCAACCAATGTCATGCGTGCGCTGCTGCCTGCCAAATACGATGCCGTCCCAATCTTCGTCACGCGCGAGGGACGGTGGCGGCTGAGCAGCTTTCAGGATGGTAAGCTCGCGAAACCTGCAGGCGGCACGGAAGTTTGCCTGCTTCCGGGTGGGCGCGGACGGATGATGGCGATCCCGGCCGACGGCACGCCCTATGATCTGCCAACGATCGACATCCTGTTTCCCATCCTGCACGGCCCGCATGGCGAAGACGGCTCGGTACAGGGGGTGGCCGAGGTGGCTCTGGTGCCGCTTGCCGGCTGCGGCATCCTGGGTTCAGCAACCGCGCTGGACAAGGATGTCACCAAGCGGCTCCTGAAAGCGGCGGGTCTGCCAATCGCGCGCTCAGTGACGGTCCATGAAGGTGCGGCGCCCGCCCTCGCCACACTCGAAGGCGAACTCGGCCTGCCGTTCTTCATCAAACCGGCGCGTCAGGGATCGTCTGTCGGGGTCAGAAAGGTCAATGCCAGCCAGGAATTCGATGGGGCGCTTGCTGAAGCCTTCCAGCACGATTGCAAGCTGTTGGCCGAGGAATTCGTTCATGGGCGCGAGATCGAATGTAGCGTGTTGGAGGACCCGGCAGGCGACCTGTTCGTCTCGCGGCCAGGCGAGATCGTGCCGGCGGAAAGCCACGGTTTCTACAGCTACGATGCCAAATACATCGACGAGAACGGCGCGGCGCTAAAAGTGCCGGCCGAACTGCCGCCCGAGGTCGAGGCAAGCATGCGGGATGTGGCTGCAAGGGCTTTCAGAGCCGTCGGCTGTGACGGGATGGCGCGCATCGACTTTTTCCTGACACCGGACATGCAGTTCTTGGTCAATGAAATCAACACCATCCCCGGCTTCACCGATATCAGCATGTACTCCAAGGCAATGGCGGCAAGCGGCGTCAGCTATTCCGAAATCATCGACCGGCTCGTGGAACATGGACTGGCGCGGGCCGGCCGAGCAGCCTGAATGCAGCGAAGCGGCTTTCAGATCCCGGCGGATGGAACGTTGGCCTGTGTCGTATCTTACGACATGATCAGGCCGCCATCGACATTGATGGTCTGCCCGGTGATATAGGCCGCATCGTCGCTGGCGAGAAAGCTGACCAGGCCGGAGACGTCCTCGCCGCTGCCGGCGCGGCCCATCGGGATGTTCTCCACCCATTCGGCCATCAGCTCGCCGGGCTTGTAGTCGCCCATCAACTTGCCCCATGCGGCATCGTTATAGGCCCACATATCGGTGTCGATGATGCCGGGGCAGATCGCGTTGACGGTGATCTTCTCCTTCGCCACTTCCTTGGCGAGGCTCTGGGTGATGCCGACGACGCCGAATTTCGAGGCCGCATAATGCGGCGTGTAGATAAAGCCCTGCCGCGCCTGGCCGGATGCGGTGTTGATCAGCCGGCCGCCATCGCCATGCTTGCGGATGCGCGCGATCGCCTCCTGGCAGCACAGGAACACGCCCTTGGTGTTGACCGCCATCACCTTGTCCCATTCTGCCTCGGTCATCGCCTCGATCCTGGCGATGGTGATGACACCGGCATTCTGCACTGAGATGTCGACGCGGCCGAATTGTTGCTCGGCCAGGTCGTAAAGCGCGACGACCTCTTCCTTTTTGGTCACGTCCATGCGCATCCACGCAACCTTGGCGCCCGCAGTCTTCAGATCGGCGGCAACCTCTTCAACGCGCGCGTCGATGGCGCTGACGACGACCGCAGCACCTTCCACGGCGAAGCGCCTGGCCATTGCCGCGCCAATGCCGCCGCTCGCGCCGGTGATGACCGCCGTTTTTCCCTGGAATCGCTTCTGCATTTTTTCTCCTACCAGCAGACGAAGCCGCCATCGACGATCAGGTCGATGCCGGTGACGAAACTCGCGGCGCGGCTGGCCAGGAACACGGTCGGGCCGACCATCTCTTCCGGCGCCGCCATGCGGCCCATCGGCGTGTCGCGCTCGAAGATCCTGACCTGGTCGGCGACCTCCGGTCGCTTGTTCATCGGGGTCAGCGTATAGCCGGGGCTGACGACGTTGACGCGTAGACCGCGATCGGCCCATTCCATGGCGAGGCTCTTCGACATGTGGATGACCGCGGCCTTCGACGAGTTGTAATGCGCCTGGGTCAGGCCGCGGTTGACAATCGAGCCCGACATCGAGGCGATGTTGATGATCGAGCCCTTGCGCCGCGTCAGCATGGCACGGGCCTCGGCCTGGCAGGACAGGAACACGCCGCTGACATTGACGTCATAGAGCTTCTGCCACTTTTCCAGCGACAGCGTCTCTGCCGGCTCAGCTCCGGCGACGCCGGCATTGTTGACTGCGATGGTCAACGCGCCGAGTTCCTGCTCCGTACGCTCGATCGCGGCCGCGAGATCGGCCTCTGAAGTCACCGTGCCGGTCAGCACCAGTGCCTTGCGGCCGCGTGCTGTGATCTGGTGTGCGGTCTCCTCCAGCCCGCCTTTGGAGGCGTGGCCAAAGCAAGCTATGTCGGCGCCGGCCTCGGCCAGGCCGATGGCGATTGCTTGCCCGATGCCGCTGCCGGCGCCTGTCACAAGTGCCACGTCACCATGAAGATCGAATAGTTTCATCGTCGGTCCCTCTCCTCCAACCGCCGTCCTCCGGAAATAAAGGGGCGCCAACTCTGTTGCTGGCGCCCCGCGCGGTCTGGTGCCCGGGAGGATACCACCTGCTGCGCTTTGTTTCGATGGGCTGTCCTAGCTCGTGGCGAGTTCCATGACGGCGACATTGCTCGCATCACTGCGGTCGAGAATGCCGCGCTGACGGCCGCGGCTCAGCACGAGCACGCGATGCGACAGGCCGAGCACTTCCTCGAGGTCGGAACTCACCACCACCACCGCCATGCCGGAACGGGCAAGGTCGGCGATGACATCGTAAATCGCGGCGCGGGCACCAACGTCGATGCCGCGCGTCGGCTCGTCCAGGATAAACACCTTGGGCGGGCGCGACACCCATTTGGCAATGATCACCTTCTGCTGGTTGCCGCCTGAAAGCTTGCTGACCGCCTGGTTCGGCCGGCCTTTGACGCCGAGCCGGCGAATACCGGCCTCGGCGAATTTCTGCACCGCCTTCGGGAACACCCAGCCATTCGGCGCGACATGGTCGAAATTGCCGATCGCCAGATTCTCGCCGATCGTCTGGTCGAGCACCACGCCTTGCGCCTTGCGGTCTTCCGGCACCAGCACGACGCCGGCCTTGATCGCCGCCGCCGGCCCATTGAGATGCACCGGCTTGCCGGCGACGCGCACCGAGCCGGATGAGATCGGGTCGGCGCCGGCGATCGCCCTCACCAGCTCCGTGCGGCCGGCGCCGATCAGCCCGGCAATGCCGAGGATTTCGCCGGCCCGCACTGAAAAGCTGACATTTTGAAAGCTGCGTTCCGGCGAGGACAGGTTCTCGACCTCGAGCAGCGTGTCATTGCGGGGCGCCGACAAAGTCGGGAACATCCGCTCGACGCTGCGGCCGACCATCTGCTCGACGACAGTGCGCACCGGAATATCGGCGCGCTCGTGCCGCGCGACGATGCGCCCGTCGCGCATCACCACCACACGGTCGGCGATTTGGGCGATTTCGTCCAGCCGGTGGCTGATATAGATGAAGGACATGCCTTCCGCCTTGAGCTTGCGGATTTGCTGGAACAGGAGCTCCGTTTCCTCGCCGCCAAGGGCGGCCGTCGGTTCATCGAAGATCAGCAGCTCGGCATTGAGCGTCAGCGCCTTGGCAATCTCGACCTGCTGCTGGGCGGCGATACGCAGCGTGCGCACCTTGCGCTCGGGCGAGACATCGAGCCCGAGGCGCTTCAACTGGGCTGATGCCCGTGCATTCATTGCCGCGCGGTCGATGCGGCCGCCGCGCATCGGCAGGCGCCCGACATAGACGTTTTCGGCGACCGACAGATCCGGCAGCAGCTTCAACTCCTGGTGGATCATGCCGATGCCGGCGTCGATCGCCGCGGCAGGATTGGCGGGGGAATAAGCGTTCCCCCGCCAGGTGATGGTGCCGGCATCGGGCTTGGTCGACCCGGCGATGATGTTCGAGACGGTGGACTTGCCGGCGCCGTTTTCGCCAAGCAGCGCCACGACCTCGCCCGGCCGCACCTCGAAGCTCGCATCGGCCAGGACCTGCACCGGTCCGTAGCTTTTGCAGAGGCCGCTGACGACGAGACCCAGATTGGGGCTGTGCGTGTGGCGAGGTTCGGTGGACATTGTTGCGCTCGTCGACTGCCGGACTGGTCTAAATCAGGGATGCTTGGCGATGAACTGCTCGACATTGTCCTTGGTGGTCAGCGTCGCATCCTGCAGCTGTTCTGCGGGAATGGTCTCGCCGGCCACCAGCTTGATTGCCGCATCGACGGCAAGCCGGCCCATGCCCTGGGTCTGCTGCGTCGCCGTCACGTCGAAGACGCCGTCCTTCAGCGCCTTGAGCGCCGCCACGTCGCCGTCGAAGCCGGCAACCCAGACCTTGTGGCCGGGATTGGCGACCTTGACCGCCTGCGCCGCACCGAGCGCCAGCGCATCGGCCTGGCCGATGACGATCGACACGTCGGGATGCGACTGCAACAGATCCTGCGTCAGCTTGAAACCTTCGTCCTGGTGCCAGCCTTCGCTCCACAATTCGCCGACGACCTTGATGTCGGGATAGCCCTTCAGCGCTTCGCCGCAGCCCTTCGAGCGATCGACCTCGGGCGTCGTACCCTTCTGGCCGTGGATGATGATCAGCTCGCCCTTGCCGCCGGCCTGCTTGGCGATGTAGTCGCAAACCGCTTTCGCCGATGCCACGCTATTGGTGGCGATGAAGGTGTCGCCGGGCGCGCCGTCGGCGTTGCGGTCGACATTAATGACTGGGATGCTGGCAGCCTTGGCCGTCTTGGTCGGCACGGTGGCGGCGGTGGCGCCGGCCGGAATGTAGATCAGCGCATCGATATTCTGCGTGATCAGATCCTGCACCTGGCTGACCTGGGTCGCCGAATCGCCCTTGGCGTCGACGGTGACGACCTCGATGCCCTTTTCCTTGCCGTAGGCTTCGACGGACTGCTTGATCTGGTTGAAGAAGTCGGCCTGCAGATTGGCGACGGCGAGGCCGAGCTTCTTGGCTTCCTTGGCCGAGGCCATGTCGGACAGGCTAAGCAGCGGGATGATGGCCGCGGCGGCAAGCAGCAATGAACGTTTAGTCAGCATGTTATTCCTCCGTTGATGTTCAATCTGTCCTGCCCGCGCATCGCGGCGCCCCGTGGCCGAACAACTCCCAGTTTCGGATCACCGATCCGTTTTCGCCCGAATATCCGGGTGAATCTCATTGAGCCCAATTCTTCATTGTGCCCCATTTTTCATTGTGCTCTGCGCCGCCAGGTGTCGGTGGCCACCGCCAGCGCGATCACCACGCCGATAACCACTTGCTGGATGAAGGGCGAGACACCGAGCAGGTTCAGTCCGTTGCGCAGCACGCCGATGATGAGGACGCCGATGGCTGTGCCGCCGATCGAACCGACGCCGCCCGACAGGCTGGCGCCGCCGATAACCACCGCCGCGATGGTGTCGAGCTCGTAGCCAAGGCCGGAGCTCGGCTGGACGGAATCGAGCCGGGCGGCAAGCACGATGCCGGCGAGACCGGCCAGCACGGCGCAGATCGTATAGACCCAGTTTGTCAGCGACTTGACCGGTATGCCGGACAGCCGGGCGACTTCGGCGCTGCCGCCGATTGCGTAGAGGCTGCGGCCGGTGGCACGATAATTCAGGAAGATCGCGAAAATGACGGCAAGCACGATCATCAGCCCGACGGTGACCGACAGGAAGCCGAAATGGCGGATGATCGACAGGCTGGTGAACCAGTCGGGAAAGCCGACGATCTGCGAGCCGTCGGTGATCATATTGGCGAGACCGCGCGCCACCGACATCATGGCCAGCGTGGCGATGAAGGGCGGCAGCTTGGTGACCGTCACCAGCAGGCCCGAAACCAGCCCGCAAAGGCCGGCGACGACGAGGGCTGCGGCGATGCCGGCCGGCAGGCCGAGATTGAGATAGTCCGGATGGGCGACGAAGCCCATCACCATGGAAGCCAGCGCCAGCACCGAGCCAACGGACAGGTCGATGCCGCCGATCAGGATGACCAGCGTCATGCCGATCGCCATGATGCCGAGTACGGTAACCTGGTCGAGCACGTTGAGGATGTTGCGGATGGTCAGGAACGTATCGGTGGTCAGCGAGAGCGCCAGGCACAGCAGGACCAGCCCGATCAGCGGGCCCATGGTTCCGGCAAAGACAGCCGAAAACTTTGCGCCCGTCGTGGCCTGCGTACCAGAGCCTGCTTTCAACTCGCTTGCGTCGTTGCTCACAGCCACTTCGTCTCCTCCACAGCAATCCGGCGCTGCATCACCGGGCCACTTTGTTCACCAGGCCCCTCCATGTGAACAATTTATCTTTAACATGCAATTTTGTTCAGCTAAACTGTTCGTCGGAAAATTGTCAAGGCCCTGCCGTTTCATTCGACGACGGTTTGCGCTGTCCGCCGGTTTGCCTTACGCAAGGTCTCGGAAATCTTGGGCATTTCGAAGTCGCCGGATTGGAATATCATGAGCAGAGCCGGCGGCTGCGGCAAGGCAAACAGATGACGATCGTAGAGAACGAAAGAGCCTCGCGCTTTCCCGACGCCGAACTCAAGGCCCGCGCCGCCTGGCACTATTATGTCGAGGGTCTTACACAGGAGCGGATTTCCGAAATTCTCGGCGTCGGCCGCATCAAGGTACATCGCATTCTCTCCGCCGCCCGCGAAGAGGGTGTCGTCCAGTTTCGCATCCGCGACAGCGTCGTCGAATGCGTGGTTTTGGAGGAAAGCCTCAAGCAGAGGTTCGGGCTCAGCCAGGCTGTTGTGGTGCCGTCGGCTGCCGACCGAAGCAACGCACCGCTGATGATCGGCCACGCCGCCGCCGCCTATCTGGCCGACCATGTGAATGCCGGCGATGTCATTGCGCTGGGCTGGGGGCGGACGCTGAAATTCGCCATCAATGAGTTGCCAAGGCGGCCTATCGCCAGGACCACGGTGGTTTCGATGCTTGGCGGCCTGACCCATGCACAGCCGCTCAACCCGACAGAAAGCGCCTGGGATTTCGCCGAGAAGATCGGTGCGGAGTGCTTCCTGCTGCCGGTGCCGGTCTATGCCGACCGGCCGGAACAGCGCGACGCGTTCATGAGCCAGCGCAGCGTTCAGGACGTTGTCTTCCGTGCACGCCGGGCAAACATTGCCGTGCTCAGCGTCGGCTCGTTTTCCAACGACAGCCCGATCGCCAATTACGGCTTCATCAAGCCAAGCGAACTCGAGGAACTGCAGGCGGCCGGCGCCGTCGGCGATATTCTGTGTCATTTCATCGACGCCGAGGGCCGCCCGGTCGACCACGAGGTGAACCGCCGCGTCTGTGCCTATCCGCTGCAGGATCTGTCGGATATCCCGAGCATCATCCTGGTGTCGGGAGGGCAGGAAAAGATTGCCATCATGCGGGCAGCACTCGCCAACACCAAGGTATCGGTTCTGATCACCGACGAGGATGCGGCAAAGGGGCTGCTCAACCGCTAGTCGCGTTGAGAGCACTCAGCCGCACGTGGATATCGCGCGTCGCTTGATAGAGATCGCGGTAGATTGCCTTGCGGCCGCGATAGCCGGCAACAAGTCCATCGACCGGGTCGACATGCATGGTGGGAGCGGCAGCCATTGCCTTTGCGGCGGCTTCCGGCGAGGCAAACCAGCCGACCGCGGCGGCCGCCAGCATGGCGGCGCCGAGTGCGGCGGCTTCGTTGACCGGCGAAACCGAGATCGGCCGCTCGAGCACGCTTGCCATGATCTGCATGAGGAGTACGCAATTGGTGCCGCCGCCGGCGGCAATCATCGCCGCCTGTCCGCCGGCTTGGGCTTCCATGGCCTCGGTGGCAACGGCCTGCTCGAAGGCGATGCCTTCCAGGACAGCGCGGAAAAGATGCTCCGGCCGGTGGTCGAGCGACAGGCCGACAATGGCGCCACGCGCGGCACCATCCCAATAGGGGCTCATGACGCCGGCCCAATAGGGCAGGACGAGCAGGCCCTCGCTGCCAGCGGCAACCTCCAGCGCCGCTTTCTCCAGTGCTGCCGCCGACGGCGAACCGGTCGTGCGGACAATCCAGTCGACCAGTTGCATGCCCGAACGCAGCACTGTCTCCAACATGAAACCGGAACCGGTCGGCGAGACCAGCGTGCGAAAGGCGTCCGAGGTTTTCACCTTGCCGGAATAGCAGCCGCTGACCACGCCGGAGCCGAGCGAGAGATAGCTCTTGCCTTCGCCGTAGACGCCCATGCCGAGGCCCATCGCCTGGCCGTCCCCAGCGCCGGCAACGACCGGCGTGCCGGCCCTCAGGCCGGTCAGTTGCGCCGCGGTTGCGGAAAGCCCGCCGCAAATTGCGCCCGGCGCGACCAGGTCGGGCAATTGCTCCATCTGCAGTCCGGCGGCCGCAACGAGGCGGGGATGCCAGGTACCTCTCTCTACGTCGAGGAGCCCGAGCGGATCCGCACTTGCGGTGCTGGTGACCAATCGCCCGGTCAGCCGCTGGACGAAGAAACCGTGCACGTCGACCAGTGCCGCTGCCTGGTGAAGCATCTGAGGCTGGTGTTCGGCAAGCCAGGCGATGGCGTAGAGCGCCGGCGTCGGGTCCGGCGGCTTGCCGCTCCAGTCGCGGATCGCCTCGCGGCCGAGTTCGGCCGAAAGCCTGATAACCTGCGGCCGGGCGCGTTCGTCCAGCCACAGGATCGCCGGAATAAGTGGTTTGCCGGCGCTGTCGACCAGCGTGAAGGTCTCGCGCTGGTGGGCAATGGAGATCGCCGCCACGCGGAAAGCGCCGACCGCCTCAGTGACCTGCTTCAATGCGCCAAGCAGCGCCGTCCACCAATGTTTGGCGTCCTGCTCGAAATGGCTGGGCTTCGGATTTGAAAGCGGATAAGTCTCGCGTGCCTGGAACAGCTCCTCGCCGTCGCGGGTGAAGGCAATCGCCTTCACGGCCGTGGTCGAGGCGTCGATCCCGATTACGATATCGTCCATCAGGCGGAGATCCGGCGGGGTCAAGCCGCGTTGGTAGCGAACCGTCCGTCCGACTGATCGAGACGACGGCGGATCTGGGTTATCACCATCGAATCGTCGGGTACACAATTTTCATAGGTCAGGAAATCGCCGATCTTGAGCGGCTTGACCACCTTGGCCCGTTCGGCAAGGCCGAGCGGCAGCGCGCCCCGGGCGCGTGCATCTTCCCATGTCATGGCGAACCCGCGATAGTCGTTCTCGCCGATCATGCCGAGCGACTGGCCGACGCCAAGATCGCTCTTGGCAACCGCCACCGCCTCGGCGACCGGACGGTCGAGCGGCTCCATGTCGGCCCGTTTGTAGACGACGGCGCGCGCCGCCGACAGCGGCACTTCCAGGCTGGTCAGATGATAGGGCCGGAAGATCGTGAAATAGGGGCCTTTGCCGACCTTGAGGTCGATCATGCGCTCCAGCACGCGCGGATGCTGGGTCTCGATGATGCAGAACACGCCGGGCGCCACGCCCTTGCCGATCGAATAATCGACCACGCCCTTGCGATGCAGCACGCCGCCATCCTCGCGCGGGCAGAGCACGCTGGCGAGCTCCTCCAGCGTTGCGGTTGGGCCGTGCATGCCCGGCACGTCGGGCACCAGGCCGGTGGCATTGGCGATCGCCACCATTTCGATGGCCGTCTTCGAGCCGTCGACGAATTCGACCAGCATGCGCGCATTCATGTTGCGCTCGGCCGCTTCTTTCTCGTAATCGGCCGGCATGGCGTCGATCTTCAGCGGATTGTTCTTGCCCTTGCCGGCGGCGATGATGTTGAAGCCGAGGCTTTTGGCAAAGCCGATGATCTCCAGCGTGCAGGCCGGCTCGTCGCCGGCGGCACCGGTATAGACGACGCCGGCCTTGCGTGCCTCGTCCTTGAGGAAGCGGCCGATCGTGATGTCGGCCTCGACATTGAGCATGACGATGTGCTTGCCGTTCTTCATCACTTCCAGCGCGAACAGCGTGCCGATATTGGGATTGCCCGTCGCGTCGATGATGACGTCGATCCGGCCAGCCGCCGCCAGCGCGTGCAAATCTTCGGTCACCGCAATCTTGCCGGCCTCGATGGCGCGGTCGATCGCCGCCGCATTGCCGGCCTGGACGATGTCGGAACGGTCGTGGCCAGCGAGCAGCGCCGCGTCGATCGCTGCCTGCGGCCTGACCTCGGAAATAGCGCCGATCCGCATGCCCGGCATCAGTGCCACCTGGACGACGATGTCGGTGCCCATCTGACCGGCGCCGGCAAGCCCGATGGTGATCGGCCCCTGCTGTTCAGCGCGCTGCAGAAGTTCCGCTGCAAATTGCGGATGGGACATGTCGCTTCCTCCAGTTCTTGACGCGCCGCAGCGTCCAAATCAACGTTTTGAACATTCCTATTTCCAAATGAAAAATATTTCAACCTGCAATTGGGACATTCCCGCTCTGGAATGGCCGATCGCTTGGGGTCAGCTGCCGGTCAGGGCACGACCTCTGCAGGTAGCCGGACGGCGCCGACCGATGCGGGTTGCTCGACGTTGCCTTGAGGTGGCGCGGTCTCTACCTCAGCTGCCGATCTCGAAGAAGGGCGCGCCGAGCAGGTCGGGAACGACATCGATGCCAAGTCCCGGCCCGTCCGGAATGCCCATGCGGCTGCCCCAGACCGGCGGCATATTGGATGCGGTGCGCACCGTCACCCATTCGTGGAAGGCGATGGCGTGCAGCCGGCGCTCCTCGGGCGTCGACAGCGACAGATGCGCCATGGCCGATGTGTCGATCTCGGCGCCGCCAGTGTCCTCGACGGTGATCATGAAGCCGAGATCGACGGCGAGGTCGCGGATTTGGCGCGTTTTGGTCACTCCTCCGAGCCGCGAGATCTTCAGCGTCAGCCCGTCGGCAGCGCCCTTGCGGTGGATGTCGAGCATGTCGTCCAGCGAGGCGACGGATTCGTCGAGCACCATCGGTTTGTCAAGCGAGCGGCGCACCGACATGCATTCGTCGATCGTCGTGCAGGGCTGTTCGAACGTGTAGTCGATGGTGCGCGTCGCATCCACGAACTGGCGTGCCTGGTAAGGCGTCCAGCCGGCATTGGCGTCGCAGAAGATGACGGTGCCCTTCGGCACCGCGGCGGCGACGGCTGTGACGCGTTCGATGTCGTCATGGACGTTGCCGCCGACCTTGACCTGCAGTCGATGAAAGCCGTCTTTGACGATGCGCTTGGCAAGTGCAGCCATCGCGTCGACCGTGCCATGGGTGACGACCTTGTAGAGTTCGGCCGTCTCGCTCTCGCGTCCGCCAAGCAACGTAACCAGCGGCACGTCGGCGGCGCGCGCCGCGAGATCCGAGCATGCCATGTCGAGCGCCGACTTGACGTAGGGATGGCCCTTGAACACCGTATCCATGAGCCTGTTGATCCCGGCAAGCCCGCGTGGGTCATGGCCCATGAGATGCGGCGCGATCTCGACGACGCCGGCGCGCGTGCCGGCGGCGAACGCCGGCGAGTAAAAATTGCCGAGCGGCGCCATCTCGCCCCAGCCGGTGAGCCCGCTATCTGCGGTGACGGCGACGATCACAGCGTCGAACGCATCGGCGACGCGCCCCTTCGACATCCGGTAAGGTCCGTCCACAAAGGGCTGCACGACATGGTAGGCTTTGATGGTTTTGATCTGCACGTCTTCTGTCCGTTGTCTGTGTTCCGGGATGACCGCCAAACTTGTCGGGCTCAGCCGCCTTTGGGCCGATTGCGCGTTAGGCCGGCACGATCCGCGCCGGCGCCCTTTGAGCCACGCTCTTCCAACTCGCGCGCATAGGCGAGCAGTTCCTCGAAATCCAAATCGATATGCTCCTTGGCGTGGCGCTGGGCAGCGCGCATGTCGCTGCCCTGGAGCAACTGCACATAGGTTTCGTGAGCGTCTTCGGCAGGCACCGGCTCGTTGCGGGCCCGCTGGTGCAGCGCAAAATACATCTGCAGCCGGCTGGCCAGCCGCTGCCAGGTTTCCAGCAGCACCGAGTTGTCGGCCCATTCGTGGATCAGTCCATGCAGTTGCAGCGCCGTTTCGATCTGCCGCGTCGTGTCCAACTCGCGCGTCGCCTGCTTCACCGCCGCATGCCGCCGGTCGATCTCGTCGAAGAAGCGCTGGTCGCGAAGCGGCCAGGTCCGCTCGATGGCGAATTCGTCCAGCACCTTGTTGAGCGAATAGGCATCGTCGATGTCCTTGGCGGTCACCTCGATGACGAAGGTTCCGGCGTAGGGGATGCTGGTCAGGATGCCTTCCTGCACCAGTTCGCGCATCGCCTCGCGCAGCGGCGCACGGCTCACCCGCATCTGCTCGGAAATCCTAAGTTCGTTGAGCTTCTGCCCCGGTTCCAGCTGGCCGGTCAGGATCGCGCGCCGGAGCAGCGCCACGATCTCGGCCCGGCGTGTCGTATCCGCGATCGGACTGAAATCCAGCGTTGCCATCCGGCTGCTCCAGGAGACCAAAAGCAACACAGCAGATTGTCGACAATCTAACAAGAGGTAATTGCGGGTACAGGTTCTCCGCTGGCCAGCTGCTTGCGGCAGACGGGTACGTCACGGCGCGCTCTACTTGCGCCTTCATGGCTCCTGCCAAGGTCGAGTGTGCCGATGAGGCCGATCTTGCCGACCCTGCTCAGCAAAAACGGCGCCCTCGGCGTGGGAGCCGAAGGCGCCGCGGGACCGGACCTGATGGGGGTTATCAGGTGGCCGGTTTCTGGGGTAGCGGCGAGACCGGCATTCCCGGACCGATCTTCTGCAGATTGCCGGTGATCACCTGGTCGCCTTCGGCTACGCCGCTCAAGATGGCCACCTGATCGCCATTGGTCGGTCCGAGCGAAACGATGCGCTGGTCGACGGTGTTGTCCTTGCCGACGACATAGAGGTATTTGCCGAGCTGGCCTGAGCCGAGTGCCGTCTGCGGTACCATCAGCGCATCGGGCTGCTCTTTGACGTGCAGCCGGACGCGGACATACTGGCCGGGCAGCAGGGTGAACTTGCCGTTGCCGACCGTCGCCCGTGCCGTGATCGTGCCGGTCGAGCGATCGATCGTGTTGTCCATGAAGGTAAGATCGCCCTTCTGGCGCGGTTCGGTTTCACCGGGAAGCAGGACGTCGACACTGATCGGTCCCGCGGCCCGAGCTTCCTCGATCTGGGTCAGGTCCGTTTCGCTCGGATTGAAGGTGACGTAGATCGGATCGAGCTGCACCAGCGAGTTGAGCACCGTGCCGGCAACGCTGACCAGCGTTCCGACGGAAGCCTGGCTGCGTCCGATGCGTCCCGCGAATGGAGCACGGATTTCGGTATAGCTCAAATTGAGCTCGGCGGTCCGCAAGGCGGCCTGGTTCACGGCGAGCGAGGCCTGAGCCTCGCGCAAGGTGCTGGTGCGCTGGTCGAACACGTCCTTGGCGAGATAGCCGCTCTTGGCGAGCTCGCTGCCGCGCCCGAGATTGGAGCGCGCATAGTCGAGTGTTGCCGTGTCGCGCTGGATAAGCGCCTTCGCCTGCTCCAGGGCAGCCTGGAAATCCTCCGGGGCGATCTTGTAGAGAAGGTCGCCCTTTGCAACATCGCCGCCGTCGGTGGCGACCTGCTCCTGCAGATAGCCCGGCACGCGCGCCTGCAGCGTAATGCTGCGGATCGGCTCTACCCGGGCGGCGTAGTCGAGATAGATCGGGATCGTCTTCTTGACGACGCTCACCACCGGCACCGGCATGACAAAGGCTTCCGGCTTGGGTGTCGCCGCCCCGGCCGTGCCGGCGTTGAGGCTGAGACTGCCCATGTCGAGCAAGTGAACGCTCGCTATCGAAATCGCCCCAAGGGCGACGGCCGTTCCCAGCGCGATTTTCCATTTACGCATGATCGATTCTCCAGTCCTATTCAGCCGCTTCGGCCAATGGCTCGAAGGCGGGTTCGGCGGTTGGTTGTTCAGTCGTTTCGGAGACCGGTTCGCTCTCGCTGCGGCGCTCGCGCAGCTGCTCGATCACCGCATAGAAGACCGGCACGAACACCAGCGACAGGATGGTCGCCGCGACCATGCCGCCAAAGACAGTGGTGCCGATCGACTGCCGGCTCGCGGCACCTGCACCTGTAGCGAACATCAGCGGCAGCACGCCGAGGATGAAGGCGAAGGCGGTCATCAGGATCGGCCGCAGCCGCAGCCGCGCCGCTTCCATCGCGGCGTCGACGATGCTGAGGCCTTCTTCGCGCCGGCGCCGGGCAAACTCGACGATCAGAATCGCGTTCTTGGCCGCCAGTCCGATCAGCATGACGAAGCCGATCTGCGAGTAGACGTCGATCTGCATGCCGCGCAGCCACAGCACGACGAACGCACCGAACAATGCGAGCGGCACCGCCAGCAGCACCATGAACGGCATCGCCCAGCTCTCATATTGCGCGGCAAGGATGAGGAAAACGAAGACGATGGCGAGGCCGAAGACGACGGATGCGATCGATCCCGCCTTGAGCTCCTGATAGGTGATGCCGGTCCATTCGTAGCCGAAATCTCTCGGCAACGCCGTGGCAGCGGCACGTTCCATTGCCGCCACCGCCTGGCCGGACGAAAAGCCGGGGGCGGCGCCGCCATTGATCAGGGCCGACGCATTGTTGTTGTAGTGCGGCACGGTCTCGGGGCCGACGATGGGCACAAGCTTGCCCAGCGTGCTCAGCGGCACCATGCCACCCGACGCATTGCGGACATAGAGCCGCGAAATGTCGGCCGGACCGGCTCGAGAGTCCTTGTCGGCCTGGATCGTCACCCGGAAGGTGCGGCCAAACAGGTTGAAGTCGTTCACATAAAGCGAGCCGAGATAGATCTGCAGCGTGTTGAAGACGTCCGGCAGGTTGAGCCCGAGCAGCTTTGCCTTGGCGCGATCGAGATCGTAGTTGAACTGCGGCGTCGAGGTCGAGAACGACGAGAACAATTGCTGTGGGTTGAGCTCCGGCTGCTTGCGCGCCTCGGCAATCACAGCTTGCGTCGCATCGTTGAGCGCCACGCTGCCGCGGCCGGTCAGATCCTCGACCTGGAACTCGAAGCCACCGGTGGTGCCGATGCCCGGGATCGAAGGCGGGTCGAAGCTCAGCGCAAAAGCCTCCGGAATTTGCAGCAGCTTGTTGCGCACGTCGGCGACGAGCTTCGAGGCGCTCTGGTCGGGGCCGCGTTCGTCCCATGGCTTCAGGATGGCGAATTCGACCGCCGAGTTCGACTGCGCGGCACTGGTCAGGAAGTTCAAGCCGCTGATCGAGCCGACAATGTCGACGCCGGGCGTGTTCTGCAGGATATCGCGTGCCTTTTGCGCCACTGCATCGGTGCGTTCCAGCGAGGCCCCGTCGGGGAGCTGGATAACGACGAAGAAGTAGCCCTGGTCTTCGACCGGAAGGAAGGTCGAGGGCAGGCGCTGCCAGACGAAGTAGGTCGCGACAAGTCCGGCCGCGAACAGGCCAAGCATGATCCAGCGCAGACGGATGAGAATGCGCACGCCATTCGCATACGCATGCGACAGCCGTTCGAAGCCCATGTTGAACCAGCGGAACAGCACGAACTGCGTTTCAGGCCGGTGGCGCAGGAACGCCGCGCTGAGCGCCGGAGTAAGCGTAAGCGAGACAAAGGCCGAGATGCCGAAGGAGATCGCGACCGTCAGGGCAAACTGGTTGTAGAGCCGGCCGGAAACGCCGGGGATGAAGGCAACCGGCACAAACACGGCCATCAGCACGGCGGTCGTGGCGATGATCGGTCCGGTGACCTCGGCCATCGCCGTACGCGTGGCAGCCAGCGGTTTGAGGCCGGCCTCGAGCTGGCGTTCGACATTCTCGACGACGACGATCGCGTCGTCGACGACGAGGCCGATCGCCAGCACCATGCCGAGCAGGCTGAGCATGTTCAGGGAGAAGCCGAACATGTACATGACGACTAATGTCGACACCAGCGACACCGGAATCGCGATCGTCGGGATGATCGTGGTGCGCCAGCTTTGCAGGAAGATGAACACCACCGCGACGACCAGGACCAGCGCCTCGCCGAGCGTGATCAGCACGTCATGCATAGACGCCGATACGAAACGTGTCGTATCGTAATGCATGGCATAGCTGACCCCCTTCGGGAAGCGGGCCGACAGCTCCTGCATCTTGTCCTTGACGCGCTGCTGCAGATCGAGCGCGTTGGAGCCCGGCATCTGGTAGACCGCGAGCACCACCGTCGGGTCCTTGCCGAAGAAGGCCGACGACGAATATTGCAGCGCGCCGAGCTCGATGCGCGCAACGTCGCGGAGCCGCACCAACGAGCCGTTGGCGGTATTGGCCCGCACGACGATGTCGCCGAACTCCTTGGGGTCGCTCAGCCTGCCGACGGCGTTGACCTGCATCTCGAAAGCGGTGCCGGCCGGAGCCGGCGATTGCCCGATCTTGCCGGCCGCCACCTGGACGTTCTGCTCGGCGACGGCGTTCTGCACGTCGACGGCGGTGATGCCGAGATTGGCGAGCTTGTCGGGATCGAGCCAAACGCGCATCGAATAGCGCCGCTCGCCGAAGATCTGCACGTCGCCGACGCCAGGCAGGCGCTTCAGCGGATCGACCACCTGCAGGTAGGCGAGATTGCTCAAAGTGACCGGGTTGACGGAGCCGTCCGGGGAGGTGAGGTCGACGATCAGGACGAAGTTCGGGTTCTGTTTCTTGATCGTCACGCCGCCCTGGTTGACGATGGCCGGCAACGAGGAAGCCGCCTGCGAAACGCGGTTCTGGACGTCGACGGCGGCGGTGCTCAGGGAATAGCCGACCTCGAAAGTGATGGTGATCGTCGAGGAGCCGTCATTGGAGCTCGACGACGACATATAGGTCATGCCCTGAACGCCGTTGATCTGCTGTTCGAGCGGCGTCGTCACCGTGTCGGCGACAACCTGCGCGCTGGCGCCCGGGTAGTGGGCGCTGACCACGACCTGGGGCGGCGTGATGTCGGGAAACTGCGAGACGGGCAGCAGAAAATAACAAATGCCCCCGGCGAGCACCATGATGATGGCGATCGCCGACGCAAAGATCGGACGATGAATGAAGAAGTTTACCATGAGATGCACGCCTCGCCCGATGCTCTGGCCCGGCCAAAGGCCCTGGCCACCCTGGACAGTCGCCGGCTGCGCGTTGAGCCGGAATCTTCGAGAAAGCCGAAATCTTGCAGCGGGCGACGCGGCGCGTTGCGGCGCTCGGCCTGCTCGTCCGCCAGCGCACGCAGCATCGCCTCGAAAGACCGCGGATCGACGCGGTCGGCCTTCATCAGCATGCGGATCATCGGATCCTTCACGACTTCATCGATCGTCAGATCATTGCGCTGCGACATCGAAGCGGCTCCTGGTTTTTGGCGATCCGCGGCAGGCCGCGGATCGGGTGTTCTCTTGCTCGCCGGCCGAGGCCGTAAGGTGCGGTTCGTCCCCTTGCCGATTGGGCGGGGCTGATGGCCGGCACTTGCGAGTTTGACATGATGCAATGCGGGTGTTACAGGTAAGTAACATCTCTAACGTTACAGACCGGTAACACCCTAGTCAAGAGGTGCACCGAGGGAATTTCGGGAAACGCAATCACGGAGGTTTTGATGACAGACGGTGTTGTGGAGCGTGTTCGCCCCCGGGACAGGATCCTGGAGACGGCACGGGACATGTTTCACAAGCATGGCATTCGCGGCGTCGGCATCGACGCCATCACCGAGGCCGCCGGTACCAACAAGATGACGCTCTACCGGCATTTCGAGTCCAAGGACGACCTGATCATCGAATGTCTGCGGGCGACCGCCTGCAGCGCCAACGCGATGTGGGAAAAGTTCGAGGCCGAGAATCCGGGCGACAAACTGGCGCAACTGCACGCCTGGGTCCGGATGGCGGCCGATTGCCTGATGTCGGATCGTCGCGGTTGCGACATGGCCAACGCCGCCATCGAGCTGAGCGAGACCGATCATCCGGCAAGGCAAGTGATCAAGGAACTCAAGGAAGCGCAGCGCGAGCGGCTGGTCTCGCTGTGTCGCGATGCCGGCATCGGCCAGGCCGAACTTCTCGCCGACACGCTGTCGCTTCTGCTCGAGGGCGCCCGTGTCAGCCTGCAAAGCGTCGGCGCCGAAGGCCCGAGCGCGCAGTTCGTCCGCATGGCGGAAGGCCTGATCACTTCTTTCAGGGCCAGATAGTCTCGCAAGCGGCGAAACCATTGACAGCTCGTTGGTTACGAGCCGCGCCGCCGAGCGCTCTTTCGTCCCATTCGGATGTGTCGTCACCACACTTCTCCGTCTGCCGCCGCGCCATTCCTTGCGCGGCGTATTGCTTGTTGGTTGTGAGGGCAAGATAGGGCCGGCAGCGAATTGGTGAGAGTGACAAGTGTGACAGGATTCCGCCCGGAAATGCCGTGGCGATCTCAGCGAAGGCCCATCGATTCGCGGATCGGTACTCGTCCCGGTGATAGTCATGGCCCCAGCCTTGGCCGATACCTCAGAGCCGGAACGAAAAAAGCCCGCTGCCGGGAGGAGGTGGCAGCGGGCTTGATTTTCGAATGCGGTGCGGGAGGAGGTGCACCGAATTCAACGTCGGCATCGCATCTGGGAGGAGTAGATGGCCGACGCTTATGAACTTACTGGTTGCCCAATGATTCGGCAACCACAAAAGTTGCATAGCTGATGTGCAGATTTGCGGTATCAACCGAATTTTAACGATCGAGGCCGAGCGAACACCGCCCTCGCGCGGCATCACTGCACCGGGACATTTTCCTTGAAGATCAGGCGCGGCTCGATGAATTTCCGCGTCAGATAGGGCGCCGACGAGGCGATCGAGCCGAGCAGGCGAATGACCGACTGTTCGGCGATCAGCCTGGCATTCTGGTCGATGACGACGTCGAGCAGATCGTCGACGAGATAGCCGCGCGTTTCGCGCGTCAGATCATGGCAGATGAACACCGGCTTTTTCTGCGGTCTGGCTTCGAGCAACGCTTTCGCCACGCCTGATCGTCCGGCGCCGATACAGTAGATGCCGAGCAGCTCCGGCTCGTTGTGCAGCGCGTTCATGGTCGCGGTGTAACTGACCTCCGGCTCGTCGTTGATCTCGACGGCACTGGTGACGGTCAGATTGGGGAACTCCTCGCCGAGCACGGAGCGAAAGCCCATTTCGCGTTCCTCGTGGCCGCGATAGGAACGTGAGCCGACCACCATCGCCAGATGGCCTTTGCGGCCGCCGAGGAACCGTCCCATCAGCAGCGCCGCGGTGCGGCCCGCCACCCGGTTGTCGATACCGACATAGGCCGAGCGGGGCGCGCCCGGAACGTCGGACACCAGCGTGACTAGGCGGATGCCGGCCTCGACGATCTCGCGCAAGATGTTGCGCGTCCTTGGATGATCGACGGCAATGACGCCGACCCCGTTCGCCTTGAGGGAGAGGTTTTCGACGGCTGTCTGTAAGGCGCTCGGCGAAATGCCGGTGAGCTTATGGATGCGGCAGGAGGCGACCAGCGGCAGGCGCGCCGCATAATCCTCGATGTGCCTGGCCAGATCGGCCATGAAGGCATTGCTGCCGATCGGCAGGAAGAATTCGAGATGCGCCGGCCGCGAGGGCAACGCGACCTGGTCGACAACCGGCAGATAGCCGAGCTGCTTGGCCGCCTCCATTACGCGCTGCCGGTTGGCGGCACTCGCCCCCGGCCGGTTGTTGAGCACACGGTCGACCGTCGCGGTCGACAGGCCGCAGCTCCTGGCAATATCCGAAACGGTGGCTTTCATCTCGCAACCATGTGGCGATGCGATCCAGTGCCTCGGCGGTCAGCCGGCGGTCAGTCGTGCCGCTTTGTGCGCTCGACCAGCGCGTCGTGGATCTCCTTGTCCGACATGCCGGTGATGACGCGTTCGACTTCGGCGACGCTGGTCTTCTTCGGGTCGATATCGTCGGCGACCACCTTGCCGCGGCGCATGACGACGATGCGGTCGACCACCTGGAAGACGTGGTGGATGTTGTGGGCGATGAAGATGCAGGAATGGCCGGAATCGCGGGCGCTGCGCACGAAGCTTAGAACGCCTTGCGTTTCGGCGACGCCGAGATTGTTGGTCGGCTCGTCGAGGATGATGAGGTCGCTGTCGAAATGCATGGCGCGTGCAATCGCCACCGCCTGCCGCTCGCCGCCGGAGAGCGAGCCGATCGGCGTCGTCGGCGGGATGTTCTTCGAGATGCCGACCTGCTTGAGCAGGTCGCGGGCAACCACGTTCATCGCCTCCTGGTCCATGCGGTTGAGGAAACGCGGCGGCTTGATCGGCTCGCGTCCAAGGAACAGGTTGCGGGCGATCGACAGTTGCGTCACCAGCGCCGAGTCCTGATAGATCGTCTCGATGCCGTGGGCGATGGCGTCGCTGGTGCTGCGCAAATTTACCCTCTTGCCGCGGATGAAGATGTCGCCGCTGGTCAGCGGGACCGCGCCCGACAGCACCTTGATCAGCGTCGACTTGCCGGCGCCATTGTCGCCGAGCAGTCCGACGATCTCCCTTTCGTTGACATGGAAATTGGCATCAACCAGCGCCTGAACGCGGCCATAGGACTTGCGGATGTTCGTCATGCGGATCAGCGGCTCGACCATCGTCTCAAGTCCCTGCCTGATGCCGGCGTTCCAGCCAGGAGTGGAGCGCCATCATGCCGAGGATGATAGCGCCGATGAAGATGTTGTAGGCAAGGCCCGGCACGCCGATCAGCACGATGCCGTTGCGCATCACGCGCAGGATCAGGATGCCGAGCACCGTGCCGATGATGGTGCCGCGCCCGCCGGTCAGCGCCGTGCCGCCGATCACCACCATGGCGATGACTTCGAGCTCGTAGCCGGTGCCGCTGTTGGGGTTGGCCGCAGAGGTGCGCAGCGAGCTGATGACGCCGGCAAGCGAGGCCAGGATCGACGACAGGATGAACAGGCCGATCTTGACGCCGCTGACATTGACGCCGCGCGCCCTTGCGGCACTCGGGTTGCCGCCGGCCGCCTGGATCCAGTTGCCGATCCGGCTCTGCGTCAGCACGTAGCCGAGCGCGACGGCGGCCGCGATGAACCAGAACAGCGACATATAGATACGGAACGGCCCGATGAAGAAATCGCCGACCAGGGCTTCCGCCAGCCAGCTCCCCTCGGCGCTCCAGGTCCGCTGCGGAAACCCGTTGGTGACGAACAAAGCGGTGCCGCGCACCACCAGCAGCATGCCCAGCGTCACCAGGAAGGACGGGATCTTGAGCTGCGTCACGAACCAGCCATTGACCAGCCCGATGAAGGCGGCAACCACCAGGGCAACGGCGAAGGCGGCTTCGAGCGAGGTGAGACCGCTGTTGAACAGCGTCCACATCAGGACCGGCGAGAAGCCGAACACCGAGCCGACCGAGAGGTCGAATTCGCCCGATGTCATCAGCAGTGTCATCGCCAGCGCGATCAGCCCGAGTTCGACCGTGAAGGCCAGCGTGTTCGAGATGTTCTGCGGCGACAGGAAGTCGTGATTGATGCCCCAGAACACGGCAATCTCGACGACAAGCAGCACGAAAGGCCCGAACTCTGGCCGCGCGATCGAGCGTTGGATAAGGGAACGATTTTCCACCTTGGACCCGCGATAGGATTGGAACTGGCCGAGACGGCAACCGGCTTCGGCGGAATGATGAGACAGCCACGGCCGCCGGAGCGGCCGTGACCAACTCGATCGCGGATTTATTTGCCGGACAGGATCTTGTCGTAGACTGCCGCGGTGTCCTTCTCGTACAGCGCGCCGGTGGTCACGTCGAAGCCGGGCGGAATGCCGCTCGCCGCCATGTTGGCGAGCGAGAGCGCGACGTAGCTGGTCGCCTGCGGATCCTGCCACTGGCCGGCATTGACGTAGCCGTTCAGCACTTCCTGGGTGGTATCGAGCGAGTTGCCCCAGCCGACAACCGGGATTTCGCCCGGCTTGACGCCGACCTGGTCGAACACTCGCTTGATCGAACCGGTGACAAGGTCGCCGAGACCGATGACCGCCTTGACCTTGGCCCTGTTGGCGGTGAGGTAATCGACCATGCGGTTGATCACTTCGGCCTGGTCGAGCGTCGCTTCGGTGATTTCATAAGTGATGCCGAGCGGCTCGAAGACGCTCTTGATGCCTTCCTCTTCCTGGACGCCATAGGTGGCGCCGGGAATTTCGACCGGCATCCAGACGAAGTCGCCCTTCTTCACCAGGCCCTTGTCGACCAGATACTGCGCCCAATGCTTGCCGAAGGTGACGTTGTCGCCGCCGACATAGGCGTTGAAATCCGCCTTCGGGTCGGGCGTGTTGAAGTTGATGATCGGGATGTTCGCCGCCCGCGCTTCCTTGACGATCTCGACAAGGCTGCCCGGATCGGGGCTGGTGGTGGTGATGCCGTCGGCCTTGGCGGCGATTGCGGCGCGAACGGCTTCCTGCTGCGACGCCACGTCACCATTGTGGAACGAGGTGTTGACGGTATTGCCGGTGTCCGTCGCCCATTGCTTGGCGCCGGCAAGGAAGTAGGTCCAGACCGGATCGGCCGGGCCGCCATGCGAAATCCAGTAGAATGTCTTGGCCTGTGCCGCGGCCGGAATGGCCAGCGCCACCACCAAGCCAAGTACAAGCAGTCTTAGCCTCGTCAGCATTTGATTTCCTCCCATTTGAACCGAACTCCTCCTCCCACGACGATCGCGGCGAAAAACCGTGCGCGGCAAAAACCGCGATCGTATTCTGCCAGCGTCGACCTGGGTGCATCAGAGCATCCCCTTTTTCGATCGATGGCAAGCCTTCATCTGCCAGTGGTAGTTGGCGCATCCGCAGGCGCCATCAGCCCTACCATCAGATTGCATCAGTTTGCGTGATATTTTTCAGGCAGGCGATTCCTGGACTGCGTCGGCCGGATTGCTCCCGGCGCCCATCTACTCCAAACGACCATGACGTCCCTTGTCGTGGGCGCTGCGGGCCTGTTTGATACCGAAGACCTCAGATTCCGGATGTCAAGATCAGCCCTTGATCCAGGCCGGGTCGCGAAAATTGTCCCATGTGGCACCGATGCCTGCATCGACCGGAATGGCAGCGCCTGTAATGCCATTGGCTATGGGCGAGGCGACGAACGCAATCGCCGCTGCGATGTCACGCGGTGTCAGCACCCGGCCGAGCGGATGCCGCTCGGCGTAGGAGGCGAGGATCTCGTCACCATTCGGCAGCGCTGCCAGCCGTCCGGCCAGCAGCGGCGTATGGGTCACGCTCGGGCAGACGCAATTGACCGTGACCCGGTCCCGCGCCAGGTCGAGCGCCGCCGCGCGGGCAAGGTTGAGCAGCGCTCCCTTCGACACGCAGTAGGAGAACATGCCGTGCTCGGCCTGCAGCCCATCGAGGCTGGAGAGCAGCACGATGGCGCCGCTCTTTTGCTTGCGCATGCCCTTGGCCGCCTCGCGCACCACCAGGAATGAGCCTCGCACGTTGACGCCCATCACCTGCTCGAAATCCTCGACCGAGGTCTCGAACACCGGCCCGCCGACGCCGAGCACGCCGGCACAGGCCACGGCGACATCGATTTCGCCAAGCTGCTTGCGCGTCGCCGCAAAGGCATCGGCGACGGTCTTCTCATGACCGGCATCGCCTTCGAAGGCGATCGCTTTCCGACCGATGTGCTTGACCTGCCTGGCGGTGTCTGCAGCAGCGCCCGCGGTCCAGTCGAGGATGGCGACATCGGCGCCGAGATCGGCCAGTGTCAGCGCCGTCTCGCGGCCTATGCCCGAGCCGCCGCCGGTGATGAAGGCGACCTTGCCTTGATAGGAAAGTCCGGGAAACGGTTCGCGCGGGCTCATGCGCCCGCCTCCGCTGCCATTTTGATCGTGCCTTTGTAGGTCGGGGCGCCGCCGCCCGGCACTTTCAGCCGCCACAGGCGCCCGGCATAGGACGGTTTGTCGCTCGATGCCAGCACGCTGGCGTCGGTCACCCACAGCGTCTCGCCATCGAAGGCGAGATTGGTCGGCGCGCCGCCGCACTTGATGAAGCCCTTGATGGCGCCGTCGCGGGCGACGACATGGATGCCGCCGCCGACCAGATCCGTGACCAGCAGCGAACCGTCGGCGGCGATCGTCATGCCGTCGAGGATCGGGTTATCCCCCGGCATGCGGCCGAGATCCTCGATGCTGCCGTCGCCCTTCAGTCGCCTGACACGGCCGGTGTAAGATTCGTCCCAGACGATCGAGCCGTCGGCCTCGACGACGATGCCGTTCGGAAACACCGGTTCTGGGAAGGCCACCTTGATTGTCGCCTTGCCGTCCGGTGCCAGCGCAAAAATGTAGCTCGGGGCGGGACTGGCGGGATTATAGGTGCCGGGGTCGGTCCAGACCAGCGTACCATCCGGCGCAAAGACCAGATCGTTCGGGCCATTGAGTTTGACGCCCTCGACCTCGGTCACCAGAATTTCCGGCCCGGCGCCCGGCCGCACCCGCTGGATCGATGGCACGGTCATCTCAGGCGCGCGCCACGGACCGACGGTGCCGCCGTTCTGGCAGACATAGAGCGCGCCGTCGGAGCCAAGCACGCAGGAGTTCGGCGCGCCTGTGACATAGGCGAATTGCCTTGCCTTGTCGTCCTTGCCGACAATGGTCAGCTGGCTGCGGTAGCTTTCGACGAAGACCAGGCTGCCGTCCGGCATCACGGTCGGCCCTTCCGGCCATCCGAGATTGTCCGTCACCAGTTCCGGCGAAAGATCGTTCTTCATTTCACGGCCCCCGCGGTTAGTCCGCGCACGATGTAGCGCTGGACGAAAAGCGAGAAGAGGAGGATCGGGATGACGGTGACGACGCCGACCGTCGCGGCGATGTTCCAGTCGATCGGTCGCTGCGCGCTGACCAGGGTCGCGGCACCCAGCGATATGGTCTGGAAGGCACGGCTGTCGATGACGTAGAGTGCGACCAGGAACTCGTTCCAGATGAACAGCGCGCCGAACAGCGCTGCCGTCACCAGGCCCGGCCGCACGATCGGCAGCATGACGTGCCACAGCACACCGACGCGCGTGCAGCCGTCGATCATCGCCGCTTCATCGATCTCGCTCGGGATTTCGTCGAAGAAGCCGATCATGATCCACACCACGAGCGGCAGCGAAAAGGCGATATAGGGCAGGACCAGGCCCGGATAACTGTCCTGCAGGCCGGCCGTCTTGACCATCAGAAACAGCGGAATGGCGACAGCGATCGGCGGCATGAAGCGCATCGACAGGATGGTGCTTGCCAGCTGCTCGCTATGCTTGAAGCGCAGCCTTGAAAACGCATAGGCCGCCGGCGTGCCGATCAGAATCGCGGCTGCGGTTGCGATGCCGACCACGATGATGGAGTTGAGGGTGAAGGCCAGCATCCCCTGGCTGAACAGCACCTCATTGTAGTTCTTGACGATCTGCGTCCAGTTGAGGTTGAGCGTCGGTGGCACCTGCGCCAGGATCTCGATGCGCTTCTTGGTCGACAGCACCGCCAGATAGAGGAAGGGCGCGGCGCCGAAGATGCCGAGCACAATGAGGAAGAGGTAGGCGATGACCCGGCCCGGGCGGATACTCATCGCGAGTTCCCGGGCCGGATCTGGACGTATCTGAGCATCACTGTCGTGCCGACGGCGAGGATCAGAAGCATCATGTAGGCGACCGCCGCGGCATAGCCGTAATTCTGGAACTGGAAGCCGTTCTGGAACGAGAAAAAGGACAGCGTCGTCGTGCTGCGCGCTGGCCCGCCATAGCTCAGCCCGTAGATCAGGTCGAACGAACGGAAAGCATCGACGGCGCGGAACACGGCGGCGAAGACGATGGCCGGCGTCAGCATCGGCAGCGTGATGCGCCGGAAGGTGACGAATGGGCCGGCGCCGTCGACCTGGGCGGCTTCGAAGACGTCCTGCGACAGCGCCTGCAGGCGCGCAAAGACGATGATGAAGACGAATGGCGTCCATTGCCAGCAGTCGACGAGGATCACCGTGACCATCGACATGCCGACCGAGCCCAGCCAGTCGGGTGGCGTCAGTCCGATCTGCTTTATCGCCCAGTTGACCAGCCCCCAGTCCGGATTGAGCAGGGCGCGCCACATCACCCCGACGATGATCGGCGTCATCAGCATCGGCAGCAACAGGATGCCGCGCACGATCCAGGCGCCCTTCAGCTGCAGGTTGAAGAACATCGCCAGTGCGACGCCGAGCACGACCTGGATGGAAACCGAGAAAAACACCATGATGGCGCTGTTCATGGCGGCGTTCCAAAACAGCGGATCGACCAGCAGGGCACGGTAATTGGCGAGGCCGACGAAATTGCCGGTGCCGGTCGCGGCGGTCAAATCTGTAAGCGACAGGCGCAGGCTGTGGAACAGCGGATAAATGCTGAAGACGATCAGGTAAAGCAGGCACGGGCCGAGGAGCAGCCACACGGCTCTCCCCGGCTCGTCACGTGTGCCGAAGACGAATTTCGTCTGGGTGGCGGCGGTTGTCGCAAGGCTCATCGAAAATCACATCCACAGCGATCCGCGCGGGCACCGATCAGGCAAGGTGGCCTGCCTTCCGCAAGATCGCCTCCCACTGGGTCTGCACTTTTTCACAGGCAGTCTTGGCATCTTGCGTGCCGATCAGCGCCGCGTTGAACTCGACGTTCATGACATCGTTGAGTTGAAAGAATTCCGGGATCAGCGACGTCGGTATGGTGTCGGCCGTCTCGATCGCCGTCAGCGCGTCCTTGAGGTAGGGGAACTTCGCCACCAGCTCGGGATCTGTGAAAGCCGAGGTGCGGTTCGCATCGATGTTGTATTTCTCGATGGAATAGCGGTTCACCGCCTTGCTGGTGATCCAGGTCAGCGCCAGCCAGGCGGCGTCCTTCTTCGCCGGGTCGATATTCTTCGGGATGCCGACCCCCCAGCCGCCTTGGATTGCCCGCGGCGACTTGCCGTCGCCGGAAGGAACCGGGGTGGTCGCGGTGGTCTCGGCGACCATGGAATTCTCGCTGTTCAGGATCGGCCCGGCAATTGTAGACCAGAAGATCATCTGCGCGATCTTGCCGGTGGAGAAGCCGTCGACGTTTTCGGCAAAGCCGTATTTGGTCACATTCTTCGGCGCATAGGGCAGCAGGTCGATCAGCATCTGCAAGGCGCCGATGCCTTCCTTGGAATTGACCTGCGGCTTAAAATTCTTCTCCTTGGCGCTGCCGGTCATCAGCACGCCGCCAGTGGTGATGAAGCGAGTGTACCAGTCGACCGCGGCGAGCGAGAAATCGTTGGCGCCGATGAAGGAGCAACCGGCCACGTCGTCGGTGTTGAGCTTCTCGGCGGCAGCCTTGAACTCGTCCCAGGTCTTGGCCGGCTGCAGGCCTGCCGCGTCGAACAGGTCCTTGCGATAGAAATAGATGACCGACCCGGAATGCAGGCCGGGTATGCCGTAGACGTCCTTGCCTTTGCCGACCGTGCCGGAGGCCATGTCGAAAATGCCGACATTCTTCATCGCCGCCGGGATGAGATCGGCGAAATCCCAGTCCGGCGGCGTTTTTGCGGGATCGTCGATATAGGCGTTGAGCTGCTCGTAATAGCCGCCGCCAACCTGCTGGGTCGTCAGGAACCCAAGATACTCGATCAATTCGAACGAGGATTTGTCTGCCTTGAGGTTCTGCAATGTCTTTTCGATCAGCGCGCCGAGTGCCGGCGAGGTGATCTCCAGTTCCATGCCGGTCTCCTCGACGAATTTCGGCAGCATGTCGGCGAGCGCGCGATGGTCGTTCTCATCGCCGGTCATCAGGATGTTGATTTTGGTGCCGGCGAACTTCTTCATGTCGAAACCGGCGGCGTAGAGCGGCACGGTGCCGCCAAGTCCTCCAAACGCCGTTGCCAGGCCCAGCATGCCGGCGCGCTGCATCAGGTCGCGGCGCGTCAGGCCGCCTGTATCCACGGCGGCGTTTTCGCCGGGCCGCGGGTGATCCGTCTGCTCTTTTCCGCTCATGTCTCACTCCCCAGTTTCTTCTTTGTTCTGCCGACGGGACTGCATCGGTCCGGACGGCAGATTGCATCCGGCGATCTAAATAGTCAATCGATTGCTTAATGATCGCTCAAACGATTGCTTGAACAAACACGTCGTGTTATCGATGCCGTGCTCTATGGGTGAAAATTGTCTCGGGCGCAGGCGCTTGACAGCTGTCGCGCACGGCCTCTACACGCTGGCAAACAACAATGTGCCAGGCGACTGAATGGCGGCCTTCCAGCGCATCCGAAGCCCGAACCGACAGGGAGGTCGTCGATGAGCCTGGGAAGCGTTGTCGTGACAGGTGCGGGCGACGGCATAGGACGCGCCATAGCGATCCGATTGGCCGCCGACGGCTGGAATGTCGTCGGCCTCGAACTTGACCGGGCGGCAGCCGAGGCGCTTGGCAAGACGCTTGGCAACGGCCATCATGCGGTGTGCGGCGACGCATCCGACCGCTCGGTGCTGAAAGCCGCCCGCGAGGCGGCGGAACAACTCGCGCCGTTGCGCGGATGGGTCAACAATGTCGGCATCGCCTTGATGGGCAATCTGCATGAACCCAATGAGCCCGAGGTCGAGCGTTTGTTCGCCGTCAACCTGATGTCGCATTTCTGGGGCTCGTCCGAAGCCATCCGGACGTGGGTTCGAGACCGGGCGACCGGTTCGATCGTCAATGTCTCCTCGGTGCATGGCCGCTCGGCCTTCAACATGTGGGCGGCCTATGATGTGGCCAAGGCCGGCATCGATGCGCTGACCCGCTATATCGCGGTCGAATACGGGCCGATCGGCATCCGCGCCAATGCGGTCGCGCCCGGCGCCGTCCGTACGGCGCTGGTGCAACGCGTGATCCGCGACAGCCCCGACAGCGCGGTGGCTGAAAAGGAAATGTCGATTCAGCATCCGCTCGAGCGCATCGGCGAGCCGGAGGAGATCGCGGCCGCCGTCTCGTGGCTGATTTCGTCCGAGGCCTCGTTCGTCACCGGCCAGTCGCTGGCCGTCGATGGCGGCTTGACCTCGCGCTGCTACCGCTATGCGCCCGACGCGCAACTGCTCGCCATGTACGGAAAGGGCTGAAGCCTTTGAAGCCAATCAGCCCGCCGGGGCGCGCCACGCTGAAGGACATTGCCCGCACTGTCGGCGTCGACGTTTCCACCGTTTCCAAGGTGCTCAACGACGGCGGCATCAGCGTGCGGCCGCAGACGCGCCAAGCAATCATCGACGAGGCAAGCCGGGTCAACTATCGCCCACATGCGCTTGCTCGCAACCTGCGCACCCAGCGCACCGGCGCACTCGGCATTCTGCTGCCCGACCTCACCAATCCAATCTATGCCGAGACGGTGCATGGTGCGATGCGCCAGGCCGAACGGTCCGGCTACGTCATGCTCATTGCCGAGGTTGCGGACGAGCGCACCTCCGCCGCCGCCTATATGCGGTTGGTCAGCGAACGCCGCATCGACGGGCTGATCATCGCCGTCAGCGCCGAAACCAGCGAGATGATCGCTGCCATCGAGAACAATCCGGTGCCGCACGTCTTCGTCAACCGCCGTTCCAGCATCGGCCGCAGCGTCACCGTCGACGACCAGGCTTCGGGACGGCTTGCCGCGCAGACCCTGATCGAGGCCGGCCATCGGCGCCTCGGCTTCATCGGCGCGTTGCCCGAACTCGACACCTCGCGACGCCGGCGCCATGGCTTCGTCGAAGTCTGCCAGGCTGCCGGCCTGCCGGCCGTCGTCGAAATCGCCGGCCCGGTCTCGCGCCGCGGTGGCTACGATGCCTTGCACAGGCTGCTCGATGAGGCGCAACGCCCGACCGGCGTCTTCGCCTTCAACATGCTGGTCGGCATCGGTGCGCTGGCGGCGGCCCGTGTGCGCGGCGTGCGCGTGCCGGACGATCTTTCGGTGGTCACGCTCGACGGCGAGGACGCCATCTTTACCGCGCCGCCGCTGACCGCCATCATTACCCCGCTCGCCGAAATGGGCGCGCGCGCCGTAGTCGAGCTCGAAGCCATGATCCAGGGGCGCGAACCGCAGGATGTCGTCATCGATATCCCGCCGAAGCTGGTTTACCGCGAATCCGTGGCGCCGCCGCCTCGCTAAAGCGGTTCATCGTTTCACGGAAACGCCGAACCGCTCTATCTCTTTGTTTCTACGCAATTCCGGACGGAAAACCGTTTCACACCTTTCCTGGAATTGCGCTAAAGCTTCGCGGCTCAAGCCGTCGCCGGACCGGCGACGATGCCGCGGTCGTGCAGGCTTCCGATCTCGCCGTCGCTCAACCCCAGTTCGGTCAGGATCTCGTCGGTGTGCTCGCCAAGTACGGGCGCGCGGACTGCAGGAAGCCGTTCCACCGAGGAGAAATCCAGTGGCGAAGTCGGGGTCAGCAGCGATCCGAGACCGGGGTGATCGACCTTTGCGAACATCGGGTTGTCCGTCGAGCAGCGCGGATCCTCGACCAACAATTGCCGGAATGTCTGGTAAGGCCCCCACGAGACGCCGGATGCCGTGAAGATGCGCCGCACGTCGGCGAAGCTCCGTGCCGAAAACCACGGCGCCAGTAGGGCGGCGATCGCCTCGCGCGCCGCATAACGCCCGCCTTCGCTGTCGAGGTCGGCGCCGCTTGTTGCCGCGAGCTTTGCCGTGTCCAGCCCGGTCGCCTGCAGCAGTACGGCCCATTGCCGGCCGGTCAGCGCCATCACCATGACGCGGCGGTCGTCGGCGGTGAGGAAATCCCGCCCGAACGCACCATAGAGATAGTTGCCGTCCTTTTCGGCACTGCCTCCAAGTTCGGCCTGCGCCAGCCGACCGAGATTGCCGATCATGGCCAGCGCTACGTCCGATAGCGCCAGTTTCACCAATGACCCGTTGCCGGTGCGGCTGCGGTGGCGGTCGGCGGCAAGCACGCCCACCGCCGCCATCTCGCCCATCGCGATGTCCCAGGCCGGCAGCACGCTATTGGTAGGCTCCGTGGCGCCGCGCGCGCCGGTGATTTCGGCAAAGCCGGTTGCCGCGTTGACGGTATAGTCGACCTCGCTGGTTCCATCATTGTTGCCGGTCAGCGCGATCATGATGACGTCGTTGCGCCGGTGCTTCAGGGCCTCGTAGGAGAGGGCGCCGCGCGCCGCAAAATTGGTCAGGAAGATGCCGTTGCCCGGCCCCGGTCTCGCGATCAGACTGGCCACGACGTCCTGCCCTTCGGGCGACTGCAGGTTGATCTGGATCGAACGCTTGCCCTTGTTCATGCCGGCCCAGAACAGGCTCTGGCCGTTGTCCGCCACTGGCCACCGGCCATGGTCGAGCCCACCGCCGATCTGGTCGTAGCGGATCACGTCGGCCCCCAATTGTGCCAGCGTCATGCCGCCGAGCGGTGCCGCCACGAAGGCCGAGCCCTCGACGATGCTAAGGCCGGCGAGAATGCCGCCGCTCATGCGAACAGCCCCACTGATCGCCAGTCGAGCACGTCGGAAATCCCGCCATCGGAAGCGGTCGCCCGCACCAGTGAGCGCAAATGCACCAGCCCACCGCCGCCGGGCAGAGGCTCGCAGTGCCCGATGCCGATTTCGGAGTGCAGCGTGTCGCCCTCGTGCACCGGCCCCAGATGATCGCAGTCCTGCCAGCCCAAAAAGGTGACCAGCGACGGCAGTGCACGGGTCAACTGTGCCGCTGCCAGCCCGATCGTATGGCCGCCATAGACGAGGCGCTGCCCCGTCTGGGTGCGGTCATGGTGGATCGTCGCCAGGTTCATCGTCAGCCGCGCCAGCTCCGGCGCGCTGCTCACCACATCGCCGCCGGCAAGGCGATGGATGGTGCCGGCGCTGAGATCGTTGAAATGCGGGCCAGGCACCGCCTTGCGGTAAACGTCGAGGTTCCATCCGCCGATCGCCGCCGGCGCTCCCGTGAACTCGGATCGCGGCGGATCGGTTTCGCCCTGCGCGGCACCATCCCCTGCCTGTCTGGCCGGTAGTAGCGCGCACCGGCAGAAATCGAGTACCGGTCGGTCCTCCTGATCGCTGGTGGCGATCCGCATGGTGACCAGGCCGCGCGACGCACGCCCCGGCCTGGCGGCGGCGGACCGCAGCCCGATGATGGTGGTGACGGTCTTCAAACTGTCGCCGATCGCCGGCGCCCGGCGAAAGATCAGACCGCGGTAGAAGAGGTTGGCGATCGCCCGCTGCGTCACCAGCGTCGACTGGCCGATCGCCACGTCCCAGACCAGCGCCGGCGCGGCAAAAGGCTGCTTTAGTCCGGTCACGGATGCCGACAGTGCCGCATCGAAGGCCAGCCTCAGCCTGCCGCCGACGATTGCATGGTGGGCAGCGGCAAGGCCATCGCTCAGCCGCATCACCGGCGCTCCGTCGAAGCGGTCGCCGATGCGGAGATCCTCGTAGAACGGACCGTCGATGCCTGTTGCGGGGGGAGACGTGATCACGCTGCTGAACCTTCGTCAGCTTCGGCCCGGATCAGAAGGATGCGCTGCCAGCGGCCGCACCACCACCTTCAGCCAGGGGTAGAACGGCAGCGACGCGATCGCCTCATGCAGCGCGGTCGCGTCCGGCGCCTCCCAGATGCCGAAATTCGCCCATCGGCCCGGCTGACGCCACAGCCGGCGCACGATGCCGGCCGCGGCCAGTTCCTTGGCGCGACGGCCTTCTGCCGCGATCAGCTCCGCCTTTTGCAGGGGGTCGCCGTCGGGCGGGAAATTTACCTCTATTTCGACCAGAAATTCCATCTCTGGTCCCCTCCAGCCGAATGGGCGCCGACATGCGCCAGGATTTCGCCGAGATCCGGCGCCGGTGAGTCCAGCACCTCCATTGTCGCCCGCTCCACGGCATCGCTTATGTCGGCCTTAAGCTGGTCGAGACCGCCCGGCGCCAATATTTTTTCGCCGGCCAGCCGCTCTGCCAGGATGTCGATCGGGTCACGCTTCAGCCAGGCATCGAGCTCGCCGGCCGGCCGATAGGTCGCCGGGTCCGAACGTGAATGGCCGGAATAGCGATAGGTCTTCATTTCGATCAGTGTCGGCCCTTCGCCGCGGCGGGCGCGGGCGACGGCGGTCGCCATCGCCTCCGCCACCTTGTCGACATCCTGCCCGTCGGCGACGACGCCCGGCATATTGTAGCTCGCTGCACGTATGGCGATGTCCTCGACCGGGGTCGACAGCTGGATACGGGTGTATTCGCCGTAGAGATTGTTCTCGCAGACGAAGACCACCGGCAGCTTGCGGATCGCCGCGAAATTGAGCGACTCGTGGAAGGCGCCGATATTGGCCGAGCCGTCGCCGAAAATGGATACGGCGATGCGGTCCTTGCCGCGGGCGCGTGCCGCCATCGCCGCGCCGCAGGCGATCGGCAGGCCGGCGCCGACAATGGCGGCGGTCGGCAGCAGCCCGACCTCTGGCTCGACCAGATGCATGGAACCGCCGAGGCCACCGGCGCAACCGATGACGCGGCCGCAGATCTCGCCGATAACCGCCGTTGGCGACACGCCGAGCGCCAACGCGTGGCCATGGCCGCGATAGGTGCAGGTCACGATGTCGTCGGGATCGATCGAGCGCGCGATGCCGACCGAGACGGCCTCCTGTCCACAGGCAAGATGTGTGCTGCCGCGGACATGTCCTTCGGCGAAGAGTTTCTGGATGCGCTCCTCGACCGCGCGGATCTCGACCATGCGCGTGAGCTGCTCCAGCCTGTTCTTCAAGGCCTCGCGCCGCACGATCGGCACATTCGAATTGGAGAGCGTCATGCTGCGTTCCTCCACCACGGCAGGGGTGGCTTGTTGGTCGAGACAAGCGTCGCGATCTGCTCGGCCACATAGGCTGGGCTCGGCAGGAAACGGGCTTCCAGCGCGCCGCTATAAGGTACGGGCGCTTCGGGAAGAGTGATACGATGCGGCGGCGCCTTCAGCCGGCCGAACGCTTCGATGGCGATCGACGAGACGACATCGCCGCCCCAGCCGCTGCCGGCCGGCGCCTCCTCGAGTGTCACTAGGCGGCCTGTGCGCGCAACCGATTCGGCAACACTCCGGCGGTCCCATGGCCACAGCGTCAGAAGGTCGACGACCTCGATATTGGCGTGGCTGGTTTCCGCTGCCGCGAGCGCCACCCGCCGCATCGCGCCGCAGGTGACGAGCGTCACGTCGCTGCCGGGCCGCGCGATCTCGGCCTGGCCGAGCGGAATGCGGTAGTTGCGGTCGAATTCGTATTCCTCGCGCTCGGCGTAAAGCACACGCGGTTCGAGCACCACCACCGGATCCGGATCTTCGATCGCCGACCGCAGCAGGCCATAGGTCGTGCGTGCATTGCTGGTCACCGCGACCTTGAGGCCGGGCGTGCCGCGGAACCAGTGGTCGAGCATCTGCGAATGCTGGCAGCCAAACCCCTGGCCGGCGCCGGCTGACGCGCGCACGACGAGCGGCGTCGTCAGCCGGCCGCGCGACAGATAGCGCATCGTTGCCGCCTGCGTCGTCAACTGGTCGAGCGCGACGCCGATGAATTCGATGAACATCATCTCGACCACCGGCTTCAGGCCGCAGACGGCAGCACCGACCGCGGCACCCATGAACGCCATTTCCGAAATCGGTGTGTCGATCACCCGTTCGGGGCCGTGCGTGGCAAGCAGCCCCTCGGTCACCTTGAACGGACCGCCGGCGGCGGCGATGTCTTCACCCATGACGATGACGCTGGGGTCATCCGTCATTGCATCGTCAAGCGCCCGCAGAACCGCTTGCCGTATCCAGATTTTAGCCAAGGTTCAGACCTCCCAATGCACTGCTCGGATCGTCGATAGCGTCGGCGAAATCATCGCAGCGGAAAAGATTTGGAAACGTTTTTATCGGCACTGGCGTCATTCCGGTTTGTAGCTGCCGAAGGCTTGGGCACTTTCGATGAGCTCGACGCGGAAGCCGTCCGGGTCGATCAGGTAAACCGCCTTGCCGCCCTTGTTCGGCCCGATCGTCGGTGTCACCGGCGGCGACACGGATTTGACGCCCATCGCCGTCAGTTTTTCGTAGAACGACATGAGGTCATCGACGTTGAAGGCGATGTGGCCATTGCCGACATTGCCGTTATGCATGTCGACGGGAATCTGCTCGACATTGCGGTATTCCAGAAGCTCGAGGCAGACGTCGGTACCGGGCAGGCGCAGGATGGCGCTGTGCAGGTCGACTTCTGGATAGCCGACCAATTCGCCGATATAGGGCGCACGCGGGTTCCATTGGAACGCCAGCTCGAATCCGAGCACGTCGCGATAGAACGCGATCGAGCGGTCGAGCGAGCGCACGGTGAAGCCGGTGTGATGGGCTTTCGTGATCCTGGCCATTCCGTCTGCGCTCCTTTGGTCAGGCGTTCAGATAGCCGTCGTCGCACATGACGACATGGCCGGTGACCAGTTCCGAGGCGTCGCTGGCGAGGAACACCGCCGTGCCGATCAGTTCGCGCGGCAAGCCGAGTCGCGGCCGCGGCATACGCGCCTTGATGAAATCGGCGGTGATCGAGCTTGTCGCTCCCGCCGCCCTGGTCAGCGGCGATTCCATCAGTGTCGGCCCGATGCCGTTGACCCTGACGCCGCGGTCGCGCCACTCGAGCGCCAGTGCGCGGGTGACCTGCAGGACGCCGCCCTTCGACGCGAGATAGGCGCTCGCCCAGGGATAGGCTTTGAACGAGCCGATCGAGGCGATGTTGATGATCGAGCCCTTGTTCTGGCCGAGCATCACTCCGCCAAAGGCCTGGCAGCAGAAATACGTGCCCTTCAGGTTGAGGTCGAGGATGAAGTTGAATTTGTCCTCGGGGAACTCCTCGGCCGGGCTGCGGAAGGCCGAGCCGGCGCTGTTGACCAGTATGTCGACATGCCCGTGACCGCGCTTGACCGCCTCGGCCAAGGCGAAGCACTGGTCGCGCTTGGTGACATCGAGGCTGGCGACCTCGGCTTTGCCACCCTGTTCGGCGATCGTTGCGCGCGTCGCTTCGGCGCCGGCCATGTTGATGTCGGCAACGATGACGGTGACGCCCAATTGCGCGTAGCCGATCGCGATCGCGGCACCCAGCCCGCTGCCGCCGCCGGTGACGACGGCGACGCGGCCGGAGAGGTCGAAGAGGCCCGCTGCATAATTGGCGGGAACGGTCTGGTCGTCGGTCATCGCTATGCCCGTGTCTAGGCCGCTCCACGGCGGCTTTGGTCAGTCGAGAATGTGGTCGGGATCCTGGTGCGGTTGGCTCAGCGCCCATTCCCGGTTGATCATGTCGCCGAAGCCAGGTTTGGCAGGAAGCGGCTTCATCAGCCCGCCCTTGATGATTTCGGGTTGCACCAGGCTGTCCGCATAGGGGTCGACGCCGCTCCACGGCACGCCCCATTCGACCGGCTTGTCGGAAAAGCCCCAGGCGCTGAACACCTGGCTGTGCACATGCGCGAACATGTGCGGACCGAAATCGACGCCCGCGGCAAGGCACTCGTCGATGATGGCGCGGCCGCCGGTAATCCCACCCATGCAGGTCAGGTCGACGCGCACGCGGTCGACGGAGCCGGCCATGATTAGCGCTTCGGGATAGTAGGAGCCGCCCTGTTCGTCGCCTTGCCAGATCGGCATCGGCACGCGTTTGCGCAGTTCGGCGAGCTTCCTGGCGTTTCCCGGCGGGAAGATGTCTTCGATGCAGCCCATATTGAGATCGGCGAGGCGGTTGGCATAGGCGGCAGCCGCGTCGACGTCCGAGAACATCCAGACCAGATCGGTGCCGAGCCAGGCGTCCGGCGCGTTCCTGCGCGCGGCGCGCAGCCGCGCTTCGGATTCATCCAGCGTGACGCCCATTGGCGCCTTGAACCGGCGCCAGCCCGCGGTATAGAGCCCTTTCACCTGCTCGCCGATCTGCTGCGGGTTCATCAGCGCCGGCGGGTAGCCGACGATCGCGGTTGCCGGCATTGGCGCGGTTGTTCCGCCGAGGAACTCGGCGATCGACTTGTCCGCTATCTTTGCTGCCGCGTCCCATGCGGCGAGGTCGACCTGCGACAGCGCGCGCAAGCCGACACCGGCGCTGTGCGAACCGTAGCTGCGCCCCTTGGCTGTCTTGAAGGTCTTCACGCGGTCGCCAACGTCGGTACCGATATAAACTGGGGCGATGCTCTTGCGGATCTGCTCGGCGCAGGCGCCATCCCGCGTCAGCGTGAACGACCAGCCCTCATGGCCGGACTGCGTGCGCAGCCGCACGACCACGAATTCCCTTTGCTTCATCACCCAGTCGCCAAAGATCACCGGCGCCGGCAATTGGCCCTGTATGGCGGCGACCCTGATATCGACGATAGTTGAAGGACCAGGCATTCCATCCCCTCCCAAGGACCCCGGCCGACCCGGGAAAGCGGAGCAACCATAGCCCCGCGAGGCGGTTTGGTCAACCGATTGATCTGGTCTGGTCAAACGATTGACATAGATTCTCGAATTGCCTAGTCTCGCGCCACAATTTCTGGTGCGGGACCGCTTTTGTCGGCAGTCGCCAACGGTGCGAAATGCGCTCCTGCATCGCCCGCGCCTGGCTGCTTGCAGGCCGTTGCGCAGGGAAGGGTGTTGATGGGATCGATCAGCCTGCAGAAGGTCGGCAAGCTCTATGGCGCCGTTTCGGCGGTCCATGGCGTCGACCTTGAGGTCGAGGACGGCGAGTTCGTCGTCTTCGTCGGCCCGTCCGGCTGCGGCAAGTCGACATTATTGCGCATGATCGCTGGGCTGGAATCCATCACCACCGGCAAGATCAGCATCAATGGCAAGGTGATGAACGAGGTGTCGCCGCGCGATCGCGACATTGCCATGGTCTTCCAGAACTATGCGCTCTACCCGCAAATGACGGTGCACGAGAACATCGCCTTCGCGCTGCAGTTGCGTAAATTTGCCAGGGCCGAGATCGACCGCCGCGTCAGCGAAGCGGCGCGCATTCTCGACCTCACCGATCTGCTTGAGCGTAAGCCGCGCGAGCTCTCCGGCGGCCAGCGGCAGCGTGTCGCCATGGGCCGCGCCATTGTGCGCGATCCGGAGGCTTTTTTGCTCGACGAGCCGCTCTCCAATCTTGACGCGAAATTGCGCGTCCAGCTACGCGCCGAGCTCAGCCGCCTGCATGCGCGGCTCGGCGTCACCACAATCCATGTCACCCACGATCAGGTCGAAGCGATGACGCTCGGCAGCCGCGTCGCCGTCTTTTCGCGCGGCGCGCTGCAGCAGTACGACACGCCGCACGCGCTCTATCACGCGCCGTCCAACATTTTCGTTGCCGGTTTCATCGGCAGCCCGGCGATGAATTTCCTGGAGGCAACGGTAGTCGATGCCGGGCGCGGCAAGATGGTCGTGTCCATCGGCGACGGTCGGCTGGTTGTGACACCGAAGTCGGATGCCCACGACCTCCCGGCCGGCAGAACATTGCTGGTCGGCCTCCGGCCGGAGCACCTGTCATGGCGGCCTGCAGGCGAAGCTTCGGCCGGCGGGGGGGCAGCAAGCTGTCTGGCCGCCCGTGTCGAGCTGGTCGAACAGCTCGAACCTGAATCCTTCATCGCGGTGGCTCCAGCCAATCCCCAGGTCGTCATCCGCACCGCTGATGATTATTCGATCGGCACTCCCGCCGATCCGGCCGAGCTGGTGCGCCGGGATGCCCGCCTGATCGTGCTTCGCGTCAGCGCCGACAAGGTGCCGCGCCGCGACACGATGCTGGAACTCGTCATCGATGGTAGCCGCGCGCATCTCTTCGACGGCACCACGGGCAAGGCGCTGTGATGAGAACGCGTGCCGCCTCGAATTTCACCGAAGTCTTTGCGCTCGATCTTGGCGGGGGTCTTGTCGTCTGGCAACGAAGAAGTGGGTGTTTTCAAGCGCCCATCCGCTGTGAGGCCTGGCTGGCAGCCGGCGGACTTCCTTCAATCCTCGCCTTACGGACGGAGAACTGACGATGCGTTCCACACTCAAGATGCCCAAAGTCGGCGATGCCGTCGATGAAGTCGTCATCAGCGAAATCCAGGCCAGCATCGGTGCCAAGATCACCGAGGGGCAAACCCTGTTCACGGTGGAGACCGACAAAACCCAGGTCGAGGTTCCCGCACCCTTCGCCGGAACCGTCATCGAGATATTGATCGCTGTCGGCGATGACGTGAGGACCGGCGCCCCGACCCTGGTGCTCGAGGTCTGACATGCCGAGGGTTCATTCGGCCCGCGACGAAAGGTTTGGCTCGTATCTCGACGACTACGAGATCGGCGACGTGTTCAAGCACTGGCCGGGCAAGACCGTTACCGAGGCCGATGACCACCTGTTTTGCCTGCTGACCATGGCGGCCAGCCCGCTCCACATCGACCGCCATTTCGCCGAGACCGAAATGGCGCAAGGCCGCAATGTCGTCGTCGGCACCTATGTCTACTCGCTGCTTCTCGGCATGAGCGTACCCGACATTTCCGGACGCGCGGTCGCCAATCTCGGCCTCAGCGAGCTGCGCCATCTCGCTCCGTTGTTCCATGGCGATACGCTCTATGGCGAGACCGAAATACTGGCGCAGCGTCCATCCGCCTCCAGGCAGGGCGAGGGGGTTTTGACCGTTCGCACGGATGGGTTCAACCAGGACCGGCTCAAAGTCTGCACATTCACGCGCTCGGTCCTGCTGCCGCTGCGCCCCGGGAAGGACGCGTGATGGACAAGCCGGCTCCGCCAGCGACCAAGACCGTGCCGAAGGCCGAAGCGTCGGGGCCGCTCGACGGCGTCCGCGTCATCGAGCTGGCCACCGTCGTAGCCGGGCCGGGTGCCGGCCGTTATCTTGCTGATTTCGGCGCGGAGGTCATCAAGGTCGAGGGGCCGGGTGGCGACCCGACCCGCCGCATGGGGTGGACCGGTCCGGGGGAAACGGATTCCTATTTCTGGAAACTGGTCAACCGCAACAAGCAGGTCATTGCGCTCGACCTCAAGACCGATACCGGCAAGGAAAATCTCTGGTCGCTGCTGCTCGACGCCAACGTACTGATCGAGAACATGCGGCCGGGCAAGCTCGAGGCGCTGGGTTTTGCGCCGGACGAACTGCTGCGCCGCAATCCCAGGCTGGTGATCCTGCGCATCACCGGTTTCGGCCAGGATGGTCCCTATGCCATGCATCCGGGCTTCGCCACGATTGCCGAGGCGATGAGTGGGTTTTCCGGGCTCCTCGGCGAGGCCGGGGGCCCGCCGCTTCTGCCGCCGATCGCCATGACCGACGAAGTCACCGCCCTTGTCGGCGCCTTTGCGGCACTGGCGGCGCTGCGTCATGCCGAGCGGACAGGCGAAGGCCAGACAGTCGACGTCAATCTGCTCAACTCGATGTTCCAGATCATGGGGCCGTTACCGTCCGCCTATGCCCATCTCGGCTATCTGCAGCCGCGGCTCGGCTCCGGCATCCCCTACACCGTCCCGCGCGGCACCTATCGCTGCGCCGATGGCGTGTGGGTGGCGATTTCGAGCTCGTCCGATTCAGTCGCCCGCCGCGTCCTGGCCTTGATCGGTCACGGTGACGATCCCCGCTTTGCCGGCTTCCAGGCCCGCAGCCAGAACCGCGAGGCATTGGAGGCCTATGTCGCCGCCTGGGTCGCCGGCCGGCCATCCGAGGAGGTGCTGCGCGAGTTCCGCCGCGTCGATGCGGCAATCGCCAAGGTCCTTGACATGAAGGACATCTTTGACGACGAGCATTTCCGCGCCCGCGGTATGATCGCCGAAGTGGACGGCGTGGTGATGCAGAATGTCGTTGCCGGCATGTCGAAGACACCCGGCCGCCTGCGTCATCAGGGCCGTCCGTTCGACGCCGATACCGAGGCGGTGCTCGCCCGCTTCGCTGGGGGTCGGGGAGCCGCAAAGAAGCCGACGCAGAAGACCTGAACCACTTCAGTCCGGCGCGAGATTTCGGCGCAGCAATTTGCCGTTGGCGCTGCGCGGCAGGCTCGGCATGAAGAACACCTGTTTCGGCCGTTTGTAGGCGGCGAGCCTTTGCCCCGCCAGGGCGACGATATCTTCGGCGCTGACGCTGACGCCTGCCTTGCGCACGACATAGGCCGCGATGACCGAGACATCGTCGCGCACCCGGTGTTCGGCAACGGCGATCTCGGCGACGCCGGGGCAGGGCGCAAGCGCTGCCTCGACTTCCAGCGGCGAGACGCGGAAGTCGCCAGCATTCATCATGTCGCGTTCGATTTTCAGTTTCGCGACATGGAAAACCCGGATTCTGGCGGCGACAATACGCGACGTGGCGCGCGTTTCCGGCGTGTCCGTCGGAACCGTTTCACGGAGCTTGAACGCGCCTGAGACTGTCAGGCCGGAGACGTTGGGGAAGGTACGCGCTGCAATCCAGTCGCTCGGCTTCCAGCCCGATTCGCGCGCCCAGAACATGCGCCGTCGAAACACCATGACGGTTGGTTTCGTGATCGACGACATTGCCAATCCCTGGCATGCCAGTTGCTTCAAGGCGGTGGACGCGGAAATGCGCCAGCGCGGCTATTCGCTTTACCTGATGAGCACCAACGGCCGGGCCACCGAGGAGGCGGCGGCGATCGGCATGCTGCAGCATGGGCGGGCCGACGGCATGATCATGACCATCAACAACGAACAGGATGCGCGCACCATCAAGCGCTTGAAGGAGTTGCGGATTCCATCAGTACTGCTCGATCGCGACGTTCCGCTCGAGATCGACGCGGTGCTGACCGAGCACGCCGCCGGGTTACGGCAGGCGACAAGCTATCTGATCGAACTCGGGCACCGTCGCATTGCCATCATCACGGCCGGCAGCGACATCAGGCCGGGCCGTGAACGGGGTGCGCGGCTTCGTCGAGGCGTTCCAGCGCAGCGGCCTGCCGGTGCCGCAGGACCTGATCCGCTCGCAAAGCCTCTCGGTGGACTTCGGTTTCCGCGAGGCCACCGCCCTGTTCCAGATGAAGGAGCGTCCAACCGCCATCATCGCCGCCGGCAACCGCATTCTGGTCGGCGTGCTGCGCGCCATCCAGCAGCAAGGCGTTTCGGTCCCGGGCGATATCTCGCTGATCGGCTGCGACAGGTCGGACGTCGCGCTGCTTTATCCCGGCCCGATCACGCTCATCGACCGGGCCGTCGAGGAGATCGGCCGCACCGCAGCACAGCTTCTGCTGGAGCGGCTCGGCCGCCAGAGCGAGCGGCCGGCGCAACGCATCGCCTTTCCGACCCATCTGATCCTCGGCGGCTCCTGCTTGCCCGTCCCGAAATAGAGGCGGTTCACGGCCTGGTTACTGCCGAATTGGATCGTTCTCTATTCAGATCAGGTCGGCTCTGGCGAGGTCGCGCATCAGATGGCTGGCGCCATAGGTCCAGTGCGGGCAGTCGGGTGACAGCCGCACGCGGTTGACCAAGGCGCCGAACTTGTCCGACGAGATGGTGACGATGTCGCTGACCTTGTGGGTAAAACCCTTGCCTTTTTCGCCGCGATCCTTCGACGGCACGAACATCGTGCCGAGATAGAGCGCGAGCCCGTCCGGGTACTGGTGGTGCGGCCCCATGGCGGCTGCGACCAGCTCTTCCGGCGAACGGCTGATCTCGGCCATCGAACTGGCGCCCTCCAGCGAGAACCCGTCCTCGCCCTCGACCTTCAGCCGTACGACCGCCTTCTTCACGTCGCCGATGGAAAATGTCTCGTCGAACAGCCGGATAAAGGGGCCAAGTGCTGCCGAAGCGTTGTTGTCCTTGGCTTTGCCGAGCAGGAGCGCCGAGCGTCCCTCGACGTCGCGCAGATTGACGTCGTTGCCGATCGTCGCCCCGACAATCCTGCCGCTGCTGGCGGCAATCATGGCGATCTCCGGCTCCGGATTGTTCCATGTCGAAACCGGATGCAGGCCAACATCGGCGCCGAAGCCGACCGAGGCCATCGGCTGGCATTTGGTGAAGATCTCGGCATCGGGCCCGATGCCGACTTCCAGATATTGCGACCAGGCGCCGCGCGCGATCAGCTTGGCCTTGATCTCCATCGCTTCCGGCGAGCCGGGTTTGAGCTTCGACAGATCGTGGCCGATCAGCCCGGCGATGTCGGCTCGAATGGCGTCCGCCTTCTCCGCCGAGCCGCGCGCCTGTTCCTCGATGACGCGCTCGAGCAGGCTGACGACAAAGGTAACGCCAGACGCCTTGATCGCCTGCAGGTCGACGGGGGACAGTAGGTACGGCGTTCCCGGATCGCGCGCTGTCTCGAAACTGTTGGCGGCAATGGCTTCGAGCGGGCCGATCGGCCGCCCCTTGGCCGAGCGGACGTGTCCTGCCGGATCCGGCAATTCGCAAATGTCGCGTACGGTCGGTGCCACATTTGACGTGATGTCGAAGACCGTGCCGTCGCGCACCGTGACCACCAGCGGATGGGAAGCATCGCTCGTCCGGGCGCGGCCTACGAAGAGGCCCTCGGCGGGCAAATGTGTGGCGTTCGTCATGACTTACGTTTCCTGTTGTCTTGTCCTTGGGCCGCGGCACTTTCAACAAATTCCCGCCAAACGTCTATCCCGCTTCCAGGGTGAGCTTTGTCAATTCTTTCCAGCGGTCTTCGCATCGCTGGACCTTGATCGAGCCTGACGTGCGCCAATGGCCATGGAAAACGCTCTTTCAAAATAATGAAATCGTCGCTAGGGTTTTCACTTACTGAAATCTCCAGGTGACGCTTGCGCTTACGGTTTTCCGATCCAATCTGGCAAAAGCCGCGGACAGCAACCGCGTTCCAGTCGCTTTTTCCAGCCGGCCGACGCGTCGATGTCGTCATCGTCGGCGGCGGCATCATGGGGCTGTCGACGGCCTTGCACGCCGCCCGGCTCGGTCTTGCCGTCCAGGTGCTGGACGCCGGCGAAATCGGCAATGGCGCATCCGGCCTGAACGGCGGTCAGGTCATTCCCGGCCTGAAATACGATCCGGACTGGCTGCTGGAGCATTTTGGTCTGGAGCGCGGCGAAGCGCTCGTCAACTTTGCCGCCTCGACCGCTGACACCGTCTTCGAATTGATCCGCGACGAAGGACTGGCGGTGCCGTTCGTCCGTAATGGCTGGATCCAGGCGGCGCATACCGGGACCGCGCTAAAAGCGGCGGCAAACCGGGATCGGCAGTGGCGCGCCCGCGGCGCCGATGTCCGGCTGCTGAGCGCGACGGAGATTGCGACGATGACCGGCGCGCAAGGCTATCTCGGCGGCTGGCTCGATCGCCGCGCCGGTGTCATCGATCCGCTCGCCTACACGTCGGAACTGGCGCGCGTCGCTGCCGCGGCGGGCGTGAAGATCGCCGAACGCCAGAACGTGATGCAGATCAGCAAGGATGCTGGCATTTGGCACGTTTCGGCGGAAAGCGGCGCCGAACTGAAGGCCAAGGTGGTCGTTCTGGCGACCAACGCCTATACCGGCGGCCTGCTCCCCGGCCTCGCCGAGACGATCGTTCCGCTGCATTCCTTCCAGATCGCGACAGCGCCGCTATCGTCCAATCTCGCTGCGGCGATCCTGCCGGAAGGGCAGGCGGTTTCGGATTCGCGCCGCATCCTCGTCTATTACCGCAAGAGTGCCGACGGCCGGCTGGTGCTCGGCGGGCGCGGCCGCATGGCTTTGCCGAACGGCCCGGCCGACTGGGCGCATCTTGAACGCGCTCTGCTGCGGCTTTATCCGGCGCTGTCAGACATTGCCATTGAAAAGCGGTGGTTCGGCAGGGTGGCAATGACGCCGGACCATCTCCCGCATATCCACGAGCCAGAGAAGGGTCTCCTGGCGGTCGTCGGCTGCCAGGGCCGCGGCATCGGCCTGATGACCGCGCTTGGCGAGCGCATCGCCTCCTATCTGTCGAGCGGCGACACCAGGCAATTGCCGTTCCCGATATCGCCGATCCGGCCGATCCCTTTTCACGCGTTTCGGCAGGTCGGCGTTGCCGCGACCATCGCCTGGTACCGGATGCTGGACGCGTTCGAACGCTGACTTTCATTCCCAAGCGTGAAACAGCTTGACAGTTTCACCAATATGAAAAAAGCTTAGTCGATTTCAAATTTCGACGGACAGTCAATGTCGACCATTGCCGCAACGCAGCCGCTGCCGGAAACCCGGTCTTCGCCAGGCTTCCGTTTCGCTATGCTGCTGCCCGGCGGGCTGGTCACCTTTCTGCTGATCCTTTTCGCCCTTGGCTTGGTGTTCTTCCTTGCCTTCCGCGGCAATGACGGCTCGCTGCTGGGGGCTGGTTTTACCCTTGCGAATTTCGTCACTGTGGCCACCGATCCACTGTACTGGACGGTGACGCTGCGCTCGCTGGGCATCGCCGGCCTGGTCACGCTCGCAACCGTCGTCACCGCCTATCCCGTCGCCTATTATCTGGCTTTCCATGCCGGGCGGCGGCGTGGGCTGCTGCTGTTCCTGCTGACCCTGCCGTTCTGGACCAGCTATCTCCTGCGCGTCTTCGCCTGGAAGATAGTGCTTGCCTATAATGGCGTGCTGAACTCGGCGCTGATTGAAAGCGGCATCTGGTCGGAGCCGACATTGGCGTTCTTGAATACGCCGGCAGCAGTCGTCGTCACGCTCGCCCACGCTTATGCGCCATTCGCTATCCTGCCCATCTACGTGGCGCTAGACACGATCCCGAAATCGCTGCTCGAAGCCGCTTCCGATCTCGGCGCAAAACCGTTCACCAGCTTCCGCCGCGTCGTGCTGCCCAATTCGATGCCTGGCGTGCTGGCTGCGGCCCTCGTCGTTTTTGTGCCGACCGTCGGCGACTACGTCACCCCGGCGCTGGTCGGCGGCCCTGCCAGCACGATGATCGGCACACTGATCCAGGCCGAGTTCGGCAAGGCCAATGACTGGCCGTTCGGCGCCGCACTCGCCGTCGCCGTCATGCTGGTCATTCTCGCCGTGGTGCTGGTGGTGCGCTTCGCCGACCGCCGATACAGCAGCCGCACATGAACGGGACGCGTATCGATGCAAGGCAGGGCGGCGGCTGGCTCGGTGCCTATGTCCTTGCCTATCTGGTGTTCCTGTATTTGCCGATATTGCTGATCCCGCTGTTTTCCTTCAACAATTCCGTCCAGGCGGCATTTCCCCTGCAAGGCTTTACGCTTGAATGGTACGGCACGCTGTTAGGCAATTCGGCGCTGTCCGGTGCGCTCGCCAACAGCCTCGTCATCGGCGCCATTGCCGCCACCGGCGCCACGCTCTGTGGCATCACGGTGTCCTATATGGACCTCTACGGACGCTCGCCGCTGGCCGCCACCATCAGTGCCATAGCGCGGCTGCCGATCCTGATCCCAGGCGTCATCGTCGGCATATCGCTGCTCATCCTGGTCAACCTCGCCGGCTTTGGGCCGTCGCGCATTGCCATTGTGCTCGGCCACATATTGGTGGCGCTGCCGGCGACGGTGGTGGTCATGCGCAGCCGCTTCGCCGTCATTCCGAAGACCATCCGTGAGGCAGCACTCGACCTGGGCGCCTCCGACTGGACGACCTTCAGGCGGGTGATGCTGCCACTCAGCCTGCCCGCCATTATTTCGGCGTTCATGCTGGCCTTCCTGAGCTCGTTCGACGAGTTCATCGTCGCCTTCTTCCTTGCCGGCACCGAGCCGACGCTGCCGCTTTATATCTGGAGCCAGCTGCGCTTCCCAAAATCGCTGCCGACCGTCATGGCGCTGGGCACGGCGATCCTGGCCGTGTCCTTCGTCACCGCCGCACTCGCCGAAATCCTGCGCCATCGCGGGCTCGCTGCCACCCGGCGGTCAGCGCCCGCCAGCCTGTCAAAACCAGAAGAAACCGAAAGAGGAGAACTGCAATGGCATTCGACCTGAAATCGATAACGACAAAGGCAGCGAAAACCGGACTGGCCGCCTTCGCACTGGCGCTTGCGTCGACTGTCGCCTTTGCCGGCGACAAGCTGCAATATTTCACCTGGTCGGGCTATGAGCTGCCCGACTTCAACAAGAGCTTCCTCGCCGTGCACCCCGATGGTGTCGAAGCCTCGATGTTCGGCGACGACGATGACGCCTTCACCAAGGTCAAGGCCGGCTTCCGCCCCGATGTCGCGCACCCATGCTATGACAAGGTGGCGCGCTGGAACAAGGAAGGCCTGCTGCAGCCGATCGACACCAAGCGCATCAAGAACTGGGATTCGATCTTCCCGGTCTTCAAGAACCTGCCCGACCTGCAGGCCGGCGACGGCAAGGTCTGGATGGTGCCGTGGGACTGGGGCAACACCTCGATTCTCTACCGCACCGATCTGGTGAAGAACCCGGAAGCGAGCTGGAACCTGCTCTGGGACAAGCAATATGCCGGGCGCATGGCGACCATCGATGCCGTCCACGATACTCCGGTGGTGGCGGCCCTTCTTGCCGGCGTCAATCCATTCGACATGACGGCGGAACAGATGGACAAGGTTGCGGAGAAACTGCGCGAGCAGCGCCCGCTGCTCTCGAACTACACCACCGACATGACATCGGTTGAACAGGCGCTGGCGAGCGGGCAGTTGGTCGCCGCCATGACCTGGAACGCATCGGCCACGTCGCTGAAGAAGCAAGGCGTGCCTGTCGAGTTCATGAAGCCGAAGGAAGGCATGCTTACCTGGGCTTGTGGTTTCGTCATGCTCAAGGATGCAAAGAACGTCGACCTCGCCTATGACTTCATCAACAGCCGGCTGGAAACGGACTCAGGCAAATACCTGATCCAGGCCTACGGCTATGGCAGCTCGACCAGGTCGGCTTTCGCTGCCGTGCCGAAGGAGGAGCTGGAGAAATTGCAGCTGCCGTCCGATCCGGAAGTGATGCTGAAGACCACCATCTTCACCGGGCCGATGAAACAGAATGATGAACTCGCCAAGATGTTCGAGAAGGTCAAGGCGGGCGGCTGAGCCTGCTTCTTCCTTCTCCCCTTGGGGAGAAGGTGTCGCCGAAGGCGACGGATGAGGGGTGTTCCAGATGGCACCGACGGCACTCCGCCCAACACCCCTCATCCGTTTCGGCGCTTCGCGCCTATCCACCTCCTCCCACAAGGGGAGAAGGGGAAACCTTACCAAACAAGGACGAACGAATGGACATGCTGGACGAAGCGGCTGAGAAGCCGAAGGACGACGCCGACGTCAGGGTCGGCCGGCGCGTGCGGGCGCTAAGGCTGGAGCGTAATCTCTCGCTGGCCGAACTTGCAGCCAAAGCCGGCGTCTCGATCGGAGCGCTGAGCCAGATCGAGCGCGGCATGTCGTCATTGCGGGTCCGAGTGATCTGGCCGCTCGCCGCCGCCCTCGACATCGAGCCGTCCGCGCTGATCGCCGACGGCAACGACGCCGGCAACGATCTTTATTGTGTGCGCGCCAACAGCCGGCGGCAGATCCCGGTCAAGTCGGAAGGCATTGCCAAGGCACTGCTGTCGCCGCCGGCCGCTACGCTGACCGGCATGCTGGTGACGGTGGAGGCCGGTGGCGGCACCGCCGAAGCCTACGCCCATGCAGGCCATGAATTCGGGTTCGTCCTTTCGGGCGAGGTCGAGCTGGTGGTCGATTCGACCAGATACGGCCTGAAGGCCGGCGACAGCTTCGCCTTCAAGAGCACCTTGCTGCATGCCTTCCGCAATCCGGGCAGCGAGCGCTGCCAGATCCTGTGGGTCAACACGACCAAACCGTCCGAGGTTCGCGATGGCGCCTGATCCGCTCGTCCGGCTGGACAAGGTCTCCAAGATATTCCCCGGCAGCATCGTCGGGCTCGATGCCGTCGATCTCGATATTTCGCGCGGCGAGTTCCTGACCCTGCTCGGACCATCCGGCTGCGGCAAGACCACCAGCCTGCGGGTCATCGCCGGCTTCGAAAGCCCGTCGAGCGGCAAGGTTCTGCTCGAAGGCCGCGACATCAGTGCGCTCAGGCCCTTCGACCGTCCGGTCAATACCGTATTCCAGGACTACGCGCTGTTCCCGCACATGAACGTCGCCGAAAATGTCGGCTTCGGCTTGTCGCTGCGCAAGCTCTCCGGTGCCGAACAGGCAAAGCGCGTCGGCGCAGCGCTCGACATGGTCGGCCTTGCTGAAAAGCTCGGCGCCCGCGTGTCCGAATTGTCGGGTGGCCAGCGCCAGCGCGTCGCGCTTGCCCGCGCCATCGTCTGCGAACCGCGCGTGCTGCTGCTCGACGAGCCGTTGTCGGCGCTCGATGCGCATCTGCGCGAACAGATGCAGGTCGAATTGAAGCGACTGCAGTCGCGCCTCGGCACCACTTTCGTCATGGTCACGCACGACCAGACCGAGGCGCTGTCGATCTCTGATCGCATCGTCGTCATGAACAAAGGCCGCATCGAGCAGATTGCGCCGCCGGCGACCCTCTACGACCGGCCCGCCACCAAATTCGTTGCCAGCTTCATCGGCACGATGAACCTTCTGCAGTCGCGCTTCGTCGGCCGTGACGGCGAGCGCTTGCGGTTCGCCGCCGGCGCCCTGCCGCTGGAAGCGGTTTCGGAGACGGGCGAACTGCCTGGCGAGGGCACGGTGCGCACCATCGGCGTGCGTCCGGAGGACCTTTTGGCGACGACAGAGGCCGCGGCCGGTACTGCACCGGTGCGGGTGAACAGCATCGTCTTTCACGGCCGCACCTTGCGCCTTCATGCAGAGCTGGGGCAGGGGACACAGGTGGTGATCGACGCGCCGCGCCGGGCGGAGGGTTTTCAATTCAGCGTCGGCGACGTGGCGCATATCAGCCTGCGCCGTGGCGCCAACTGCCCTATGCTGTCCAGCTAGGCAACGGCCGCGAATACGCCGACCGGGCGATCCACGATTTCCTCGAGATCAAGGGCATCATCGGCTACGGCGCCTGAGCCATCAACATACGGCCGACCGAAATGTGGTTGCGAGCATTGATGCTGCCAGCACCAGCGCTCGTATCATTTCCGTTGATTTGTTCTCTTTTTGTTCTATTCTGCTTGGCTGGGCGGGAATGGCTTTTTAGAGGAGCAATGACATGAATGAGCTGCCCGCATTCAGGATCACCGAAAACGGCCAAGCCGTTTTCAACTGGCAGGAACTGGATCGGCGCTGGAACGACCGACTGTTCTTCGCCATTCTTCTTGAAAGCACGATCGCCGTGCCGCTTGCACGCCGGGCAGCCGTCTGGCGGCGAGAATCGGGACTGCGAGGGCAAGCGTTTCCGGCAGAACGCCTGCACATCTCGCTTGTTGGGCTCGGCGATTATGATGGACTGCCGGAGGAATTGGTCGAAATCGCCCGCCACGTCGCCTCGATGGTCCAGGCGAAACCTTTTGAAGTGTCGTTCGATCGGTTGTCGGCTTTCGGTGGCGGTGTTGGTGCTGCGTGGCAGCGATGGCGTCCCGCCTCTGCAAGCGTTCTGGCGCAATCTTACCGCCCTGATCGCCGACAGCCCGCTGAAGCCCTTCGTGGGGAGCTCCTTTGAAGCTCATGTTACATTGCTTCGTGACAAATTGCGGGTTCAAAGGGTTCGCGAACGGGCGATCGAACCGATCAACTGGACCGTACGTGACTTTGTGCTCATCCGCAGTCTGATCCGGCAAGGCCGGTACGACGAGCTCGGACGCTGGCGGTTGAACGGCCACGACGATTCCGTGGCCGCAATGTGAGTGCGAAGCAGGGTCGCCTCAGATCGTCTTGAGATAGCCGGCCAACTGATCCGCCACCGTGCCCCAGCCGTCGTAAAAGCCCATCTCCTCGTGGCTGTTACGCGTGGCTTCGTCGCGGTGGATAGCGGTCGCGGTGTAGCGCGTCGCCTCGCCCTGCGATTGCAGCGATATGACCGCTGTGATGAATGGGTCGCCTGACGGCCGGTAGCCGGGCAGCAGCGCATCGGTCCACACCAGCCGCTCGTTCTGGACGATCTCGAGGTAGCAGCAACGCCTGTCGTTGACCTCCTTGCCGTCGGGCGACTGCATGCGGGTGCGGAACAGACCGCCGGGCCGCAGGTCGATCTCGCAATCGGTGATGATCCACGGCTTCGGCGTGAACCATTGGCGGACATGCTCGGGCTTCGTCAAGGCCGTCCACAGCAGTTCTCGTGGCGCCTCGATCGTCCGTTCGAGCACGAGGTCGAGCTTCGGATCGGGTTGAAAAAACGCGACCATATTCATCTGTCTGTCTCCTTGAGTTTCAGCACGTAGTCGTCGAACTGGTCGAGACGGCGCTCCCACAGCGCCCGCTGGTCGGCCAACCAGTTTTCCGCGAGCTTCAACGGCTCCGGCGCGAGCCGGTAGGTCCTGACGCGGCCTGCCTTCTCCGAATGCACCAGCCCGCAGCCTTCCAAAACCCGGAGATGCTCGATGAAGGATGGCAGGGCCATCTCGAACGGCTGCGCAAGCTCGCTGACCGAGGCGGGGCTTCGGTTCAGTCGCTCGACCACGCGTCGCCGGGTCGGATCGGCGAGCGCCCGGAAAATGCCGTCGATCGGCGGGGGGCTTTCGGTCTGCAGGCTCGTCATGGTCATTTCCTTGCCTCGGCCATTCCGCGTGACCAGAGTTGGCTTAGAAAACACTTAGGGAAAGTCCTTACTATTGGCAAGCGCCAAAATCGCGGAGCCCGGCGAGGCCGCTGGAAAAGTGAGAGGCGCGGTTTTAGGGTGCCGTCAGATTCGACTGGTCCGAGGACGCGTTTTGACGATCACAATGTACGGCATCACCAATTGCGATACGGTCAAGAAGGCGCGTTCCTGGCTGGCGAGCCACGATGTTGCCTATCGCTTTCACGACTACAGGGCAGACGGGCTTGACGCGGATCGGCTGAACGGCTGGTCAGGCAAGGTCGGCTGGGAAATCCTGCTCAACAAGGCGAGCACGACGTTCCGTGAACTGTCGGACCAGGACAGGATGGGTCTGGATGAAAAGAAGGCCAAGGCGCTGATGCTGGCCAAGCCGACGATGATCAAGCGTCCGGTGCTGGAACTTGGCGAGCGCATCCTGGTCGGCTTCAAGCCTGATGTTTATCAGCAGGCGGTGCGTGGGAAATAGGACCGACCCGCCGCGATCCGTCGCGCCCCCCTCTGTCCTGCCGGACATCTCCCTCTCTAGTGGGGAGATTGGATGTCACTTCGGCTTTCGCTAGTCTCCAAAGAAGGGCGCTTTCGGCGAAGCTGCCAATCTCCCCCCTTGAGGGGGAGATGTCCGGCAGGACAGAGAGGGGTGCTGTCCCGCCGGCATGCCGAATTGAGCGCTTCTACTCACGCAAATAGCTCGCCAGTGCCACCGCGTTATTGTGCTTCTCGTCATGCGCGCCGTAGAGCAGCGTCACCCGGCCTTCACGGAGCAAGGCGCGCAGTTCCGCAACCGCCTCGCCGTTCCGGTCGAGCTCATCGCGGTATCGCCGCTGGAACTCCGACCAGCGCGCCGGCTCATGGCCGAACCATTTGCGCAACGCATTGGTTGGCGCGATGTCCTTCAGCCATAGCGTCAGCGCCGCGTCCTGCTTGGCGATGCCGCGCGGCCATATGCGATCCACCAGCACCCGCTGCCCATCATCGGGCGCCGGCTGCTCATAAATGCGCTTGACCGCGAGCTCCATTGCCAACTCCGCTGGGCCAGCAGGCGCCGCTGCTTGCTGGCCTTCGCTTAGAGATCCCGGGCCTAAACCCACTCGCCCTTGCGCATCACCGGCACGCGGCTGTCGTCCTTATGGACGCCGTCTATGTCGATCTTATCCGAGCCGATCATCCAGTCGATGTGGATGAAGCTCTTGTTGCCGCCGCGCGCCGCGATCTCCTCCTGGCTGAGCGAGGCGCCGTCGACGAAGCACTTAGAGTAGCACTGGCCAAGCGCGATGTGGCAGGCGGCGTTCTCGTCGAACAGCGTGTTGAAAAACAAGAGCCCGCTCTTGGCGATCGGCGAGGAATGCGGCACCAGCGCCACCTCGCCAAGACGGCGCGAGCCTTCATCGGTGTCGAGCACCTTCTGCAGCACATCCTCGCCCTTCGTGGCGTTGGCCTCGACAATGCGCCCCGCCTCGAAACGAACCGCAATGCCGTCGATCAGGGTACCCTGATAGGACAGCGGCTTGGTGCTGGTGACATGGCCTTCGACGCGCCTTGCATGCGGCGTGGTGAAAACCTCTTCGGTCGGGATGTTGGGGTTGCAGGTGATGCCGTTCTTGGCGGTCGAGGCGCCGCCCATCCACTCGTGGCCATTGGCCAGCCCGACGGTCAGGTCAGTGCCGGGGCCGGTGAAATGCAGCGCGTGGAAATTGTGGCCGTTCAGCCATTCGGTGCGGCTCTTCAGCGCCGCATTGTGCGCCGTCCAGTTGCCGATCGGGTCTTCGACGTCCACCCGCGAGGCGGCAAAGATGGCGTCGGCAAGCTTGGCCACGGCGACGTCTTCGGCGTCGTCCGGGAATACCTGCTTGGCCCAGGCCTGATCGGGATAGGCGACGATGTTCCAGTTGATGTCGAAGCCGGTGATCTTCTCCAGCGCCGGCTGGTAAGCCATCGAATTCGCCTTGTTGGCACGCGCCACCTTTGCCGGGTCCTGAGAAGAAAGCAGCGACGGATCCTCGCCGCGCACGGCAAGCCTCGCCGCATTATTGGCGAAGGCTTTTGCCATGCCTTCAAAGAGCCAGCCGGCGGCGCGGTCGAAGCCGGCGTCGGCGCCGTAGCGGAAGCGCGCCAGCGTGATCTCGTCATCGTTGAAGATCGGCGTCACCAGGCCCGCACCTGCCTTGTAGGCGTGCTCGACGATCCGCCGCGTCAGAGGCAGCGCGGCGATAGACGAGGTCAGCACCAGATCCTGCCCCGGCTGCAATTGCAGCCCGACCTTGACGGCGACCTCCGCCAGCCTGTCGAGCTTCACCGGGTCGATGCTTGCGGAAACGCCGCGCGAATGTGTGGTCATGATCCTGCCTGCCGTGATTGGGGACTGTGTCTTACATAGACCGGCGCTACCGACCTTTCCACTCTGATGACGCCGGCAGCCCTAGGCCGTGAACTCATAAATTGGGGGACTGGGATCGGTGGGAAACGGACGCTCCGGACTTCCTGTACTGGGCGGCTTGGATAGGTGCCATGGTCGTCGAGGTCTGACGACCCTTATTTCAACCGCACTCAGTCGCGGTAGCGCAGCGTTTCCAGCACGAGTGCGAAAGCCGGCGAGTGTTGGCGCCGGCTTGGATAATACAGGTGATATCCCGGCCGAAGGGGGCACCAGTCCTCAAGAACACGCACCAGGCGACCCTGTTCGAGTGGGTAGGTCACCAGATCCTCGGGCAGATAGGCGAGCCCGAGTCCTTCAAGGCTGGCCTGACAGATCATCGCGAGGGTGTTGAACGCGGCGTGTCCTTGAACGCGCACCTTGAACTCCCGCCCCTCCTTGCGAAACTCCCACGGTGCACAGCCGCCTGTGGGCAGTCGCAGGGGTATGCACGCATGATCGGCAAGGTCTTCAGGCGTGACCGGACGGGAGCGGCTTGCGAAGTATGAAGGCGCTACCACAACCGCCATGCGGAAGTCTGGCCCAACGCGCGCCGAGATCATGTCCTTGTCCACCTGTTCGCCAAGCCGTACACCCGCATCGAAGCGATCGGCCGCAATGTCTGCCAAGCCGTAGTCGTGGATAATCTCGACCCTGATGTCGGGATAGTCGCGCATGAGCCCGACCATGGCGGGCCAGATGATGGTCTCGCCGGCATGCTCCACGGTGGTGATCCGGACTGTGCCGGCCGGCTTGTCGCGCAGGGCGCTGAGGGCGGCAATCTCGCTTGCGATCTCATCTAACTTGGGAGCGATGCTTCGAAACAGGCGATCCCCCGCTTCGGTTAGCGAGACGCTGCGGGTCGTGCGGGTCAGCAGCCTAACGCCGAGGCGCTCTTCCATCGTCCGGATCGAATAGCTCAGAGCCGACTGCGACACGCCGAGCATGGCGGCCGCCTTGGTGAAGCTGCGCTCGCGGGCGACGGCGATGAAGGTCAGGAAGTCATCCAGGCTGTCGCGACGCATTCATCAATCCCCCTTCTAAGCTCATGCAAATTATACCATCTAATTGCATGCCGCTAAAGGAGCTAACTTCCTGACATCAAGGCCAGACGGTCAACCGGAGCAACTCTCCGCGCAATGCCTACCGTCCAACTGGCCCACTGAAGGAGAACAAAATGAAGAAGGTAATCGTGGGCGCGCTCACCGCTCTCACCATGATCGTGAGCCCGGCCGCCTTTGCTCAGGAAGCGACGGGCGCCGTCCCCCGCGCCTACATGATCGGCAGCTATGACATCAAGGATCAGGCGGTGTTTCAGCAGTACATCGAAGCCGCCTCGCCGCTCGTCACCCAGTATGGCGGCCGCGTGATCGTCTACAATCCTAATGTCACTGCCATCGAAGGAAGCTCGAGATCGGTGATCGCCATCGCCGAGTTCCCGAGCCTTGCTGACGCCAAGCGCTACTACAACTCGCCGGGATACACGGCGGCCCGGCAGTTTTTTACCAAGTCGACCGAAGGATTTCGCATCATCACCGAAGGCGCCGGCCTTCCGCAGTGATGCAGTCCGCTAGCGGATGGATACCAGCATGGGACGTCAGCCCATGCTGGCCATCCGTCCGAATTCGAGGCCGAGCTGCGGCCTAGACAACAGGAGCCCAATATGAGTGTTTGGTTCATCACCGGCGCAGGCCGGGGCCTCGGTCTGGATATCGCCAAGGCCGCGTTGGCGGCGGGCCACAAGGTGGTGGCAACCGGCCGCAACACGGAAAAGGTCGCAAGGGCCGTCGGAAAGTCCGAGAACCTCCTTATCGTCAAGCTGGACGTGACGAGCGCGGCCGACGCCGAAGCCGCTGCCCAGGCAACGCTTGACCGGTTTGGCCGCATCGACGTGCTGGTCAACAATGCGGCGAGTTTCTTTGCCGGGTACTTCGAAGAGTTGACCGCCGAACAGATGCAACTGCAGCTCAGCACCAGCCTCGTCGGTCCCATGAAGGTGACGCGGGCCTTTCTGCCAGCGATGCGCAACCAGCGGTCCGGCAGGGTCATTTCGATCTCCTCGACGGCCGGGCTGATGGGTTTCGAGTTCTGCTCGGCCTATTCAGCCTCGAAGTTCGGCCTCGACGGCTGGATGGAGGCGCTGCAGACCGAAGTCGTGCCGTTCGGCATCGAGACGATGATCGTGAACCCCGGCTTCTTCCGCACCGAGCTTCTCACGGAAGAGTCGACCAACTATGCCGCGCCTTCCGTCGAGGACTACCATGAGCGGCGGACGGCGCAGATCGCTTTCTGGCGTTCTCAAAACGGCAAGCAAGGGGGTGACCCCGCCAAGCTTGCGCGCGCCCTGATCACGCTCGCGGCTGGGGACGTGCTGCCCCACCGTTTCCTTGCCGGTGCCGATGCCATTGCCACGGCAGAGCAGAAGATTGCCATTCTGCAGCAGCAGATCGATACCTATCGCGAGCTGTCGAGTTCCCTCGCCATCGACGACAACGGCCGCAACTAACGACCCCTGCGGAACGTCCGGACTTGCCGTGCTGGTGGCTGAACACCATTGGCACTGCAATTCCGAGGTCAAGACTTCGTGGCTGCGGCACTCCCAAGACCACCTGTGAATTGATCAAATACGTCCGCTAAGAGGTCGATTGTCGACTGGCGGCTTTCCTATTGCAGAGGAATCTGATTCCAGACTCTGCATGAGCCGATATGACCTGACCGACTTCGAATGGCACGTGATCAAGCCACTTTTGCCCAAAAGGCCACGAGGTGTGCCGCGTGTCGATGATCGGCGCGTGCTATCACCAAAGTCCATGACGGCAAGGTGCAGATGATCGACACCTCTATTGTTCGCGTCCATCAGCAGGGCGCGACGGCAAAAAAGGGGGATCGAGATCATTGTCTCGGTCGTTCCCGAGGCGGGCTGACAACCAAAATCCATGCTCTTGTCGACGCCAAAGGCATGCCGATCAAACTGATGCTCACGGCAGGTCAGATGAGTGACATTACCTCGGCCGCGGACCTGATCACGGATTTGCCGGAGGGTGCCATGCTACTCGCCGACAAGGGCTATGATGCCGACGCCTTGCGCAATGCGGTCAGCGAGCGAAAAGCATGGGCCAACATCCCGCCCAAGGCCAACCGCAAGGACCCGATCTGCTTCAGCCCCTTCTTGTATAAGGCCCGCAACTTAGTTGAGCGCTTCTTCAACAAAGCGAAGCAATTCCGCCGCATCGCAACCCGCTACGACAAGCTGGCTGAGAACTATCTTACCGCGCTCAAACTCGTCGCAATCCGCATCTGGCTACGCGGTAATGAGTCTACGTCCTAGCTGGCCCTCTCGAGCGATCTGAACTGCGCCATCGTCGCCTCGATCTCTTCGCGCATCCAGGTCTTGAAATCCCTGACCTTGCGGCTTTCGCCCTTGCTGGCCGAAGTCACCAGCCAATAGCCGAGGCCGCTCTGCGCGCGTACGCCGAACGGCGCGACGAGCCGGCCGTCGGCCAGTGCGTCGGCGGCCAGCAACTGCCAGCCGAGCATGACGCCGTGACCGGCAATCGCCGATTCCAGGCACAGCATCGGATCGGTGAAGCGCGCGCCCTTCATGAAGGTGACCGGCTCCACCCCCGCCGCTTCGAACCAGCTCCCCCAGCTGATCATCGATCTTTCGTCGGTGATCGCACAGGTCAAAGCAAGGTCCTCGATCGATTTCAGCTTGCTGGCGATCACCGGTGCACAGACCGGAAACACCTCCTGCGCCAGCAGCAATTCTGCCCGCCCGCCCGGCCATTTGCCGTCGCCGAGCCGGATGGCGACGTCGATGTCCGAGCGATCGAGATCGGCAAGCCGCACCGAGGCATCGATGCGCAGGAGCACGTTCGGATGGCGGGCGAAATGCCGCGACAGCCGCGGCAGCAGCCATTTCGAGGCGAAAGCCGGCGCCACCGAAACCACCAGCGTGCACTCCGAGCTTTCATCGGCAAGCGCTACCGCCTGTGCGAGCTCGCGGAAGCCTGCGCTGAGCCGCGCGGTAAAGACGGTGCCGAATTCCGTCGCCACCAGGCCAGCTGGCGTTCGTTCGAACAGCGCCCGGCCGAGCTGCTTTTCGGTCCGGTTGATCTGCTGGCTGACGGCGCTGACCGAGACGTTGAGCTCGCCGGCCGCCGCCGCGAGCGAGCCCAGGCGGGCGACGGCTTCGACGGCGCGCAAGCCGTTGAGATGGACACGGTTCAGCATAGCCATACAGTTTTTCTAAACTCGTACGGCTTAAATCTCAATTGCCAGGCGCTGCCGAATGCCGGATTTTAGGTGGGTTACTCAGAGTGAGGAGGCAAATCCGATGAAGATTTTATCATGGCTCGGCGCCTTTTCCCCAATCGGAATGCAGCCACACCGGCATGACAGCGAGGCCACCAACTGGGTGACCGATCCGCTGTCGCATCCGGTGCTCGACACCATGTCGGAGCGCGAACTCGCCGACATGCCGTTCAGGCTGACTGCGGGTCGTACTCACTTTGAGACGGCCCCGCCAAGGACCTGCTGCGGCTAAACAAGGACTTGCTGGCACTTCAGGCGAGCCAGCCGCCGACGCGGCCGCGAACACTTCTGGCCCAATAAAAGGCGGATTGTCTCACTGGCAGGCGCACCTATGGTGCACCGCGATGAACATCGCTTCGCCCTTGCGTCTGGCAATCGCCGGCATGATCGCCCTGGCCGTCGCCATGGGCATCGGCCGCTTCGTCTATACGCCGATCCTGCCCGGAATGATGGAAGAGCTCGGCCTGTCGCCGGCCGATGCCGGCTGGATCGCATCGGCCAATTATCTCGGCTACCTCGTCGGCGCGCTTGCCGCCACCGGCGGCTGGGCGCAAGGCCGCGAGCGCCAGCTGATGCTGGCCGGCCTCGCCGCCACTGCGATCCTCGCCGGCCTGATGGGCCTGACCGGCACGATGCCCGTCTTTCTCCTCATCCGCTTTCTTGCCGGCCTCGCCAGCGCCTTCGTATTGGTCTTCATGACCAGCATCGTTTTTGGTCATCTCGCCGCAGCCGGGCGAAACGACCTGCAGGCGCTGTATTTCGGCGGAGTCGGCCTCGGCATCGCGGCGTCTTCGGCGCTGTTGGCAGTCCTCGTCACCGAACATGCCGGCTGGGCTGCGGGCTGGCTGTGGTCGGCGGTGATTTCAGCCTGCGGCTTTGCCGCCGTCGCCTTGCTGGCCGGCGGCACCTCGGCCGCGAACAGCACCACCGGGAGCGAGCCGGCATTGCCGACACACCAGTCGCTGGTGAAGATCATCGTCGCCTACGGCCTGTTCGGCTTCGGCTACATCGTCACGGCAACGTTCTTGGTCGCCATCGTCCGCCAGGGCGGCGGCGGCCGCCTCTTCGAGGCTGTGGTCTGGATGGTCACCGGACTTGCCGGTTTTCCCTCGGTCTGGCTGTGGCAGAAGCTCGCGGCTAAAATCGGGCTTTATGCCACCTACGCCCTTGGGTGCCTGGTCGAGGTGGTCGGCGTCAGCGCCAGTGTCATCATGGGCGGGCACACAGGGCCGCTGCTCGGCGGCCTTCTTGTCGGCGGCACCTTCATCGCCATCACCGCGCTTGGACTGCAGACCGGCAGGCAGCTTGCTCCGCAAGCACCACGCCGGATGCTGGCGGTAATGACGGCCGCCTTCGGCCTCGGCCAGATCATCGGCCCGATCGTCGCCGGGATGCTTGCGCAGGCATCGGGTAACTTTTTCCTTGCCTCGATCGTGGCCGCCGCCGTCCTGCTCGCCTCCGGCGCGATCGCCTGGTCGGCTGCGCCAAAATCGCCATGATTATGGTCTTGCTCGGCACCGGGCGTCGGGTAGCGGGCATTTTCTTTCCCACTAATGTGTGACTTTATGCCCGCTGAACAACGCCGCTGATTTGCGCATCGAGCGAGGATTTCCCCACAGTGTTTGTATCCTTCTTCCCGCAGCCGAAGCTGTTCTTCAGTTCGCTGGCCGTCTGGAGCCTTGCCGCTATCCTGTTCTGGTTTTTCGGTGGCGGACAGCTGGGCGCTGTGTTCGGCTTGCCGCCAGCTGCGGCTGATGCACCGCCCATTATCGGTATCGCCGTACTCTGGTCGAAGCCGTTTCTGTGGTTCTATCTCTATTTCGCTTTTTGCGTCGCCGTCTTCTATGCATTCTGGAGCTGGTATGCACCGCATCCGTGGCAAAACTGGTCGATATTGATCAGCGCGGTCATCCTGTTCCTCATCTACTTCAATGTGCAGGTCAGTGTCGCGGTCAACGCCTGGTATGGGCCTTTCTTCGACTATATCCAGGGATTGATGTCGGGGACTATTAAATCCACCGACGCAGAGTTTTATGCCGGATTGGCCAGCTTTTCATGGCTCGCGCTGATAGGAATGAATGTGCAGGTCGTCAATGCCTTCATCGTAAGTCACTGGATATTCCGCTGGCGCACCGCGATGAACAATTACTTTGTAGAGAACTGGAGCAGGCTCCGCCACATCGAGGGCGCCTCACAACGCATTCAGGAGGATACGATGCGGTTCTCGCAGATCATGGAAGATCTGGGTTCCAGCTTTGTCCAGTCGATCATGACCTTGATCGCATTCCTGCCGGTGATGATCCAGTTGCAGAGCCATATCAGCGAACTGCCAATCGTCGGTGCGATTCCGCAGCCACTGGTCGTTGCCGCGCTTGCCTGGTGCCTGTTCGGAACGATTTCGGTTATGGTTGCGGGTTTGAAGCTGCCTGGGCTGCAATTTCGCAACCAACGTGTCGAGGCTGCTTATCGCAAGGAACTCGTCTACGGCGAGGATCATGCGGACAGGGCTCAGCCTGCAACCACTGCCGAGCTGTTTTCCAAGGTCCGTCACAACTATTTCCGGCTGTACTTTCATTATATTTATTTCAATGTGGTGCGTTACACCTACCTGCAGGCCGACAATATCTTCGCCATGCTGATCCTTGGGCCATCCTTCGTGGCTCACAGGATAACTTTCGGACCCTTCCAGCAGATTTCCAATGCGTTCGGCCGAGTAACAGGATCGCTCCAGTTCCTGCTCACATCCTGGTCGACCATCGTTGAATTGCAGTCGGTGCACAAACGCCTACGCGCCTTCGAGGCGACGCTGGAAGGGGAACCGCTGCCTGAAATCGACCAGCGCTATCTGGAACGTGAGCAAGCCGGCTTGCGCCCTGAGGATCAACCGGTAAGCTGATGATGGCGGGCGGCGATCACTTGGGCTCAGCCGCCCACCGCCGCCTGCCTTTCGCCACGCCGTGAAACATAATCGCGAAAACTAACGCACTCGACGTCCGCTTTGACGCAGACCTCGCCGGCAAAGCGTTCCAGCGCGTTCCAGTAGGCGCCGTCATTCATTAGCGTGAAGTGGAAGCCGAGCTCAAGCGGAATGCGCTTGCCCTGGTATTGCGCATCGAAGGCGGCGCGGAACGCGTGATAGGTCCGGTCAGCGAACTCTTCTGCCATGCTCGGCCGCTCGAAGCCGCCGGAATGTCTGACATAGAGATTGTAGTCCATGGCGATCACCCGCCTTGAGCTCGGCCCTTCCGGGATCTGCGGCAGCGAAAAGCGCGTGATGCCGTTGACGGTCGGCGGCTCGACCGGCCCGCGCGAAACGCCGCTTGCGTCGAGCAGGAAACCGGCCGCGGGCAGCGCCTCGTAAAGCGCCTTGTTTGCCGACAGATAAGGCGCGCGAAACCCGACCACCGATTTGCGGGCGAAATCGCGCCAGCCCTTCGGTTCAGCAGCAATGCCGTTGATCGAATAGGCGTTTTCGAGAACATGCCTGAAGGCGCCAAATTCGCTCAGCCAGTCGGCCTTGCTCCAGTCCTTGCCGTCGAAATGGCCGCAGCCATGGCTGCCGATGTCGTGGCCTTCCGAGGCCGCAAGGTTGATCTGCTCGAGCCGCTCGGCAACTTCCTGTTTGGAGGCGGCAAAGCCGATATTCGATTTGCCTTCTGTCTTGCCGGGTGCGGTGTATTCCTTGCGTGTCTCGGGCGACAGCAGGAACACGCAGGAGACAAAATAGGTGAAATGCGCACCCGTGCGCGCGGCCAGCGCCCGGCTGCGCTGCCACTGCGAAATGTCGCGGGCGCTGTCGAATGAGATGATGACGATCTGCTTCGGTTTTGCCGGCGGCGCCGGCGGGTCGGCAAAAGCCGCGCTGGCAGCAAATGCGGAAAACGCAACAACGCGGGACAAACGGGGCAAAGGCATCTGACCGGGTCAAGGAATGTAGAAGCGACGCCTACCGGTGAAATATGGCACGGGTACGATCGACCTGTCGGCCGCCGTTGGCGGCGACTGCCTCGTGAATAGGCGATTTTCCTGCCGAACCCCTTCCATGCCGGCAAAATTTCGCTAAAACGCGGGCTCATCAACCGCCCCGCCCGGGGGCATGAATGGTTTTGATCATGTCGGACGACAGTTTTATCCGCGAAGTCAACGAAGAGATTCGTCGCGATCAGGCGCATGCGCTGTGGGACCGTTTCGGTCCCGCCTTGCTCGTGCTGGCCGTGCTGGTGGTGCTCGGCACTGCTGCCGTCGTCGGCTACCGCTATTGGGACGAGACCCGCGCCAACCGCTCGGGCGATGCTTTTTCGCAGGCGCTCAAGCTCGCCAATGACGGCAAGAACGACGAGGCGCTTGCCGCGCTGGAGGGGCTGGAGAAGGACGGCTACGGCGCCTATCCGCTGCTCGCCCGCATGCGTGCGGCAACCGTCAAGGCGGACAAGGGCGACGTCGATGCCGCCGTCAAGGATTTCGACGAGGTCGCCGCCGACACCAAGATTCCCTCCGGCATTCGCGACATGGCGCGCCTCAGGGCAGCGCTGCTTCTGGTCGACCATGGCTCTTTCGCCGATGTCTCCAGCCGCGTCGAGGCGCTTACCGCCGACACCAACACGCTGCGCCATACGGCGCGCGAAGCACTTGGCCTTGCCGCCTGGAAGGAAGGCAAGGCGGCGGATGCATTGAAGCTGTTCGACCAGATCGCCGCCGATGACGGCGCCCCGCGCAACACGCGCGAGCGGGCGACGTTGATGTCGGAGCTGATCCGCGGCTCGGGCGGTGTATCGTAACAACGGATGACTTTCAAAGTCGCCATCATCGGCCGGCCTAACGTCGGCAAATCGACCCTTTTCAACCGGCTGGTGGGAAGGAAGCTGGCGCTTGTCGACGATACGCCGGGCGTCACCCGCGATCGACGCGTCCATGCCGCAAAACTCTACGATCTGCATTTCGACGTCATCGATACCGCCGGCTTCGAGGATGCGGCCGCCTCGACGCTGCCCGGCCGCATGCGCGCGCAGACCGAGATCGCCATCCGCGAGGCCGACCTGATCTTTTTCACGATCGATGCCAAGTCCGGGCTGATGCCCGACGACAAGACCTTCGCCGAGATCGTGCGCAAATCCGGCAAGCCGGTTGTCGTCGTCGCCAACAAGGCCGAGGCGCGCGGCGCCCAGGGCGGCATGCTGGAGGCCTGGGAGCTCGGCCTTGGCGAGCCGATCCCGGTCTCGGCCGAACACGGCCAGGGCCTGCCCGATCTGCGCGATGCGGTGATCGCGGCACTGGGCGAGGCGCGCGCCTTCGGTGAGGACGAAGAGGCCGGTGAGGAGGAGGTCGCCGCCAGCGAGGTGCTGATCGGCGAAGACATCACCGACCCGGACGCAGAGCCGAGCTATGACGACACCAAGCCGATGCGCATCGCCGTCGTCGGCCGTCCCAACGCCGGCAAGTCGACGCTGATCAACGCGCTGATCGGCGAGGAACGGCTGTTGACCGGCCCCGAGGCCGGCATCACCCGCGATTCCATCTCGGTCGACTGGGACTGGCATGGCCGCCGCTTAAAACTGTTCGACACCGCCGGCATGCGCCGCAAGGCCAGGATCCACGAAAAGCTCGAAGTGATGTCGGTGCAGGACGGCTTGCGCGCCATCCGCTTTGCCGAGATCGTCATCATCGTGCTCGACGCGACTATTCCCTTCGAGAAGCAGGATCTGCAGATCGCCGACCTGATCATCCGCGAGGGCCGTGCCCCGGTGATCGCCTTCAACAAATGGGACCTTATCGACCATCCCCAGGAGTTGCTGGCCGAGCTGCGCGAAAAAACCGAGCGGCTGTTGCCGCAGGCGCGCGGCATGCAGGCGGTGCCGGTCTCGGCCGAGACCGGGCGTGGCCTCGACAAGCTGATGGATGCTGTCATCAGGACGCATCGCGTTTGGAACAGCCGCGTGTCGACCGGCAAGCTCAACCGCTGGCTGGAAGGCATCCTGGCGCATCACCCGCCGCCCGCCGTCGCCGGACGCCGGCTGAAGATCAAATATGTCACGCAGGCCAAGACGCGGCCGCCGGGCTTCGTCGTCTCCTGCTCACGGCCCGACGCGATGCCGCAATCCTATGTCCGCTATCTCTCGAACAGCCTGCGCGAGGCTTTCGACATGCCCGGCGTGCCGATCCGCATCGCCTTGCGCACCTCGGACAACCCATTCGCCAGCAAGGCAAAGAAGCGCCGCTGAGCGCCACTTCTCCTCTACGCCACGTTGCGCAGGACAGGCGCTGTTTGCGTCTGCGGCAACGCTTCCAGCGCCGCCTGCAGCAGGATGTCGCCAAGCCGCGCCGCCACCGGGTCGGGCTCGGCCTCCTTGCGATGCAGGAACAGCGCCATCTTGGGCAAAGCGGGCAGCCCGGCGATCCCCGGCGTCATCGCCCTGACGGTGGCCGGCAGGCCGATATCGGTGCGGATCGTCAGTCCGAGCCCGGCGGCGACGGCTGCCCAGATACCGCCAAGGCTCGGGCTGGAGAAGGCCATCCGCCATGCCAGACCAGCGCGGTCCAGGGTTTCGGTCGCCACGCTGCGGAGCAGGCACGGCGCTTCGAGCGCCACCAGCGGCAAAGGCTCGCCATCGCGCAGGCTGGTCTCGATCTGTTTTGCCGGGCCGATCCAGCGCATCTGGACGTCGGCGACATGCCGGCTGTAGGGCAGCGTCGCGCCATTGTGCCAGGCAAGCGCGATATCGAGGCTGCCCGAAATGATCCGTTCGGCAAGCTCGTGGCTGCGTGCGATCCTGGCTTCGATCTTGACCTTGGGATGGGCGCGGGCGAAGCGCCCGAGCACCTCCGGCAGGACCGCCTCGCCGAAATCCTCCTGCAATCCAAGCCGCACCCAGCCCTCCAGCTCGACGTCGTGGATGGCGGACGCGGCCTCGTCGTTGAGCTCGATCAGCCTGCGCGCATAGCCCAGCATGGTCTCGCCTGCCTCGGTCAGCGCCAGGCTGCGCCCCGACTTGCGGAAGATCGGCGTCGCCGCCTGCTCCTCCAGTTTCTTCAATTGTGCGCTGATTGCCGAGGTCGAGCGGCCGAGCCGGTCGGCGGCCTTGGCGAAGCTGCCCAACTCCATACCGGTGACGAAGCTGCGCAGGACGTCGAGATCGAATGTCACGCGTCGCATGGCAATAATCCTGATATTTGGGACATTACGTCAAAAACTTCCTGATATTCAGGACGAAGCTATGGCGATAGAGACAGCGCGTCAAGACCGAACGCAACCAGCCCATGCAGGAGCTGAACCATGTCTGCTGTCGCCACAGGACCAGATTGCAAACCGCTTCGCCCAGGCGCCGTTGCCGCCCCGTCGGAAGCGGCGGCACTTCGAGCCAATCATCGCTGGAAGGTGCTGGGCATCGGCGTCGCCGCCAATGCCTGCTTTTCCGCGACCTTCTCCGGCATTCCGGCGACGGCGGTGTTCCTGCGCTCGGGCTATCATCTCTCCAATGGCGAACTCGGCATGGCGCTTGGTCTTCTCGGCCTGGGCGTAGCGCTGAGCGAATTGCCGTGGGGACTGCTGACCGATCGCTGGGGCGACCGCCGCGTGCTGCTGACCGGGCTCGGCGCAACCGCGGTTTGGCTGCTTGTCATGGCCGCGCTGATCGTGCCGTCACCGGCCCACATTCCTGGCATCGCGCTTCTCGCCGCTGCCCTGCTGGTCACCGGATTGCTCGGCGGCAGCGTCAACGGCTCCAGCGGCCGTGCCATCATGGCCTGGTTCGGCGAAGGCGAGCGCGGCTTTGCCATGAGCATCAGGCAGACAGCGGTGCCGCTTGGCGGCGGGCTTGGCGCGCTCGTGCTGCCGTCGCTCGCTTCGGCCCATGGCTTCACGGCGGTCTTCGGACTTCTGGCGGCTGCATCCGCCGTCTCGACCTCTCTCGCCTGGCGCTGGCTGCATCAGCCACCGGTGCATGACGATACCAATTCGAGCAGCACGGCATTGCCGGCCGGCCCGGCGCCGCTGCGCAACCCGGCCGTCTGGCGCATCGCAACAGCCATCGGCCTGCTGTGCTTTCCGCAGGTGGCGGTGCTCACCTTTGCTTCCGTCTTCCTGCATGATTTCGCCGGCATGGGAACAGCCGTGATCAGCGCCAGCCTCGCCACCGTGCAGGTCGGCGCCATGGTCATGCGCGTCTGGAGCGGCCGCTACACCGACCGTCACGGCAACCGCCGGTCGTTTCTGCGTCTGTGCAGCCTGTTGAGCCTGATCGCCTTCACCGTGCTTGCGGCGCTCGTCTTGTTGGCGGCCCAATTCTTGTCAGGCCAGGTGCCGATGCTGTCGCCGGCGATCGTCGCGATGCTGGTCATGGCCGGCATTTGCGTCTCCTCCTGGCATGGCGTCGCCTACACCGAGCTTGCGACGCTGGCCGGCGCGAGCCAGGCCGGAACGGCGCTCGGCCTCGCCAACAGCCTGGTCTTTATTGCCTTCTTCCTGGTGCCGATCGCCATTCCCGGACTTCTCGTGCTCTGCTCGTGGGCAGGCGTCTGGCTGGGTGCGGCTATTTGCGCACTGATCGCCTGGCCGATCTTTCTTCCGTCAAGCGATGGCCGCAAAAGCGCCTGACTTCGACATGAGATGGGAAAACAACGTTCTAAGCTGTTAACGCCCCATCAAGGTTAATGCATCATTGTAGCTCTCCAGTGGGGTCCGTTGCGTTTCTGGAGAGTTCCGTGCATCGACGTGTTTTGACGCGGCTTGTCGCCGCCGCCGGTGACAAAAAACGTTCCTTCCTGTCTCCGTTTATTATTGGCCTTGGCATCTGGATCGGCTTTCCGACGGTCGCTGCCTATCAGGACATGACAAGCCTGGTCTCCGGCCTTGAGGCGCCGAGCGTCCGCTGGAACGCCTATGTCGAGAAGTCCGTCGCCGGCTCCGTTCACGCCGCCGAAATGCCCTTCCTCGATTCCAGCAGCACCGGCTCGCTCTCCGGCTCCGGCGTCCAACTGCCCGGCATCGGCTCCGTCTCGTTTCGCGGCAAGGGCGGCATCGCCGGCACGACGCCGGACGAGAACCGTATCACGCGTGCCGACAAGAAGGGCCGCATCATCCAGGTCTCGCCCGTCTCGCCGCCGAAGAACTTCAACGCCGGCTCGATCTTCGAGCGCACCTCCTCACTGCTCCGCCCAAGCATGGACAGCGGCCTGAGGATGGCTTTCGCCAAGCCCGAGATCAAAGGCAAGGAAATCCAGATCGCCGCCGCCTTCCACACGCGCGTCGACAAGAAGCCGGATCCCGGCGTGCCGGCGATGCTTGCCGCGCTGGTCAACAACGATCATCCCGACGTGCTGGCGACCGCCTATGCCTCGTCGGCTCCCGACTATGCCAAGGCATCGCCTTTCGAGGCCTTGCTGCAGGACGAGGACCCGAACGATGGCCGCTTCATTCCACCGCTGAGCAAGGGCGATCATTCTTGGATGCAGACGCCGCTGCCGGCGAGCGTCTTTTCCAAACCGGAGCAGGCCTGTCTCGCCAACGGCATCTATTTCGAGGCGCGCGGCGAATCCGTGCGCGGCCAGGCCGCCGTCGCCCAGGTCATCCTCAACCGCGTCCGCAACCCGGCCTATCCGAACTCGATCTGCGGCGTCGTCTACCAGAACGACAACTGGTTCAACCGCTGCCAGTTTTCCTTCGCCTGCGACGGCAGGAAGAAGCGCATCGACAATCCCGCCGCCTACAAGACCGCCCAGGATGTCGCCATGGCCGTCACAGCCGGCAAGATATTCATTCCGGAAGTCGGCTCGTCGACCCATTATTACGCCAACTACGTCCATCCGGGCTGGGCGAGGACGATGAAGAAAATGACCAGGATCGGCCTGCATATCTTCTACCGCACCTATGGGGGCGGCTGGAGCTGAGTGCTCGGGCAGCCCTTGCATCTTTCGCGGGAGAGCGGCCGATCGAAGACCCGTCGTCGTGGGGATTCGGCCGCAGCCCGCCAGAGACCGCGTCGGGCACGATGTCGCACCCAAGCAAGTAGCTGATTTATAACGAAAAAATACTTGAGCTTGAACGTCCGCTCGTGGCTTGACGGGCGCGGACCCTCTAACTATGTTGCCGGCGACTTTAAGAAGCGGACGGACGGTGACGGTCTGACCGGGCAGGGGGGTTGCGTGGCCGACAAGAATGGGCCAGACGGAACCGGAAAAACCGGCCGCGGCAAGCAGCATGAAGCCGACATCCGCGACGACGATCTTGAGCGCCGTCGGCGCGACCTTGAAGCATCGCTTGCGACAAGGCGGCCGGACCGGCTCGAGGGGAAAGACGACGCGAAAGCGGGCAGTGTGGCCGGGTACGGCCAGGCGCTCAAGCTGTCCAGCGAGTTCATCGCCGGGATAGTGGTCGGCGCGGCTCTCGGCTGGTTTATCGATCGCGTGGCGGGGACATCGCCATGGGGTCTGATAGTCGGGCTGTTGCTGGGTTTTGGCGCCGGCGTGCTCAATGTCCTGCGTTCAGCCGGGCTTGTGTCGGAATTCGGAACGGGCGACAAACCGCGCGATCCGAAAGAATGAATTGAGGCGCCGCATGCCGGCGCATTGAACAGGATACTGAAGCCGTCTGCGGCTTCGATGGGGATTTAAAGTGGCTGCTGACAAGGTCGATCCGATCCACCAGTTCCAGATTCAGCCGATCATTCCGATTCACATCGGCGGCTACGACCTGTCTTTCACCAATTCGGCTCTGTTTATGCTTGCGACGGTTGCTGTTGCATCGGCGTTTCTCTACCTCAGCACGTCGAGCCGCAGCCTCGTTCCCGGCCGCCTTCAGTCGGTCTCGGAAATGGCCTATGAATTTGTCGGCAATATGCTGAGGGACGCCGCGGGCACGCAAGGCATGAAGTTCTTCCCCTTCGTGTTCTCGCTGTTCATGTTCGTGCTTGTCGCCAACCTGCTTGGCCTGTTCCCATATTTCTTCACCATCACCAGCCACATCATCGTCACCTTCGGCCTCGCTGCGCTGGTGATCGGAACGGTCGTCGTCTACGGCTTCACCAAGCACGGCTTTGGCTTCCTGAAGCTGTTCGTCCCGCATGGCGTGCCGGTCTACCTGCTGCCGCTGGTGGTGCTGATCGAGGTGATTTCCTTCGTCTCGCGTCCGGTCAGCCTCTCGGTTCGTCTGTTCGCCAACATGCTTGCCGGTCACATCACGCTGAAAGTGTTCTCGGGCTTTGTCGTCAGCCTGAGCGCGCTCGGCGCGGTCGGCGTGGCGGGCTCGGTTCTGCCGCTGGCGATGGCCGTGGCGCTGACGGCGCTGGAGCTGCTGGTCGCGTTCCTGCAGGCCTACGTCTTTGCCGTGCTGACTTGCATGTATCTCAACGACGCCCTGCATCCCGGGCACTAACAAGGTTTCCGGCATTGCCGCCGGATCGAATTTGCAACGGAATTTTAGATCCAAAGGAGTTGAACAAATGGACGCAGAAGCAGCAAAGTACATCGGCGCCGGCATCGCATGCCTCGGCATGGGCGGCGCGGGCATTGGCCTCGGCAACATCTTCGGCAGCTATCTGGCGGGCGCGCTGCGCAACCCGTCGGCCGCCGACGGCCAGTTCGGCCGCCTGATTTTCGGCTTCGCCGTGACCGAAGCGCTGGGTATTTTCTCGCTTCTCATCGCGCTTCTCGCCCTGTTCGGCTGAATACTTGTTCGGCTGAACATTGGGAAGAATTGAACAGGCCGGCCGCGATCCTGCGGCGGGTCTGAATTTCGGGGATAGTCCATGTTCGTGACATCTGCCTTTGCGCAAGAGTCCGCGCCCGCCGCAACGGAAGGCGAAACGCACGCCGCCACCGGCGTGCCTGCCGAGGCGCACGGCACGTTCCCGCCATTCAATCCGGCGACGTACCCGTCACAGCTGCTGTGGCTGGCAATCACTTTCGGGCTGTTCTACCTCTTCTTGAAGCGGGTAGTGATGCCGCGCGTCGGCGGCATCATCGACGTGCGCAACGACCGCATCACGCAGGATCTCGATCATGCTGCCCGGCTGAAAGGCGAGGCCGATGCCGCCGTTGCCGCCTATGAGCAGGAATTGGCGGAAGCCAAGGGCAAGGCCAATGCGATCGGTCAGCAGGCCAACGATGCGGCCAAGGCGGAAGCCGAGGCTGCCCGCAAGACGATCGAAGCCGCCCTCGACCAGAAGCTTGGCGAGGCCGAGGCGCGCATATCTTCCATCAAGGCCAATGCCATGAAGGAAGTCGGCACGATCGCCGAGGACACCGCTTCGGCCATCGTCGAGGCGCTGGTCGGCGGCAAGGCCAGCAAGGCCGAGATCGCGGCCGCGGTCAAATCCGTGGCCGGGTGAGGAGCGCATCATGGACGCCACATCTCTCGCGACGCTTTGGGCAACCGTTGCCCTCATAATCTTCCTCGGCATTGCCATCTACATCAAGGTGCCGGGCATGATCGCCAAGGCGCTCGATGCCCGTGCCGACAAGATCAGCAGCGAACTCGAGGAAGCGCGCCGGTTGCGCGAAGAGGCCCAGCAGTTGCTCGGCCAATATCAGCGCAAGCGCAAGGAAGCCGAGCAGGAGGCCGCGGCCATCGTCGCCGCCGCCAAGCGCGAAGCCGACATGCTCGCCGCCGAGGCGCACAAGAAGACCGAGGATTATGTCGCCCGGCGTACCGCCTTGGCAGAGCAGAAGATCGGCCAGGCCGAGCGCGAGGCGATCGGCGAAGTGCGCGCCAGCGCCGTCGACATCGCGGTGGAAGCCGCGCGCGCGCTGCTGGCCGGCAAGATCGACGCCAAGGCCGCCGCCGACCTTTTCAACGCCTCGCTGCAGGATTTGAAGTCGAAGCTGAATTAAGCGACGTCGTCGAGAAATTCATCGAAGGCCGCCTGGGAAACCTGGCGGCTTTTTTGTTAGCGAAAGCGGCTGAGCGCAAATCTCCCCCCTCGAGGGGGAGATGTCGCCGAAGGCGACAGAGGGGGTCAGTACGTCCTGGCGCGACGCCATGTGGGACGAAAGAGAAGGTTGGCGCTTCACGCGAGGCGACCCCCTCTGGCCTGCCGGCCATCTCCCCTCGAGGGGGGAGATTACGCCTAGCCGCTTTCGCTCAATCCAGGCCCGAAAGGCCCTCTTCCTCCAGCACCTCGGTGCCGCCGAACCGGAACGGCGCGAAGGAGGCGCGGTGCAGCCGTGCCACTGGCCCGTGCAGATCGATCGCCGTGCGATGGCGCACTGTGGCGTAGCCCATATGCAACTCGAAGCCGTAATGCGCATGATGGCTGCCGCAGCCGCACATCATGCGGTCGCGCATCACCTTGGCGACGATCGAGGCTGCGGCGATCGACTGCGAGCGCTGGTCGCCCTTGATCAGCGCTCGGCCCTCGCAGGGCAGGCCGGGCGGCACGTCGCGGCCGTCGGCCAGCGCCAGCTTCGGCCGGATTGACAGGCCTGCTACGGCACGGCGCATCGCCTCCAGGCTGGCCTTGAGGATGTTGGAGGCATCGATGCCTTCGGCGCTGACCGAGGCCATCGATACGGCAAGTGCGGAGCCGAGGATTTTCAGGAACAGCGCCTCACGCTGCAAATGCGTCAGCCGCTTGGAATCATCGAGGCCGTCGGGGATGTTGGCGGGATCGAGCACCACCGCTGCAGCCACCACCGGCCCGGCGAGCGGGCCGCGGCCGGCCTCATCCATCCCCGCCACCGGCCACAGGCCTTCGGCCATCGCCTTCGTCTCGAACGAGAAGTCGGGTTTCTCGACGATTTCGAAGAGAAGCGGAGAATCGGAACGCGGGCGAGCCATGGTGCGGCGAGGTTCGCATCGGCTCCGATTCTCCGCAAGTCCCTCCGGGTCGGGCGGGGCACCGGACCAGGAGGGGGCTACCGTCTGCAAGCCCGGGGACAGGACAGGCCGGACGGGATTTTTCGCCTGTTGCCGGCCGCTTCAAGCGGCTGGCACGAGACGCTTTGTCACAGCAGCATCAGCTGCTCGGTTGCCTTGGCGGCGGGGACGAACCGGTCGGTCCTCAGCGAGCGCCGCTCGGCATTGAGGCCGAGCCGTTTGGCGGCGATCTCGAAACGGCGGCCGATCTGCCAGGCATAAGGGCCGGAGCCTTTCATGCGCTTGCCCCATTCCGAATCGTAGTCCTTGCCGTCGCGCATCGAACGGATCAGCGACATGACGTGGCGATAGCGGTCGGGATAGTGGCGCAGCAGCCAGTCCTTGAAGATCGGCGCGACCTCCAGCGGCAGGCGCAGCAGCACATAGCCCGCTTCACGCGCGCCCGCTGCCTGCGCCGAATCGAGGATGCGCTCCATTTCCGAGTCGGTCAGTCCGGGGATGATCGGCGCGACCATCACCGAGGCCGGAATGCCGGCATCCGAAAGCTGCCTGATCGCCTCCAGCCGCTTGGTCGGCGTCGACGCGCGCGGCTCCATCGTTCTGGCCAGCATCCTGTCCAATGTCGTCACCGACAGTGCCACCTTGGCCAGCCCGCGTTCGGCCATGCGTGACAGAATGTCGATGTCGCGTGTCACCAGCGCTGACTTGGTGACGATGCCGACCGGATGCCCGCGCGCCTCCAGCACTTCGAGGATCTCGCGCATGATCCGGTATTGCTTCTCGATCGGCTGGTAGGGATCGGTGTTGGTGCCGATGGCGATGGTGCGCGGCTGGTAATTATCCCTGGACAATTCCTTGTCGAGCAGCCGCGCCGCATCCGGCTTGGCAAACAGCTTCGATTCGAAATCCAGCCCCGGCGACAGGCCCATGAAGCTGTGCGTCGGCCTCGCGAAGCAATAGACGCAGCCATGTTCGCAGCCGCGATAGGGATTGATCGAGCGGTCGAAGGAGATGTCGGGCGATTCGTTGCGGGTGATGATGGTGCGCGGCTTCTCGACCTGTACCTCGGTCTTGAAGGGCGGCAGCTCCTCCAGCGAATTCCAGCCGTCGTCGAACACATGCCGGCTGACCGGCTCGAAACGGCCGGACGGATTGATGCCCGCCGACCTGCCGCGATTGCGGTCTGGGCGGACGCGCATGCCGCTCTGCTCGATCATCGCATTCGCCATCTCGGCCCTGCCAGCGCCGAAGGCGGCAATGTCGGCACGCACGATCTGTTCCATTTTGGCCCTTTCCCAGGGACTGTCCGCCCGCTGTCGAATCGCTCTGCTCATGAATGTATTCCTATCGCACCGAGTGGAACAAAGCAAGAACTTTCTCGCGGCGTGCCGCAAAAACTGGCGCTGCCCACCGCTTTCCGCTATTCGGCTAAACATGCTCAGCGTCCTGATCGAAACCCTGAATGACGAGGAGGGCCTCGCCCGCACGCTCGCCTCGCTGATCGGCGGCGCGGTCGAAGGCGTGGTGCGCGACGTTCTCGTCTGCGACACCGGCTCGACCGATCAGACGCACCGCGTCGCCGAACATGCCGGCTGCCACTATGTCAGCGGCGGCATCGCCGCCGGCATCAGGCAGGCCAAGGGCGACTGGCTGCTTTTGCTGGAACCGGGAGCGCGGCTGGGGGAGGGCTGGATCGACGAGGTCGTCGCCCATACGGCCAGGCAAACCATGGCGGCGCGATTTTCACGGGCACGCGGCAGCCGCGCGCCGTTCCTGTCGCGGGTCTTTGCCGGAAATCGCGCTCTCGCCGAAGGCTTGGTGATCAGCAAGCGTCAGGCCGCCGCGCTGTCTAAGAGCGCCCGCAGCGCCGAAGCGATCGCCCGCGGCCTGGCGACAAGAAGGCTCCACGCCGAGATCTGGGTGGCGCCGCGGAAGTGACGGCTTACCATCCCGGCCTAGGGAACGCCGCCCAAGCAAATTTTCTGGCGGGTTGTCGTTTATTGTGCATTGCACAAAATCTGGCCGGGGGTTACCATTCCCAGCGATACGGGCGAATGGGTTTGGGGTGTGCCGGAGCGGCGACGACGACTATCGTCGATGCTGTTCCCTCGACATTTGAGGACCCCGATGACCCGTTCAAGCCCTGACAAGTCCGGCGCTGCAAGCCTCGAGGCGATCGCACGCAACGGCGGTACGCTGCGCCGCATCGCCGCCCGCATTCCGACCTATCTTTCCGACCTTCGCGAGAATCCGGCATGGCTGCCGATGTTCATGCTGGCCCGCACCATGCCGGCGCGGCGGCTGCACTGGCGCGGTGCGAAGCCGGTTCGGCCGGCGCGCAATGTCAGTGAAACGATGTTCGCCGGCGTCGATCGCGATGCCGTCGTCGGCGCGCTGCGGACGGAGGGGCTCTATTCGGGCCTGATGCTGCCGGCCGCCATCCATGAGGAGATCGCCCGCTTCGCCGAGCACACGCCATGCTTCGGCAATTTCGACCGCCGGCTGGAATTCCTGCCCGAAAAACACGCCGATGCAGAAAAGCATTTCGGCCGCCCGCTGCTCAGCGGCCACTATTTCGAGCGGGTCCTCGACTGCAACGCTGCGGTCGCCGTGCAGCGCGATCCGCTACTCCTCGACATCGCAGCGCACTATCTCGGCAGCCAGGCCAAGCTGATCACCACCCGCGTCTGGTGGAGCTTTCCGACCGGTGGCGTCTCGGACGCCGACAAGAACATGGCTTCGCTCGGCAAATACCATTTCGACCTAGACGACTGGCGCATGCTGAAGTTCTTTTTCTACCTGGTGCCGGTCGACAACGACACCGGGCCGCATGTCTATGTCCGCGGCTCCCACAACCGCCGCATCCTGAAGCATCAGCTGACGCTTCTGGTCGGCCATTCGGCGGAAGAGGTGCTGGGCGTCTATGGCGAGCAGAGCCCGGTCACGCTGACCGGGCAGGCCGGTCTCGGCTTTGTCGAGGATCCGTTCGGCTTCCATATGGGTACCGTGCCGACGCGCACGCCACGACTGATGATGGAAGTCGGCTTCGGCGTCTCGCCGCCGTCGCGCCGGCGGTTTCACGGCGAGCCGGTCATTCGCTGAGGCGGGATCGCCCGGCTGATACCTCGCTCCGTCTCAGCCGCGCCGCAAATGCTCGTCCAGGCGCGGCATGATCTCGACGAAGTTGCAGGGCATGTGCCGATAGTCGAGCTGCGGCTTCAAAATGCCGTCCCAGGCGTCCTGGCAGGCGCCGGGCGAGCCCGGCAACACGAAGACGAAGGTGGCGTTGACGACGCCGCCGGTTGCCCGGCTCTGGATCGTCGAAGTGCCGATCTTGTCGTAGGAGATGCGGTGGAACACTTCGGAAAAGCCGTCCATGCGCTTTTCGAAGATCGGCTCCAGCGCCTCCGGCGTCACGTCGCGGCCGGTGAAGCCGGTGCCGCCGGTGGTGATGACGACATCGATCGCATCGTCCTTCGACCAGCCCAAAACCTTGTCGCGGATCTTGTCGCGGTCGTCGGTGACGATGTCACGAGCGGCGAGGATGTGGCCGGCCTCGGTGATGCGGTCGGCCAGGGTCTGCCCGGATTTGTCGTCGGCGAGGCTGCGCGTATCTGAAACGGTCAGTACCGCGATGCGTACGGGAACGAAGGGGCGGCTCTCGTCAATCCTGGCCATGCGCCTCAGCCTCCGATGTCATGCTTCGCGTCGCGGCGACAAACCAGTCGGGATGGCGGCTGCGGATATCGACGGCCGCGCGCTTGGCCACATTGCCGGTCTCGAACAGCCCGAAACAGGTGGCGCCGGAACCAGACATTCTGGCAAAACCGGCTCCAGCCTTGTTCAGCACAGAAAGCGCCTTGCCGATGGCGGGCTGGATTGCACGCGCCGCAGGCTCGAGATCGTTGCGGGTGATCTCCAGCCAGTTGCGGATGCTGTGGAAGTCGAGGCTGCGCGGCAGCGGCGGCAGTCCCGCATTGTCGCGGCGGCCAAGCGCCTCGAACACGTCGGCCGTCGAGACGGCAGTTCCTGGATTGACGAGCACCAGACCCAGCGCCGGGAAACCCGGCACGAGCGTCAGCTCGTCGCCGATGCCGCGGGCTATCAGCGGCCTGGCTGCGAGGCACATCGGCACGTCGGCGCCAAGCGACAGGCCGATCCGCGCCAGTTCGGCATCGCCGATGTCGAGCCTCCAGGCCTGGACCAGAGCACGCAGCACAGCCGCCGCGTCGCTTGACCCGCCGCCGACGCCGGACGCGACCGGCAGGTTCTTTTCGAGCCTGATGGCGACAGCCGGCGCATGCTGGGGACCGGCCTCGCGACGCAGCGCGTCGCGCGCTTTCGCCACCAGATTATTGTCGTCGGCCGGTACCGCGGAGGCGTATTTGCCGGACACGGAAAACCCGTCGCTGTCGGCAAGTTCCGTCTCGATGCGGTCGCCGAAGCGCGTGAACACAGCCAGGCTTTCGATCGTGTGATAACCGTCGGCGCGCCGGCCGGTGACGTGCAGCGCGAGATTTATCTTGGCGTGCGCATGCGATGCCCGGATGCTGGTCTCGGAATCCACTGGCTCGGCCGCGAGGGAGACGACGGTCAATCCTTGGCCAGACGGTATTCGCCGGTCTTCGGATCCTTGACCAGCGTTCCCATCGTACCGTTGGCGGCTTGCTTTTCGGTACGCCGCACCTTGGCGGTCACCCGCTCGGCTTCCCTGACGAAGGAGCGGTAGCCGAAATAGGCGGCAATGCCGACGACGGCGAAGAAAATGATCTGCGGCATGTCAAACTCTCCCTCGCAAGGCCGGCAAGACGGCCGGTCGGGTCGGTTGATGATTTATGCTAGACGCTTTCACCGGCGTTTCAAAGCCCGAAGCGCGCCCACAGCGCGCGCTCTTCCGCCGCATCGATGACGCCGCTTGCCGCGGCGGCGGCAATATCGGGCGCCGAAAAACTCGAGCCGAACAGGCCGAAGCGGCCGAACAGGCCGCGCGGCGCGGTGATCAGCTTGAGCTGGGTCTTCGGCCCGAAACGGCTTTTCAGCACGCTGCGCATGTCGCCGAGGGCATCGACCAGCCCGAGCTCGAGCCCCTTCTTGGCCGTCCAGAACAGGCCGGTGAACAGGTCGGGATCGTCCTTGAGCTTGCTGCCGCGCCTATCCTTGACGAGATCGATGAAGGTCTCGTGGACCTCGAGCTGCAGCGCCTTCAGGCGCTCGACGTCTTCCTTCTTTTCCGGTTTGAACGGGTCGAGCACCGCCTTGTTCTGGCCGGCGGTGTGGACGCGGCGCTCGACGCCGATCTTCTTCAACAGCTCCGGAAAGCCGAACGAGGCCGACACCACGCCGATCGAGCCGACGATGGAGGACGGGTCGGCAAAGATCTCGTCGCCGGCGACCGCGATCATGTAGCCGCCCGATGCCGCCACGTCCTCGACGAAGACCAGGACCTTCTTGTTTTTCTCCGTTGCCAGGTCGCGGATGCGCCTGAAAATCAGCCGCGACTGCACCGGCGAGCCGCCTGGCGAATTGATCGAGATGGCGACCGCCGGCGCGTCGAAGGAAAACAGCTTTTCGAGAAGGCCGGCAGTCGACGCCAGCGACAGGCTCGGTCGGAACTGGCCGCCGCCGGGCATGATGGTGCCGTGCAGCCGGATGACCGGAATGGTGACGACGTTCGAGCGCCAGGATTTCGGCAGCAGGCGATTGAAAAGACGTTTCACGAGGGGGCTGTCTCCGGTCGATTTGCTTGAGGCATGTAGGAATTCGCCGGCCAACGGCAATGCCGTCACCCCGGCAATCAAAATGGATCAGTCTCCGAACAGCGACGCCAGCCCGTTATTGATCAGCTCTGCCCGTTCCGAGGGGCCATTGCCTGAATAGGCATGCAGCATCAGCGGCGGCCGGATCGACAGCTTGCCGCGTGCGCCGAGTGCTGCCCGGACGACGATGCGGATCGCTGCCGCTTCGGGGCGAGGGTGGACGGCCAGCATCTCGGCATCGCCGAAGCGGCCGGCGATGGCATAGAGGATGGCGCCGAGCTGTTCCGGCCGGGCGATGACGGCTAGCCCGCCGCCCGGCCTGACCACCGCGGCCGCGCTGCGGATCCAGCTGTCGAACAGCCCGTCCTCCGAGACATGCGCGGCCTTTCTCAGCGGATCGGGCGTCGCGCGATCCTCGGCGGCATTGAACGGCGGGTTCATGATGACGAAATCGAAGCTGTTATCCTCGAGGCCGGCGGCCGTTCGCGCCCGGCCCGACAGCGCGACATCGGCGACGAGCACCGAGGCGCGGTCGCTGAGATGCGCGTTGCCGGGATGGGCAAGCGTGGTTGTGGCGAAGGCCGCCATTTCCGGAGAACGCTCGACGAGCACTGCCTCGGCACCGGGGCAGCGCGACAGTACCGCCAGGCCGGCCGCACCGGCACCCGCGCCAAAGTCTGCAAGCCGCCCGGCGAACGAGGACGGCACGGCAGCCGCCAGCATCATCGCATCCATGCCGGCGCGGTGGCCTGCTTTTCTGGGCTGCACCAGCCAGAAGCGACCGCGATGGAAGGCGTCGACCGTATGAGCCGGCATGTCCGGGACAAGGGCAGCGGGCGACGCGGACATTATTTTTGGCGGATCTCGTTGGCGATGCCGGCATCCGTCAGGATGCGCCGCGCCGCATCGGCCTTGTCGGCATCCACCATGACACGGCGGGGCAGGATGCCGATCGAGCCGTCGAGCACGCTCATGTTCTGGTCGGCGACGAAAAAGCCGATGCCGGCATCGCGCATCAGCGATTCGACAAAGGAAATGATGACGGCGTCGTTGGTGCGGATGAGCTCTATCATCGGATGAAACTCGCAGTTTGCGGCGTTGATGTAAACGTGGACGTGATTATGTACCAGAGCCGCCGCGCCAATTCGCCTCTTGCCGCACCGGTGGCTGCCGCCCTAGAGTCTGTCCAGGGACCATGTTGCCGTCGTGCATATCGAGGTTGGGAGTTTTGCCGTGGGTGTCGTTCTCAACATTGAAAACGGGAAGCGGGAAGCCGCCTCGATCAAGGACCTTATCGACCTGACCGCCGCCGACATGGGGCGCGTCAATGAACTGATCCTGTCGAAGGCCGGCTCCGACGTCGAGATGATCCCGGAGATTGCCAACCACTTGATCTCGTCCGGCGGCAAACGGCTGCGGCCGATGCTGACGCTCGCCGCCGCCCAGATGTTCGGCTATTCCGGTGACGGCCACGTCAAGCTCGCCACCTCGGTCGAATTCATGCACACCGCGACACTTCTCCACGACGACGTTGTCGACGAAAGCGGCATGCGGCGCGGCAAGAAGACGGCGCGCATGATCTGGGGTAACCAGGCCAGTGTTTTGGTCGGCGATTTCCTGCTCGGCCAGGCCTTTCGCATGATGGTCGATGTCGGCTCGCTGGAAGCGCTCGACATCCTGTCGAGTGCGGCTTCGGTCATCGCCGAAGGCGAGGTGATGCAGCTCGCCGCCGCCAAAAACCTCGAGACCACCGAGGATGAGCATTTCGCCGTGATCAAGGCCAAGACCGCGGCGCTGTTTTCGGCCGCCGCCGAGGTCGGCCCGGTCATCGCCCAGGCGACGCGCAATGATCGCGCAGCACTCCGCTCCTACGGCATGAATCTCGGCCTTGCCTTCCAACTGATCGATGATGCGCTGGATTACGGCGGCACCAGCAAGGACCTCGGCAAGAATGTCGGCGACGATTTCCGCGAGGGCAAGGTGACGCTGCCGGTGATCCTCGCCTATCGGCGCGGCACAAAGGCCGAGCGCAGCTTCTGGAAACGCGCCATCGAGGACAATGCCGCCGACGATGCCGGACTGGAGAAGGCCGTCGGCCTGATGCTCCGCCACGGCGCAATTGCCGACACCATCGGACGCGCCCGCCACTTCGGCGAGATCGCCCGCGACGCACTGGCGCCGCTCGAGGCGACGCCGCAGAAATCGGCGCTGATCGACGTCATCGATTTCTGCATCAGCCGGGTGAACTGAGAGGCGTCGGCGCCCGCGCCTGTTCTCATCGCGCCTTTGCCGGAAGAACCATTGCTGCGAGCAGGCTGACGACGATGCCCGCCGCCGCGAGCCAGAAGGCGACCTGGATGCCGTCGGCGACGGCAATTTTCAAGGCATTGCCGGACAATTCGCCGATTTGGCTGTTCGCAATCGCAATCAGCACGGCCATGCCGACGGCATTGCCGACATTGAGTGTCGTCGAAGCCATCCCCGAGGCGACGCCTTGCTGATCATGCGCAACGCCGGAAGCGGCGGCAATCCACATTGCTGTCCAGACGATGCCTTGTCCGACGCCGGAGACGATCAGGCCGGGTACGAGGGACAGATAGCTGCTCTCCGCGGTCGCGCCTGATACCATCAATGCTGTGCCTACCGCGCCGACGATCATGCCGCCGACCAGCGTGCTGCGCGTCGAAAAGCGCGTCGCCAGACGCTCGCCGGCTTGCGTGCCGGTGGCGATGGCGACCGACGGCACGAGAAAGGCGAGGCCCGTCTGCAAGGCGGTGAAGCCGTGCACGTTCTGCAACAGCACGGTGAGGAAGTAGGGCAGCGCTCCGAAAGTGGCCATGTAGAGGAAGGTGATCGTCATGCCGGCGACGAGGCTGCGGTTGTGGAACAGGCGCAGCGGCATCAGCGGATCGGCGCTCTTCGCCTCGATCATCGTGAAAGCGATCAGGAAGAATGCCGCCAGTGCTGCACTGACGATGATTGCGGTCGATCCCCAGCCATATTCGGGCCCCTGAACCAGTGTGAAGACAAGCAAGGTCGCGCCGGCGGTGACGGTCAGCGCGCCCGGCAGATCGAAGCTGCGGTGCTCGTGCGGCTTCGGATCGCGCGGAATGATGGCGAAAGCCGCGATGATGGCGATCCCGGCCAAAAGCACGTTGACGTAGAAGACCGACGGCCAGCCGAAGGCGCTGGTCAGAAACCCGCCGGCAAGCGAACCGAGCGTCAGGCCGCTGGCGCCTGCGCCACCCCAGACGGCGAGCGCCCGGTTGCGTTCCGGTCCTTCGGCGAACAGACGGTTGATCAGCGACAGCGTCGCCGGAAACAGGAAGGCGCCGCCGATGCCTTGCACGGCGCGGGCCGCAATGATGATTTGCGGCGACCATGCGAGGCCGCCGACCAGGGACGAGAGCGCGTAGAGCCAGAGCGCGAAGATGAAGACGCGGCGCTGGCCGATCAGGTCGGCGGCCCGGCCGCCGAACAGTAGGAAGCCGCCGGTGAACACGGTATAGGCGCTGACCACCCATTGCAGGGTCTGGCCTGAAAATCCGAGGCCGGCGCCGATCTCCGGCAACGCCACGAAGACGATGTTGAGGTCGAGCGCGATGATGAGCTGCGCGAAGGCGAGCAGCGCCAGCGTTGCGCCGCGCTTCGCGCTGGTTGTTCCTTGCGCTGCCATCGCCCCGAGCGGCGCGCCTTGATCGAGTGAACTCATGCCGGTCTCCTTGTCGACAATTATTTAATGATCGACAAAGAATTGAGATTTGCAATCCGAAGTCAAGCGGATTATTTGTTGATCGACAAAAATTGGAGACCGCCATGGCAGGCAGGCCAAGGGAATTCGACCGCGACCAGGCGCTTGAGAAAGCCCGCGACGCCTTTTGGAGACGCGGCTACGAGGGCACCTCGATGGCCGATCTCGTATCGGCGCTTGGCCTCGCATCGGCGCGCATCTATGCCGCCTTCGGCTCGAAGGAGGACCTGTTTCGCGAAGCGGTGGCGCTTTACGAAGCCAATGAGGGCGGCTTCGCCACGCGCGCGCTGCAGGAAGAACCAAACGTCCGGCGCGTCATCGAGCGCATGCTTCGCGACGCCGTCGAAATCTATACGCGGCCGGGGCGGCCGCAGGGCTGCATGGTGGTGACGGCCGCGACCAATTGCGCCGTCGAAAATGACGCCGTGCTGCAATGGCTGGCGGAGCACCGGCTGGCACGTACCGCATCGATCGTCGAGCGATTGAAAAAGGCCGTGCGCGATGGCGAATTGAAGCCGGCCACCGACGCCGCGGCGTTGGGCGATTATTATGCCACGCTGATGCACGGCCTTTCGGTGCAGGCACGCGACGGCATTCCGAAAAAACGGCTGCACGATCTTGTCACCGTCGCCATGCAGGCGCTCGACGCAAGGCTTTCGCAAACGTCCTGAGTTCCGGGCCGTGACGCCTCACTTACCGGCTTGTTCGGCGGCCCTTCTGGGATTGACCTCCGGCGTCGGCGGCGGCGAACGCTGCTTCGTAGATACGATCGAGATGGCGAAGGCTTCTTCGTCGCGCGGCACTTCCAGCATCGGCGCCCCCATGGCTGGCGAAGCAAGAATTGAAATCTCATCCTGCCACGCAAAGTTGCATGGCGGAAGCTTTCAACCGATGGCGCTTATGGATCGCTTACGGCATCGGGCAAATAGCGACGCGCAGGCAGCGCCAAAGCGGACGCCACGCGGTCAAGGGTCGCAGTTCAGGCCCTTTCGGCATGGTTTATTAATTGCTTGACCCGATTGTGAATTCGGGCCGGGTTGAAGCACGACCCCAAAAAGGCCATGCTTTACCTGTAAAGATCGAGTCTACGGCGATCCCGCTGACGCGGAGATGGCGTTTGGCTGAAAGGGATATGATGCGGCAAGGATATGCGCGCTGGCTGACGGGGCTGGCAATCGCGACGGGCATGGCGATCTCGGCTCTGCCGGTCCATGCCAAACAGACCGCAGAGCCGGTCAGGATCACATCCTTCTCGGGGGCCTATCTCGCCGCCCGGATTGCCGAAGGCGACAACGACCTCGACAGCGCCGTCTCCTACTACAAGCAGGCGCTTGCCTTCGATCCGAACGATACGGGACTGCAGCAGAGCCTGATGCTGTCGCTGATCGCACAGGGGCGCTTCGATGAGTCCCTGGTCTACGCCGACAAGCTCAAGGCGGTTCCCGATGTCGAGCGCTTCTCGCGCCTGGCGCTGGCCATCGATTCCTTCCACAAGAAGGATTTCTCCAAGGCCGAATACTGGCTCAAGCTGTCGCTCGAATCCGATCTCGACCGGCTGATTTCCGGCGTCATGACCGGCTGGGCCAAGCAGGGTGCGGGTGACGCCGGCGAGGCCATGGCTTCCATCGACAAGCTGCAGGGCCCCGACTGGTTCGGCCTGTTCAAGTCCTTCCACCGTGCCTTGATTGCCGACGCCTCCGGCCTGCCCGACAGGGCGGATGCGCTCTACACCGCCACCCTGCAGGACACGGCCGCCGGCGGTGCCGCCCCCGAAACATGGATGCGCAACGCGCAGGCCTACGCCTCTTTCCTCGCCCGTAAGGGCGACAAGGCCAAGGCGCTGTCGGTGCTCGACCAGGCCGAGACATTTGCGCCCGGCAAGGTCGAGATTGCAGCCCTTCGCGACAAGATCAACAAGGGCGAAAGGATCCAACCCTTCGCTGCCGGCCCGTCGGACGGCGCCTCGGAAATCCTGCTCGATCTCGCCACCGCGCTCAACCGCGGCGGCGGCGAGCCGTTCGTGCGGCTTTATCTGCAATATGCGCTGGCGCTGCGGCCCGACAATGACGCGGCGCTCGTTCAGCTTGCCGCCGTTGCCGAGCAGTTGAAGGACGGCGAGGGCGCCATCGCGCTCTATCGCCGCATTCCCGCCGGTTCGCCGCTGAAGGAGCTTTCGGACCTGCAGCTCGGCCTCAACCTTGCCGATCTCGACCGCAACGACGAGGCGATCACCCACCTCAAGGCCATCGTCGATGCGCATCCCGACGACATGCGCGCCTATCTGGCGCTCGGCGGGGTCTATTCCTCGAAGGAGGATTTCCGCTCCGCCGCCAATCTTTATGACAAGGCGGTCGAGGTGCTGAAGACGCCGACCGCCGTCAACTGGAACATCTTCTACCAGCGCGGCATCGCCTATGAGCGGCTGAAGGAATGGCCGAAGGCCGAGCCGAATTTCCGCAAGGCGCTGGAGCTCTACCCCGACCAGCCGCAGGTTTTGAACTATCTCGGCTATTCCTGGGTCGACAAGGACATGAACCTCAAGGAAGGCCTCGCGATGATCCAGAAGGCCGTCGACCTGAGGCCGAGCGACGGCTACATCGTCGATTCGCTGGGCTGGGCCTATTATCGCCTTGGCCAGTTCGACGACGCTGTGCGCGAAATGGAACGCGCCGTTTCGTTGAAGCCGGAGGATCCGGTGCTCAACGATCACCTCGGCGACGCCTACTGGCGCGTTGGCCGCAAGCTGGAAGCCACCTTCCAGTGGAACCAGGCCCGCGACCTGAAGCCGGACCCGGACGTGCTTGCCGCCTTGCAGCAAAAGCTGATGAAGGGCCTGCCGCCGATCGAATCCAACACGGCGCAGGAAACCCCGAACGTAAAGCCCGAGCCGGCGCCCGCCCCGAAGGGGTGACCCCATCGCCTTGACGGTCGCGGAGCGGCACTCTACGAGGTGCCGCATCCCGCCGGAGGCCGCCGTGACCGTTGACATCCCTGCCCACACGCATCCCAGCCGCTCGTTCCAGGGGCTGATCCTGACCTTGCATAATTATTGGGCGGACTATGGCTGCGTCGTCCTCCAGCCTTACGACATGGAAGTCGGCGCCGGTACCTTTCATCCGGCAACGACATTGCGCGCGCTCGGCCCAAAACGCTGGAACGCGGCCTATGTCCAGCCCTCGCGCCGCCCCAAGGACGGCCGCTATGGCGAAAATCCGAACCGGCTGCAGCATTATTACCAATACCAGGTGATCCTGAAGCCCAATCCGCCCAATTTGCAGGAGCTTTACCTCGGCTCGCTGGCCGCGATCGGCATCGATCCGCTGCTGCACGACATCCGCTTCGTCGAGGACGACTGGGAAAGCCCGACACTGGGCGCCTGGGGACTGGGCTGGGAGTGCTGGTGCGACGGCATGGAGGTGTCGCAGTTCACCTATTTCCAGCAGGTCTGCGGCATCGAATGCGCGCCGGTGGCGGGTGAGCTCACTTACGGGCTGGAACGGCTGGCCATGTATGTGCAGGGCGTCGACAATGTCTACGACCTCAACTTCAACGGCCGCGAAGGCGCCGACAAGGTGACCTATGGCGACGTCTTCCTGCAGGCCGAGCAGGAATATTCGCGCCACAATTTCGAATTCGCCAACACGGTGATGCTGCTCAGGCATTTCGAAGACGCCGAGGCCGAGTGCAAGGCGCTGCTACAAGCCGGCGCGCCGGCGTCGAACGACAATCTGGCGATGCACAGGATGGTATTCCCCGCCTACGACCAGTGCATCAAGGCCAGCCATGTCTTCAACCTGCTCGACGCACGCGGCGTCATTTCCGTCACCGAGCGCCAGAGCTACATCTTGCGGGTGCGCAATCTGGCCAAAGCCTGCGGCGAGGCGTTTCTGCTGACGCAGGCGGGTGGAATGGCGGCTTAGCTCCAGGCGATTTCGACAGGGGCGCTGATTGGCAACGTGCCTTGGCCGCTTGCACCGGCTATTGTCCGCAGCGCCTGCCGGACGCCGGGCATCGAGAAGGCACCGTGCACCTGCGCTGTAAAACAGGCGCTGAGCGCGAGGATCTGCAGGAATGTCGATGCCGTTTTCATGGTCGTTCAGCCAATAGCTCTCTGCCTGAGCGTTGGTCGCTTCAGCGCTGCGTTCGGTTCATGGAAATCTTTGATCCAAGGACGGGCGGACCGGCGCGTGTCCGACAGGAGGCTGAATTTTTTCGGAAATCGCCGCTGGACGCCTTGATCGTGCTGGCCCGATCTTGCTGGGAAGGGTGACAGCAGCCGACCGAGTTGCTATGCCCCGCTTACCTCCGCCTCGATGGGGGAGGACGCCGCGAAGCGGCGGCTGTTTTTTGTCGCGTGAGCTCTTTCAATGCCTGACCTGCTTCTAGAACTTCGTTCCGAAGAAATCCCCGCTCGCATGCAGCGCAAGGCGGCCGGCGATCTCAGGAAGCTTTTGACCGACGGTCTGGTCGAAGCCGGGCTGACCTATGAGGCGGCGCGCGAATATTGGACGCCGCGTCGGTTGGCGCTCGACATCCGCGGCCTGACCGCCCGCTCGAAGGACATCAGCGAGGAGATCAAGGGCCCCTCGACCAAGGCGCCCGAGCAGGCGGTGCAAGGTTTTCTGCGCAAGGCCGGCCTTGCCTCGATTGCCGAGGCGCATGTCCATTCCGATCCGAAGAAGGGCGACTTCTATGTCGCCCATATTTCCAGGCCGGGCAGGTCGGCGGAGCAGATCATCGCCGAGCTGGTGCCGGGCATCATCCGCAACTTCCCCTGGCCGAAATCGATGCGCTGGGGGCCGGCGTCGGCCAAGCCCGGGTCGCTGCGCTGGGTGCGGCCGCTGCAATCGATCCTGTGCACCTTCGGCCCGGAAACCGAGGAGCCGGTGGTGGTCGATTTCGAGATCGACGGTATCCGCTCAGGCAACGTCACCTACGGCCACCGTTTTCATGCGCCGGGCGCCATCACGGTGCGCCGCTTTGACGATTACGTCGCCAAGCTTGAAGCGGCCAAGGTCGTGCTCGATGCCGACCGACGCAAGGAGATCATTCTTGCCGATGCCAGGAACCTCGCCTTCGCCAGCGGGCTCGACCTCGTCGAGGACGAGGGGCTGCTGGAGGAAGTGTCGGGCCTGGTCGAATGGCCCGTCGTGCTGATGGGCGAATTCGAGCAGGATTTTCTGGCCATTCCGGCCGAGGTGATCCGGCTCACCATCCGCGCCAACCAGAAGTGTTTTGTGACGCGGCCGCATGGCGCGGGCGAAGAGCTCTCCAACCGCTTCATCCTGACCGCCAATGTCGAGGCCAAGGATGGCGGCAAGGAGATCGCCCATGGCAACGGCAAGGTGGTGCGCGCCCGCCTGTCCGACGCGCTCTATTTCTGGAAGACCGACCAGGGCGACCTGCCGGATCTCGACCAGTTGCAGGCATCGGCGGAAAAGTTCGGGCTTGACCTCAACAAGCCGCTCGACCAGCGCATGGCCCGCCTCGACCATCTCAATGTGACGTTTCATGCCAAGCTCGGCACGCAGGGCGAGCGGGTGGAGCGGATTGCGCGCTTGGCCGAAGAACTGGCACCAATCGTGGTGCGCGCAATCTCCCCCCTTGAGGGGGAGATGGCCGGCAGGCCAGAGGGGGTCGCTTCGCGTGAAGCGCCGGCATCCTCGGTCCACAAGAGAGAGTCGCGTCAGGATGCACCGATCCCCTCTGTCGCCTTCGGCGACATCTCCCCCTCAAGGGGGGAGATTACCGCGCTGGCGCGTCGCGCTGCCGTCCTCGCCAAGGCCGATCTCACCACCGAGGTGGTTGGCGAATTCCCGGAACTGCAGGGCGCCATGGGTCGCAAATACGCCCTGCTGCAACGCGAGCATCCGTCGGTCGCCGCTGCGATCGAGGAGCACTACAAGCCGCAGGGGCCGTCAGATCGCGTGCCGACTGATCCGGTATCGATCGCCGTGGCGCTCGCCGACAAGCTCGATACGCTGGTCGGGTTCTGGGCGATCGACGAAAAACCGACCGGATCGAAGGACCCCTATGCGCTGCGGAGAGCGGCGCTGGGGGTAACGAGGATACTGATTGAGAACGGGATTAGGTTGTCCCTGAAATCTGTGGCCAATATCGCGTCCGAAGATATTGCAGGTCACATACGCGATCCCAAACTCGACCGACAGTTCGAAATTGCTGCGGAGCTAGAGCAGCAACTCGGAGGAGATTCGCTTACCGATCTCGTCATCGAACGCGATTCCGCAATCTCAAACAACACCTTTGAGCGTTCCGGAGAAAGGCAGCAGCAAGAGATCAACAATCTCCTCTCCTTCTTCCACGATCGCCTCAAAGTCTATCTCCGCGATCAGGGTGCGCGGCACGACCTGATCGACGCGGTGCTGGCGAGTGGCGCTGCCCCCTCATCCGGCCCTTCGGGCCACCTTCTCCCCGCTGGGGAGAAGAGGCTGGCACCGGCGTTGGCGACCTCTTCTCCCCTCGGGGAGAAGGTGGCCGCGAAGCGGCCGGATGAGGGGGCTTCGCAAAACGACGACCTTCTGCAAATCGTCCGCCGGGTCGAAGCCCTTGGCTCGTTCCTCGACACCGAGGACGGCAAGAACCTGCTTGCCGGCACCAAGCGCGCGGCCAACATCGTGGCTGCCGAAGAGAAGAAGGCGACAGCGATCGCAAGCAGCGTTGAGCCGGCTCTGTTCCGGGAGGGCGCCGAAAAAACCCTGTTCGCGGCGGTGAATCAGGCCGAGAGGCAAGCCGGCGAAGGAATTCAAAACGAAGACTTTTCCGCCGCCATGCTGGCGCTTAGCGTGTTGCGCGAGCCGGTTGATTCATTCTTTGAGAAAGTCCTGGTAAACGACGAGGACCAGGCGGTGCGCGCCAATCGCCTGGCATTGCTCGCCCGCATCCGCGCGGCGACCGACCGGGTCGCGGATTTCTCCAAGATAGCCGGCTGACGTCTGGGAAAAAATCATCGCTTGTGGCGCTATTTGGGCTGGTCGGGAGCTGCTAGCGGCGCAGGCTGCGGCGCTGCCGGCTCAGGGGTTTTGCTGGCGACCTTTGGATCGGCCTTGCTGTTCGCGGCGGGCGCGGCGGCGGTGGCCGGCGCGGCTCTGGGCGCGGGCGTTGCAAAGGCATCGCCGACGATACCGCCGCGAATGATCATCGGGCTTCCGGTGAAGCCATGGCTCGGCTGGCTCGGGATTGCCGCGACCTTTTCATCGGTGACGTTTCCATTGACGTTGGCCAGCTTCTCGCCAAGCGCGACGATCGACGGTGTTTTCGTCCGCTCGACCGAGCCGGGACTGGCCACCGTACCGACCACCGAAGGCGTCGCCGTCGTCTGCCCGAGAAAAACCAGCGACGAGGCCTGTGCCGTGCCGGCCATAACCGCCAGACCAAGCGCACCAAGGATACGCATCGAAAGCATGATAGTTCCCCTTGCCCAAGAAGACGGCACCCTAGCCGAGGGCAGTTGATGCCGGCTTGCGGGGAAACATAGCATTTTAGCGATTTGCGATTCGCCAACGCCTGGGCTTGCTCGCCCGGCGTCGCCGTATTAGGCACCCGCATCCGTGAGGTGACGACAGTGGCTGAAATTCGTACCGTCGGCGAGGCGATGGAAAGGGCGTTGGCGCTGCTCGAAAGCGGCGACGTCGTCGCCATACCGACCGAGACCGTCTATGGGCTGGCCGGCGACGCGACCAATGGCGTTGCCGTGGCTCGTATCTTCGAAGCCAAGGGTCGCCCGCGCTTCAACCCGCTGATCGCCCATATAGCCGATCCGACGATGGCCGAGCGCATCGCGCTGTTCGATCCGCTGTCGGAAAGATTGGCGCAGGCATTCTGGCCGGGACCGCTGACGCTGGTTCTCCCGCAGCGGCCCGGCAACGGCATTCATCCGCTGGTCACCGCCGGTCTGGACACCATCGCGCTGCGCATGCCGAAAGGCTTTGGCGGCGAGCTGATCGCCAGGTTCGGCCGCGCGCTTGCGGCGCCCAGCGCCAATTCCTCGGGCAGGATCAGCGCCACCACGGCCGAGGCCGTGGCCGCCGACCTCGGTCCCCGGATCAAGCTCATCGTCGATGGCGGCGCGACGCGGGTCGGGCTGGAATCGACGATCCTCAAGGTCGAAGCCGGAAAGCTGCGGCTGCTGCGACCGGGCGGCATTGCCGCCGAAGAGATCGAAGCAGTGGCCGGGACAAAGTTGCTGCGCGGCGCTTCGGACATCGAGGCGCCCGGCATGCTCGCCTCGCATTACGCTCCGGGTGCGGCGGTGCGGCTCAATGCCGGCAAGGTCGCCACAGGCGAAGCCTTGCTGGCCTTCGGCCGCCGCCGTGCCGAGGGCTGGCGCGATGCAGCCGCACTGCGCAATTTGTCGGAGACCGGCGACCTGCGCGAGGCAGCAAGCAATCTCTTCGCTCATCTGCAGGATCTCGATGGCAGCGGCGCCAAAACCATCGCCGTCGAGCCGATCCCGTTCGAAGGGCTGGGCGAGGCGATCAACGACAGGCTTTCGCGCGCCGCCGCCCCGCGTGACAAGATCGCCCCTCGTGACAAGATGGATTGAGCACCATAGTTTCCACCCATGAACGACATTTCCCCCGACCTCGATCCTGCCGTCATCGCGCGCTTTGTGACAATCGTCGGCGACAAATATGCGCTGCGCGACCAGCAGGACATCACGCCTTACCTCGCCGAGCGGCGCGGACTTTGGCACGGCAGGACGGCGCTGGTGCTGAGGCCGGGGACCGTCGAGGAGGTCAGCCGCATCATGCGGCTGGCGAGCGAAACGGGCACGCCGATTGTACCGCAAAGCGGCAACACCGGGCTGGTCGGCGCCCAGGTGCCGGACGCGTCCGGCCGCGAGATCGTGCTGTCGCTGTCGCGGCTAAACCGCATCCGTGAGATCGATACCCTGTCCAACACGGTGACGGTCGAAACCGGCGTCATCCTGCAGACGCTGCAGGAAGCGGCCGATGCCGCCGACCGGCTGTTTCCGCTGTCGCTTGCCGCGCAAGGCTCCTGCCAGATCGGCGGCAATCTCTCTTCCAACGCCGGTGGCACCGGCGTGCTTGCCTACGGCAATGCGCGCGAACTCTGCCTCGGCGTCGAAGTGGTGCTGCCGACCGGCGAAGTGTTCGACGATCTGCGCAAGCTGAAGAAGGACAATACCGGTTATGATCTGAAGGACCTGTTCGTCGGCGCCGAGGGTACGCTCGGCATCATCACCGCCGCCGTGCTCAAGCTTTTCCCCAAGCCCAAGGGGCGCGAGGTGGCGTTTGCCGGCCTGTCATCGCCGGAGGCGGCACTGTCGCTGTTCAGCCTCGCGATGGACCGTGCAGGGGCAGCGCTCACCGCCTTCGAGCTGATCGGCCAGAGGCCTTACGACTTCACGCTTGCCCACGCACAAGGCGTAGTGCGGCCGCTGGCCGGCGATTGGCCGTGGTATGTGCTGATGCAGATCTCGTCGGGCCGCTCGGCCGAGGATGCACGGGCGCTGATCGAAGAGGTGCTGGAGGCAGGCCTCGAGCAAGGGATCGTCGGCGATGCGGTGATCGCGTCAAGCATCGCCCAGGGCGATGCGTTCTGGAATTTCCGCGAAGTGCTGCCCGAGGCGCAGAGACCCGAAGGTGCCTCGATCAAGCACGACATCTCGGTACCGGTGGCGTCGATCCCGCCCTTCATCGAAAAGGCCGCCGGCGCCGTGCAATCGGTCAGTCCCGGCGCACGCGTCGTCTGCTTCGGCCACATGGGCGACGGCAATCTGCACTACAACATTTCCCGGCCGGTCGACGGTGACGACGAGGCGTTTCTCGGCCTTTACCACGTCATGAACAAGGCCGTGCACGACGTCGTGCGCTCGTTTCATGGCTCGATCTCGGCCGAGCACGGCATCGGCCAGTTGAAGCGGGACGAATTGATCGCGACGGCGCCGCCGATCGCGATCGAGCTGATGCGCAGGGTGAAGGCCGCTTTCGATCCCGCCGGCATCATGAATCCCGGTAAGGTTATCTGATCCTTTCGCCGGCCCGCGCCGGTTCGTATTCCGATAACCATCCGCCTCGGATCAGCAAAATTTAACCGACTTTCTTAAGCGCGAGGATAAGAAGCTCGCGCTAATGTTTCTCCACAACGAGGCTGGGAAAACCGGCCCGGAGATCCGGAAACACCGGCTCTCAGGAGAAACAGGAAAGGCACGATATGAACACTGGACTGAAGCCAGTCTGGGCCGGGCGCAATATGCGCCTCGACCCATTCCGCCTGCCGCAGGTGGTGAGCTACGCCACGCGCGACGACTATGGCGACGTTACCTTCACCATCGATCAGCGCGGCGCGGTTATCCGCCGCACGCTGGAGATGAGTGGCGTGCCGGCGATCATCGCTCTGCCCGCCAACGCGTTTCGCGGCGTCGCCGCCCGCGCCATGGAGGATCCGGATGGCAATGTCACAGTGACGCTTGAGCTTCTGCACAACGACCCGATGCTGTCGGTGCCGCTGCTGGTCGCCGACGATCTCGACGACGTCGCCGCCGACTGGCGCGCCTGGGCCGACGCCTACCGCCTGCCGATGCTTCTGATCGAGGCCGACGGCATTGCTCGCACGCTGGAAGAATCACTCGGCGCCGCCATCAAGGCGCTCCCGGCGCAGGACCGTCGCAAAGGTCGCGTCTCGACCATGCGCCGCCCGCGCTTCCTCGCCCGCCGCCGCGCCGGCGACCTCGGCCTCAGGCTGGTCATCGGCGGCGAGGAGCTTATTTCGCGGGAATAGGCCTGAGCGCCTCTTCCTTCTCCCCCTGTGGGAGAAGGTGGCCGAGCGGAGCTCGGTCGGATGAGGGGTGTTCCAGGGACCGCCAACGCCTCATTTCTTCCAACATCCCTCAACCGTCTTGGCGCTACGCGCCAATCCACCTTCTCCCACAGGGGGAGAAGGGAAAAGGCTCCTAAACCAGCGGCTTCAGCGCCACCCAAACCGCGCCGCCGATCAGGCCGAGGAAGATCAGCCAGCCGACCTGGTTGTTCGATCTGAACAGCCTCAGGCACTGGTCCGGATCGTCGATGTCGAGCACGCCGATCTGCCGCGCCAGATGGGCGCCGGCGGCAATCAGCCCGGCGAGCGCCGGCACCGGTGCCTGCGCCGAGGCGAAAGCAATGGCGAAGCAGACCAGCGCTCCGCCATAAAGTCCGGCAAGCCAGGCCTTGGTGTTGTCGCCGAACAGGCGCGCCGTCGAGCGCACGCCGACGATGGCGTCGTCCTCCTTGTCCTGATGCGCATAGATCGTGTCATAGCCGATCACCCACAGGATCGAGCCGATATAGAGCATGATTGCCGGCCCATCGAGATCGCCGAACTCGACCGCCCATCCCATCAGCGCCCCCCAGGAAAAGGCAAGACCGAGAACCAGTTGCGGCCAATTGGTGTACCGCTTCATGAACGGGTAGATGGCGACGATGACCAGCGAGCCGATGCCGAGCAAGATGGCCAAGCTGTTGAACTGCAAAAGCACGGCGAGGCCGACCAGTGCCTGCAAGACAACAAACATCCAGGCCTGCCGGCGCGTAACCTTGCCGGCCGGCAGCGGCCGCGAGCGTGTGCGTTCCACCTGGTTGTCGATGTCCTCGTCGACCAGGTCGTTGTAGGTGCAGCCGGCGCCACGCATGGCGAACGCGCCAAGAAAAAACAGCAGCAGATACCACGGCGACGGCAGCAGCGAGAGCAGCGGGTCCGTCGGACGCGGATAGGCGCTCGCGGCAAGTGCAGCCGACCACCAGCATGGCCACAGCAGCAATTGCCAGCCGATCGGCCGGTCCCATCGGGCAAGCTGCGCATAGGGCCACAACCCCCGCGGCAGCGCGCGATAGACCCAGTGGCCGCTCGGCGCATCGGCGACGCGGCCCTGGGCCGCTTTCGACTGGACGGTTTCCATTTTGCTGGAGTGGCAGCAGAGGCGAATGCCGTCAAGCGTCAAGCAGGCCGGATCCGCTCGCGGCGCGGAATCGCCGCCGCGGACAGCCAAATGTCTTGACCCGCCGCCCGGGGCGCAATAGCGCAGTCCTGATCGGAACGGGCAAGGAATCCAGGCATGCGTGTTTTGCTGATCGGCTCCGGCGGACGAGAACATGCGTTGGCCTGGAAGATGGCGGCGTCGCCGCTGCTGACCAAACTCTACGCGGCGCCCGGCAATCCGGGCATCGGCGGCGAAGCCGAGTTGGTGAGGCTCGATGTTTCGGATCATGCAGCGGTGGTCCGGTTTTGCCGCGAGAAAGAAATAGACCTCGTCGTGGTCGGCCCGGAAGGGCCGCTGGTCGCCGGCATTGCCGACGACCTTCGCGCCGAGGGCATCCGCGTCTTCGGCCCGTCAAAGGCAGCGGCACGGCTGGAAGGCTCGAAGGGGTTCACCAAGGACCTCTGCGCCAAATACGGCATCCCGACCGCCGCCTATGGCCGCTTCGGCGATCTGGCTTCGGCCAAGGCCTATGTCGAGAGAATGGGTGCGCCGATCGTCATCAAGGCCGACGGCCTCGCTGCCGGCAAGGGCGTCACCGTCGCCATGACGCTTGACGAGGCGCTGGCCGCGCTCGACGCCTGTTTCGACGGCTCCTTCGGCCAGGCCGGCGCCGAAGTGGTGGTCGAGGAGTTTCTCAGCGGCGAAGAGGCAAGCTTCTTCTGCCTTTGCGACGGCATCACCGCGCTGCCCTTCGGCACCGCGCAGGATCATAAGCGCCTCAGTGACGGCGACACCGGCCCCAACACCGGCGGCATGGGCGCCTATTCGCCGGCGCCGGTGATGACGCCGGAGATGATCGACCGCACCATGCGCGAGATCGTCGAGCCGACCATGCGCGGCATGGCTGAAACAGGCGCGCCGTTTTCCGGCGTGCTGTTCGCCGGGCTGATGATATCAGACAGCGGGCCGAAGCTGATCGAATACAACACCCGTTTCGGCGACCCGGAATGCCAGGTGCTGATGATGCGGCTGAAGGACGATCTCCTGGTCCTACTCAACGCCGCCGCCGACGGCCAGCTGGCGCACACCTCGGTGCGCTGGCGCGACGAGGCGGCGCTCACCGTGGTGATGGCAGCCAGGGGTTATCCCGGCACGCCGGAAAAGGGCTCGGTCATTCGCGGCGTCGAGGCAGCGGCAGGCGACGGCGTCGAGATTTTTCACGCCGGCACCGCCATCAACGGCGGCGCACTCGTCGCCAATGGCGGTCGCGTGCTCAACGTCACGGCGACCGGCCGCACCGTCGGCGAGGCGCAGAAGAAGGCTTACGCCGCGCTCGACCGGATCGACTGGCCGCAAGGCTTTTGCCGCCGCGACATTGGCTGGCTGGCGGTGGCGCGCGAGCAGGCGAACTGACGCTTCAGGCGGCCCTCAGCCTCAGCGCAGGCCGCGGCCGAATACGGTCGAGACGCTGCTGACCGCATCGGCGGTGGGGGCAATTCCAGACACCGATGCCAGGCGCTCTTCGTTTCGCGTCCAGGCAACATATTCGGCAATCCCGCGCGGAAGGCTCGGCGCCGCCTTCGCCGCAGGCATTTGAAAGCCGCTGCTGAACCTGGCCAAGCGCGTCCTGAATACCGCGACCAGTTGCTCGAGGCTCGCGGGTGCTGCCACTGTGGCATAGGTCATGGCAGTGCCGGCGAGCCCCGCCTCGCGTGAGAGCGGCACCGGTATCGAGGCGAGATAATCCGGCTGCACGTCGATCAGGCCGCCGAACGGCCACTGTGCGCGCAATTCCGTCGCGTTCATCGGCGCGACGCTGACATCGATATCGTTGGGCGTGCCCGCAACCCTGTAGGGACAGCGGAACCGGCCGCAATTTGCTCGCGCCGAAAACTGCCAGAGCGCATAGCCCTGCCAGTTGCCCATCGGAAAATGCACATCGATGTCTGGCTTATAACGCGCGTACCACAGCGGCAACCGGGACAGGAGCGGGTATTTATACTTATTGTCGGCGATATGCCTGGCGGTCGTGCCGTTGGTGTAGAGCACCGGAAAGCGGCCAACCCGACGATGCACATGGCGCACGAATTCCTCGGCATCCTCGAGCGACATCCATTGGGTGGGATCATCGTCCTCGATGTCGAGGGCAAGCAGGTCATCCGGCCCGGGTTTCACGAAATTGATGAAATTATTGGCCTGTCCCACGGGGTTGCCAGGGCGGGCGAGATGATAGGCACCCCATTTCAGGCCCAGCGCCTTGGCCACCACCTTGCGCGTCTGGAACAGTTCCTGTGCCATCGCATGGCGCTTCCAAAGCGTCTTGCACAGACGCATCTCGGTCTCGTCGCCGAAACAGAAATAGGGTGGCGGCATTCCGTCGGATGCCTTGTTGATGAAGCCGACAAGACGCTTGTCGGCAGCTAGCCGGGTCCAGTCAATGGAATTGTATTCGTAGGCGTCGACGACCAGCGCCCGGTCCGCATCCTTCCACGGTTCGGAGAAATCCGAGGCCCTTGCCGGCGTCAGCGCCAGGGTTATCGCGGCCGCGACAAGGAGAAGCGCTGAGCGGACAAGGGGGTGCGCCGGCGTTTTCAAACAGCAGGTCCTTGCTGGCCAAAGCCAGATCCTGAACCGCCATGGTTAAGGAAATGCTTTCGATCGCGGCCCGCGGATGCCACGGCTCGGACAGCTTCTCCGTCGATGGTCTTGATGGTTGTCACTGGCGAGAGGGGATATGAAACGGATTGAGCGCCGGCACTTGCGACAGCGTTCCCTCGGCCTCGCGTTTGCGATGAGGGGTCAGCGAGCATGGTGGTGAGCACAATGTGCCGCGATCCGACCAATAGGCTGCGCCGTTCTCGACCTTACCTTCATGATAGCAAAAACCGGCCGCCCGCCAAAGCAGGCGCATTCGATGCAGCGATGGGCGTCAAGTCTGCGAGCACGAGGCAATCCTATTTCGGTATTCTGCTCTATCTTGGCGAATTTAGCCTGCGTCGTGGCAATTGCAAAATCCACGTGACAAAGTTTGACGTTTACGTAAAAAGAAGATGGACAGGGAACTCCGAAAGCAGATGATTTTGCGCCGGCACGGGTCTTAACTTGGCCTGCCGGACTGAGGAGAGCCAGGCTGAGGAGAAGCGAGCGCCATGTATCGGGCACCGGTCGAGGAAATCGCCTTCACCCTGAAGCATGTCGCCGGCTTGAAGGCGGCGCTCGATGCCGGCACCTTTGGCGAACTCGGCGAAGACCTCGTCGACGCCATTCTGGCCGAGGCCGGCCGTTTCGCCAGTGAGGAGGTGGCGCCGCTCTATGAGATCGGCGACCGGCAAGGCGCGGTGCTCAACGGCGCTGCCGTCACCACGCCAACCGGCTGGAAGGAACTTTATCGCCGCTGGATAGATGGCGGCTGGAACGCGCTGTCCGCGCCGGAAGCGTATGGCGGCCAGGCGCTGCCGGCCATGCTCGGCGCCGCCGCGCTCGAAATGTGGAACTCCGCCTCAATGGCGTTCGGCATCGCTCCGACGCTGACCATGGGTGCGGTCGAAGCACTCGACAAGCACGGCTCGCAAGCGCTCAAGGCCAAATATCTGGAAAAGCTGGTCTCTGGCGAATGGATGGGCACTATGAACCTGACCGAGCCGCAGGCCGGCTCGGACCTGAATGCCTTGCGAACCCGTGCCGAGCCGGCCGGCGACGGCACCTACCGCATCTTCGGGCAAAAGATCTTCATTACCTATGGCGAGCACGATTTCACCGACAACATCATCCATCTGGTGCTGGCGCGGCTGCCGGACGCGCCGGCCGGCACGCGTGGCCTTTCGCTGTTCCTGGTGCCGAAATTCCTGGTTGGCGACGATGGCGCGCTGGGCGGGCGCAATGACGTCTTCTGCTCCGCGCTGGAGCACAAATTGGGCATCCACGCTTCGCCGACCTGCACCATGATCTATGGCGATGGCTTCGAAGGCAGCACGCCCGGCGCGATTGGCTGGCTGGTCGGCGAGGAGAACAAAGGCCTCGCCTGCATGTTCACCATGATGAACAATGCGCGTCTTGCCGTCGGCATCCAGGGCGTCGCGGTCGCCGAGGCGGCGACGCAGAAGGCGCTGGCCTACGCCAATGATCGCCGGCAAGGCAAGGCGGCAAGCTATCGCGGTGCCGGCATGGCGCCGATCGTGCATCACCCCGACATCCAGCGCAGTCTTCTGACTATGAAGGCGCTGACCCAGATTGCCCGCGCCATCTGCTATTCCTGCGCCCACGCCATCGATCTCGCGTCCGCGAGCGAGGATGCAAAGCACTGGCAGGAACGCGCCAATCTTTTGACGCCGCTGGCTAAGGCGTTTTCCACCGATGTCGGCGTCGAGGTCGCCTCGCTTGGGCTTCAGGTGCATGGCGGCATGGGGTTCATCGAGGAGACGGGGGCTGCAGCGCTTTATCGCGACGCACGCATTGCGCCCATTTACGAAGGCACCAATGGCATCCAGGCAATCGATCTGGTGACGCGCAAACTGCCGCTCGGCGGCGGCCAGCATGTGCATGGCTACATCGCCGAGCTCAAGGCCGTCGCCGATGCGGTGCGAGCGTCGAACCTTGAAGGCTTCGGCCGCACCGCCGATCGGCTCGACCAGGCGCTCGACGACCTCTCCCAGGCAACCCGTTTCCTGCAAGACCTGCAGGCCGAAGGCCGTTCGGACGAGGCGCTGGCCGGCGCCACACCTTATCTCAGGCTGATCTCGCTTGCCGCTGGCAGCGCCTATCTGGCGCGCGGTGCGCTTGCCGACCAAAACCGCATCGCGCTTTGCCGGTTCTTCGCCGAGAACCTGCTGGGCGAGGTGGGCGCGCTGAAGGAGCGCGTCATCGGCGGCGCCGACAGCCTTGGCGTTGCCGGCAAGTCGCTGATTTCAGCCTGACGTTCGCAAACGCCCGAAATTCACAAAGGACAATCCGTGACAGACCACATCCTCGTCGAACGCCAGGGCGCCATCCAGATCATCCGCATCAACCGTCCGGACAAGAAGAACGCCCTGACCCGCGCCATGTATGCGACAATGTCGGCGGCTCTTACCGGCGGCGACGCCGATCCGGCGATCCGCGTCCATGTCTTTCTCGGCGTGCCCGGTGCCTTCTCGTCCGGCAACGACCTTGCCGATTTCATGGTCATCGCCTCGGGCGGCGAAGGCGGTACCGAAGTCTGGGATTTCCTGATGGCGTTGGCCAAAGTGGAAAAGCCCATGGTTTCCGGCGTCGACGGGATTGCGGTCGGCATCGGCACCACGCTCAACCTGCATTGCGACCTGACGTTCGCCACGCCGCGCACAATATTCCGGACGCCCTTCGTCGATCTCGGCCTTGTGCCGGAGGCCGGTTCGAGCCTGCTCGCACCGCAGATCCTCGGCCGGCAGGGCGCTTTCGCGCTGCTTGGCCTTGGCGAGGGCTTTTCGGCCGAGCGGGCGAAGGCCGCCGGGCTGATCTACGAGGTGGTCGAGGAAGACGCACTCGAAGCATCGGTATTGGCGGCGGCGGGCCAGATCGCGGCCAAGCCGCCGCAAGCGCTGAGGATCGCGCGAGACCTGATGCGCGGCTCGCGCGAAGACCTTGTCGAGCGCATCGGCCAGGAAAGCCAGCATTTCCGCGAGCGGCTCAAATCCGATGAAGCCCGCGCCGCCTTGACCGCCTTCTTGACCAGGAAAAAGGCCTAGACCTTCTGGCCTTGTCTCGCATCGTGGACCCGCCGGCAGCAACCGGCGGGTTTTCTCGCCATGCTCTCTTTGTCACATCGCCATTTTTTTACATTCGGCCTGGGCCTTTGCCGAAGACGTGTCGATCATGAATGTCTTGCCTTTGGCGTCGGTCATCAACATCATGCAATGCTTGATCGGTTTCGCCATTTTCATCATTTCGGCGCTCATCTTCGCGTCGGGCATCATGGTGCCCATATGCCCATCGGGCATGATCGCCATGACCTCGCCACCCTTCATCACCGTCATTGTCCCCATCGCGTCCTCCGCAAAGGCTTGCGAAGCGAAAAGGCCGGCAAGACCGGCTATCGTGACCAACCTGAGTGAATGCATTGCGTCCTCCTGAATTTGCGCCAGCGGCGCGTTGAGCCCTTCCCTGGTTCGTCCCCGCAAGCTGGAACGTTTCACGCACACGAGATCGTGAAGTGAGATCGGAAGCGCCAGGTCTCTGGAGCCCGGGAGTTCCGGGTGGTTCGGCGCAGGCGGTATGGCCTGACCTGGGTGCCGAGCGACTTACAAGGCCTAAGCCACCGCTGGGCGGCGTGCATGACGGTGAGGATTTCGACAGTCTCGCCGTCGACGCGATGAGGGATGATATACGGCTTCGACCAAGACGAGTTCCCGTGTCCCCTTGATGCGCCCGACACGCCCCATCGCGGTTGTTCGGCGAGATGTCCCGCCGCCGTTACGATGCGCGCAATGACTCTCGCGGCGGCCTCGGGATTGTCTTTCTCGCCATGCGCGCCGATTTCATCAAGCCGCCGCAGCGCCCGCTCGGTTTAGCGGATTGACTGTGGCTTATGCCTGGCGGGTCGACTTGACGTATTTCCCGACAACAGCCTCTACCTCGCCGGCACTGGCAAAATCGCCGCGCGAGGCTTCAGCCAATCCTGCCTCTATTTCGGCGAGTTGCCATTCCTCACGGGCTACAAAATCCTCGATGGCCTGCGCAGCCACATAGGAGTCACTCCTGCGATTGAAACAGCGCGGCATCGTCCCCTACGGATAAAGCCTCACCTTGTCCCAGCCGCCCTCGGCGTTGCGCGAAAAGACGACACGGTCGTGCAGCCGGAACGGACGGTCGTGCCAGAACTCGATGCTCTGCGGCACGATGCGAAAGCCTGACCAGTGTTTTGGCCGCGGGATCTCGCCGATCGCATGGCGCGCCGTGTATTCGGCGACCGCCTTTTCCAGCGCGAAGCGGCTCTCCAGCGGCCGCGACTGTTTGGAGGCCCAGGCGCCGATGCGGCTGCCGCGCGGGCGGGTCGCGTAATAGGCATCGGCGTCGGCGTCGGTGACGATCTCCACCGGGCCGCGCGCCCGCACCTGCCGGCGCAGCGATTTCCAGTGGAAGCACATTGCCGCTTTCATGCTGCCCAGGATCTCACGGCCCTTGGCGCTCTCGAAGTTCGTGTAGAAGACGAAGCCGCCCTCATCGAAGCCCTTGAGCAGCACCATGCGCACATTCGGCATGCCCTCGGCATCGACCGTCGCCAGAGCCACGCTGTTGGGGTCGTTGATCTCGCTCTTCGTCGCATCGTCGAGCCACGCCGCAAAAAGCCGGAACGGCTCCGCCGCCTCGGTAAAGTCACCGCTTGTTAACCCGGTTTCGCTCATAGTTTTCCCAAATTTGTCGCCGGCTGGGGAGATTGCCGATTGTCGCGTATCGCGCAAGCTTTTGACAGTGGGCAATGGAACGTTATCGCTTCGGCCAGCGCCAAAGCCATGATCGTGATAATCGTCCTGCCGCTTGCCGCGTGTGGCGGCGGCGGCTTCAGCCTCGAGCAGGCGGAGGTCGACCGCTCGGTGCTGACCTCGAGCACGCCGGCCCCAGTCACGTCGCTCGATCAGGACCGCGCCTCCGACCAGGCCACGATCCGCAACGCCGTGTCCTCCGCCGACGTCGAGCAACTGGCCGGGCAGGCCGTTCCCTGGGCGAATGCCGACACCGGCTCGCGCGGCTCCATCACCGAACTGGCGGAATTCAGGGCTAACGGCGAGACATGCCGTCGCTTCACCGCGTCACGCGAAAGCTTCGACGGCGTCGTGCTGTTCAAGGGCGAAGTATGCCTGGCCGGCGGCAGCGCCTGGCGAATGCAGGACTTCAAGGCGCTCTGATTTTCCGCCAGCCATATGGTGGCAAGCCACTGGAATTTCTTCCTATGCGAGCGCATATAGGGGTAGCAAATCGTGGACTCACTCCTTCTCCAGGGCAGTAAGCATGCGCGACCCCTATGAGGTGCTGGGCGTTGCCAAGAACGCATCGGCCAAGGATATAAAATCGGCGTACCGGAAGCTCGCCAAGAAGTATCATCCAGACCAGAATCCGGATGATCCCAAGGCGAAGGACCGTTTTGCCGCCGCCAACCAGGCGTACGAGATTGTCGGCGACGAGAAGAACCGGGCGGCTTTCGATCGCGGCGAGATCGACGCCGACGGCAAACCGCGTTTCCAGGGTTTCGAAGGCGCGGCCGGCGGCGCCGATCCTTTCGCCGGTTTCCGCCGGCAGCAAGGGCCGGGCGGCGCGCATTTCGAATTCCGCACGGGCCGTCCCGGCGGCGATCCGTTCGACGGCAACAGCGACATCTTCAGCCAGATCTTCGGCGATGCTTTCACCCAGCAGCGCGGCGCCGGCGCGGGCGGCCGCCGTCAGGCCCCGACCGCCGCCGATCTCAACGTGACGCTGGACGTCACCATCGAGGAAGCCGCCACCGCGGAGAAGGTGACGGCGATGTTCCCCGACGGCCGCAAGATGGCGGTCAAGTTGCCGGCCTATGTCGAGGACGGCCAGACCATCCGCCTGAAAGGCCAGGGCGAGCAAGGGCCGGGGCAGCCGGGCGATGCACTGGTCAAGATCCGCTTTCGCCGGCACCCGCGCTACCGCGTCGAGGGCCGCGACCTGCATGTCGACCTGCCGGTGGAACTGGCCGATGCGGTGCATGGCGCCAAGGTGGCGGTCGAAACTCCGACCGGCAGGATTGCGGTCAATGTTCCCCCTTGGTCAAGCTCGGACAAGGTTCTGCGGCTGAAGGGCAGGGGCCTGCCGGAAAAGGCCGGCGGTCACGGCGACCTCTACGCGCACGTGCGGCTGATGCTGCCGGAAGGCGGCGACGCCGAGCTCGAGGCGCTGATGCGCCGGCGAAAGGGCTGACGATCGAAAAGGCCGGCGCTTGATGCCGTGTGGAAAAGCGGACTTGCGGACGCTTCTGCTATACACCGAACGTCTTGATTGGGCCAGGAGCGTTGTCGCCGAACTACTGCTCAGACGTCGCGTTTGGAGCCGCGAGCGGAAGGGCAGCTTATGGAGCTTCATAGATGAGAGCGACGTTCAAGCCACGAAGCGCCGTGAGCGTAGATCGGAGCGCTCGCGACTGCAGAACGGGAATCCCAATTTCCGTCGCAAATCTCTGGAGCTTTGTCGGCTCCTGCAACAGGGGTAGGTTAGCTTATCTCGTAAGGAATAAAGCCACCGGTTTGGTGTTTCCACAGACGGGCAAACAGGCCATCCTGTCCCACCAGTTCGTCCGGCCCGCCTTCTTCCACGATGCGTCCCTGATCGAGCACAACTATCCGCTCCATCCTGGCAATCGTGGAGAGGCGACCTGCGATGGCGATCACCGGGGTCGAGTTTGTCCGTGTGGGTTCTGTGCCCGAAAGGTAAGGCCGTAGTCACTGCCTTTACAACGAGCCGAACTGGTTGCACTGTACTGCTTCGCACCGAATTTGAGCACGGCCTTCTGCAGGAGGGATCAATGGCAGGCGTGGAATCGATATATTTCACCGTGACGGTTAGTGATAAATTTTTGAGAATAACAGACAAACTACCATTTCCCGAGCCGCCGCCGACGGAGTTTTTCCTGAAAGTCCGTGATGCCAAACGTGAGGTGGCCGTTACGACCCAAGGCAATAACGTCGGCAGTGTCGATGTCTATGTGAGCAAGAACGAGAAAGATTGGCTTGTACACGAAGAGAATATGGAGGTCGAGGCTGACAGCACATACAATATTGATGACAAAGCTTTCCCGCCACCGCCACCCTCGAAGTCGAAGCAAGAAGCCGCCAAGGAAGATACCAAGAACTAACTTTGGCTCCCCCCTCCGCGGCTTAGCCGGCCGCCGCGATGTGCCAGCATGAAGCTGTTCCCGTAAGTGTTTGGGCTGCGGTTGCCGGGAAGGTTTGCATTCAAGATGATTTCTTCGGCGAAGTCAGTACTTGTGGCAAGTTCCATGATCGGGGTTTTCTTTGTAACTCCCCACATGACGTATCCCAGGTCATCAAATCCGCATCCTGTCGCGGCGGTTTCTCGTGACGTTGGATGAAAAATGAGTAGTTTTGGTTTGTCATTGCGGTAGCATTGACCTTCAAAGGCATATCCATAGACGACAGCAATCACCTCCTTGGTTGGAATTATAGGCTCGAGGTCATCGCGTTTCTTGACAATGGACATGCGAAGTAAGTTTTCATTCAACGGCAAAGTCGCTGTTCTGTGACTAACTTTGCCCACATTATCGAAATTCAACCTGACGCCATAGAGCGTAATCTGATCCGGCGAATAGTTTTGCGCGCTGGGTGGCGCAGGAATATCGGACGACATAATGCTTCTCCCTCCAGTATTGTTTGGCGATCGACCTGGCCCACCGCCCGGGCCAGACGGTTTAAGTGGGTTGCCTGTCGGCGTTGGTGACTTTGGCATCCCTTTCTCCTTCAAAAAATCTCGCGCCAGGCGAAGTTGTCGACAAGGCTGTCAGCGAAGCGGCGCGCACGCCCGCTTTCGCAGGCAACAACCATCGCCTCGGCTGCTTCGCGATAGTCCAGTGCATGCGGATCAAGCTCTTCCCACGACCGCACCAGGATCTCGCCCACTAGGTCGCGGGCTTCTTCCAATGCCGATTTCAATGCGAAGAGGCGGCCGTCATTGGCGGCGAGTGAAACCGAAAGCAGGTCTTCGACCTCTTCTTCGGAAAGCTCACTCCTGAGATCACGAAAGTCACGCGGATCCAGATCGGACAGCCCGCGTTCGAACAGCAGCACCTGGTAGATCTCGATAAGGATGTCGAAGAGTGCGCCCGCGAAGGGCTTGGAAAGGTCATGCACTTCCGTGCTGACGTCGCTCATCCGCAGCGAGTGGCTGAACCGTCGGACCTGCTTTTCGTCGGAGAGCTCGCCGAAGCGGTCCAGTTCGTTGTTGATCAGGAGGTTGCCGCGCGTGCGCCGCAAAAGCAAATCCAGCGCAGTATCGAAGTGCAGGAGCGAGATCAGCGCGATGAAATCGGCCACTGCCTCGTGGTAGGCGAAGTATTCATGCGGCGGATCGAAACGGGGAACTCCCATGACGCCGAAAATCACCAGATGCCCGATCTCGTGTGCAACAGCATCGAAGTTGAGCGCGAAGGGCTGCGTGGTTCCGCGGGCCTCATCGATCCCCATCTCCAGAAAGCCGTAACCCGACTGGGCGTTGTCCCAGTTCAGCCGCGGCACAATCTCGAGACGCGGATAGGTCGGTTCGAAGAACCAGGGAATCTCGCGCCCCACATAGCTCTCGCAGATGTCGAGCACCCGCCGCACGCAAGCGTAGGCATGCGCCGCCTCGAACTCCGGTGTGCCCAGCGGAATGTTGTCGAAGTGCCCGTCTGGGCCGGCTACCGCAGGCGGCCTGAGGGCACCGGCGTAAGGAGGCAGGTAAGGAAACTGGTATGGCTGCTTTTCAAGCAACGGGTCGATCACATACATCCGTCGGTCGGCTGGCCCGGGGCCGATCGCGTCAGGCGGCGTGGAGACCCAAATCATCTCGGGCCGTTCGTAACCCTGAATGAAAGGAGGTTGGGGAAAAACAAGAAAGCGTGTTCCAAGGCGCGAAGCCGCGGATCCAATACCCGACTGCCATCTTGCACTGGCGCCCATGCAGGCAGTCCCACCCCTCTCCTGAAAGGACAGTCTGAAGTATTCCTGTTAGATCAAAATCCATCCCGTTCCGCAAGAACAGACCCAATGTCGTCGTCCCACAGCCCGGCCGCGCCGAGGTCATAGGCCCAAGCTTCGGTCAGGGTGAAAGGCGGGGTCATCGGCGCATGCGCCAGAAGTTCAGGGCAGCATGCAAGTTTCGCCAGCAAGCCGGTTGCGTCTTCGCGTTTGCGGTCGATCGCCGATCGGGGGAGCCAGTCAGCAAGCCGATCCAGGGCCGTTGCGGATTTGCTGGGCAGAGAAGATCGCGCCTCCGCGAGCAGCCTCGGATAGCTGCGATCGACGAAGTGCGTGTCCCGCGCCAGCACTTCCAGAGATCGCCTTTCCACGGCGTTGATGATGCCTGCTCGCAATGCCCGCTTTAGCGTAAGGCGTATGTTGATAAGCGCTTCGCTCAGGGCCGCCGCGCCGAGTTCAGTAGGACACATCGCTACCGCGACTTCATCGTCGTCGGCGAGCGGCGTCAACGCGTACCATCGGTAGATGAAGCCATGGCCCTGCATGCCGAACGCCGCCAGTTCAGCGGCGCGGAGCGCGCCCATGCTTGCCGCCCCGAACACCGGAATTCCGTTTCCCAACGCCCACAGGATTTCCTTGTGACGAACTGCCGGTACCTTCCCGAACGAACCGTCGATGAGGATTATCGCTTTCGGTTGATAGGCTCTCATTGCGCGGACGATCGAACCCTGTTCGGCGGGCGGTAGATAAACGGCGTCGAGGATGGCTGCCGCTTGGGCACGCGGCAGTGTCGGTCCGAGGAAAATGACCGGCTTGTCCGCCATCCCTATCCTCTGATGAGGTCTTTGAGCGGAGGGGCGACGAGACGGACAATCTCGATATCGGGATCCGTGCTGCTATGGAGCGGCACGACAAGGGCCGCCTGCGCTCCGGCGCGCCTTAGCGATTTGAGAACGGCGTCGAGCTTGCTGGCGCCTGAGGTCGGTCCGACGCTATCGGCGGGAAGCGTGGTGGCGTTCCCTGGCACCCGGAACGAGCGTCGACGCGTGTCCAGGTCCACTCGGTCGTACCACTCGGGATAAGCGGCACGTGTAATATCTTCACGGGCACCGGCGAGCGCGGTTACCCGGGCCTGTGCCGCCTCCATCAGTGCCTTGGCCAAGGCGCCATCATGGGTAAAGTCGCACGCAAACCCCTCGCCCGGCAGCGGCGCAATCTCCTGATGCGCTTCCGATTCCATTACGGCGCAGCGAAAGACCGGCAAATCATGATCGCCTGGGACGAGCCATATTCCGGCAACGAGATCCGCGGCTGCGAGGCTTGCCAGAATTCGCGACGAACGCGGACCGCCAATACGGGCGGGGTCGATACGAATTTCCGGAAAGGAACGTGGATACCGCTTGGCTCCTGCGATGCTCGCGCGCTCGATGATTTCTAGCGCTGCATGGGTGATCGCGGAAACTAGCGTTTGCCCGGCGGCGAGTCCGCGCGTGGATCGGGGAAACGCCACGGGATGCGGGGACGGAAGCGTGTAGATGGTATCGACCAGGGGGAGAGGAACTGGCAGCACCCGGCCGGTGAAAATATCATAACCGTCGGTCCACTGGAGTTGCAGTTGATCCCAGCCGGCGTCGAAGTCATGGACTCGGCAGCCGGCATAGAGGGCCCGAATCTCTTCTCCCAGAACGCGCGCGCTTGCGATCCTGATGCGCTCATGCGAGACCTGCTCCGCTGCCCATCCTTCGAGCGCTTCCATCAGTGCCCCGGCCGCTGCCTCTATGAGGGTTTCACCCTTGCCCTGGGAGACAGCGTTGGAGAGCGACAATGGCCGCACGGCTTGAGCAACCGCCACGCCGGCGCGATCAAGGCGGGTCAACGATCCGATCCGCGTTATGCCAAAACGTCTCCGGACGGAGAAAAGCCCGCGGGCGAGCTTCTCGGTGGCTGCGGAGTCTGTGCACTGGGCATCGCCAAGGGCGGAGAGTTCGCGGTCGAGCCTAAGACCGATCTCATTCGCAGGAATGGCAAGCGCCTGCGCAAAGCCGGTGTCGGACTTCACAGCCGGAGCCGATCGAGGTCCAGCCGCACGCGTGACGCCAGGGGTGCGGCCCGCTGTTCGGTGCTGACTTCGAGCGCTCGACGAAGGTCGGCCATCACCGCCTCCTGCGATTCGCCAAGGGTATGACGGAGCACACCGCGCTGCCGTAGCAACTCAGCAAGCCAGAACACTTGCCCACTGCTGGTCGAAGCCGCGATGATGCTATCCAGTATCGACAAGGCCTCGTCGTTGCGTCCAGCGCGTTCTAACAACTCCGAACGCATGCCCTCAAAAACGGGGGCACCCTCGTAGGTCGCGATCTCGCGCCAGCGTGTCAGCTCGGTTTCGAATGCCACTACGCCAGCTGCCGCGTCCCCGCTCATACCCTGCGCCCAGGCACGGAACAGCGCCGCCTTGGCGAGTACACCCGGCGTTGCCCGCCCGAGTTCTCCGATCCTTTCGGAGACCGCAATCACACCGGGATGGTCGTTTCGATATCGTTTCAGCTCGATCTCGAACTCCAGTGCATGCAACATGCTGTTCGGATGATTGATGTGCTCGGCCCATCGTTTGGCAGCGATTATACTTTCGGAAGCCCCATTGTCGTCGCCTACGAACCACAGGGAGAACGCACGTTCGCCCAGGCCGCAGACCTTGGCGTCATGACCTCCGTAACGGCCGCGGTTGAAACATGCGCGATCCTCGTCGTAAAGAACGAGACCCTGCTCGACGCATTTTAGGCAGTGCGAATGCAGCCCGGCATCAATGTTGGTCGCCCATGCGCAATGCAGCGACTGAAGCCGGACCTCAGGATCTGCAGAGCCTTCAAGGTCCTGCACGAGGATGTCGGATCTTGCGCGCTGTGTCTGGTAGTCGGGCGCAGTGAACCACCAACCCCAGTAAAGCGGGAACCATTCTGCACGATCCCGATCCTTAACCGTGGCGCACAGCGATACGCCGCGCTCATAGATCGCACGCGCTTGCTTGCTGCCTCTACCGAAAAGCGCTGCAACGACCGGCCCGCGAACTGTGAGGAGGCGAAGCAGCTGCTCATTCGACTCGGCATTCCTGCCGGCCTGAGCGAGTTGTTTCTCAGCGAAATCCAGCAGGTTTTCTGCCTCCTGCATTGCTGACCGAACATCGCAAGCCTCTGCCGCCTGAATAGCGTGGCGCGCCGCCTGCACAGGCTGTCCGGCCTGCCCGAAATGCCATGCCATCGTCTCGTCGGAGAGCGGCGGAACAACACCTGATTGAATGAGATTTACAACGCTTGTGTGGATTTCCTGCCGCTCGGATTTCAGGAGGCTTTCGTAGGCCGCTTCCTGGATCAGCACGTGGCGGAAGCGAATTTCCATACCGCCAGACTTCCGACGGACAATCCCGGCTTGGACAAGACCTTCGATTGCTTCGTCCAGAGGTATGGCAAGAGGCCCAAGTTCAAGCACACAAGCCAGCAGTTTCCGTCGGAACTGTCGCCCTAGGACGCTTGCGATTTGGGCGACACGTCTCAATGGCCCCAAGCTGGCGAGGCGGGCTGCGAGAAGATCCCGGAGATCCAGAATGCTATCCGCACGAAGCAACGCCTCCAATCCGGCCCGATCTGGCAAGCCAGCCTTCGCTCGTTCACGGATCCAAAGCGCCAGCTGTTCGGCAAACAGGGGCACGCCATCGCTCTTCTCGTAGATAAAGGCGACCAGTTCATCTGGTGGCGAATAATCCTCCCAGATCGTGCTGAGCAGCTCCGCGGTAGCTTGAGCAGTCAGGCCAGACAAGGCGACGGCAAGCACGTTTGGATCGCCGAAACCGTCCGGCGCGATAGCCTCGCGCGACGTTACTGCGGCAAGAATCGGCCGTGTTTCGATCCACCGGCTCAGCTTGGCGACAAGTGCTTTGGTGAGCGTGTCTGCCCAGTGAACGTCCTCGATTATCAGGAGGAGCGGTCCAAGAACGGACGGCGACGTCAGAAGTGACAGCATGGCCTCGACAACACGCGCCCTGATCTCCTCGTTCGAGAGATCGACCTGCCAGGCTTGGCCAGCGCCCCCCTCCGTCTCGCCCGCGACAAGGAATGTGATGATCTCGGCATTCAACGCGCCAAGTTCCGAGCCATGTGACCGCAGGTAGCGCGTGACCGCATCCCGATCCGGGTCGGCGTTGCCGGTCGCGTCTGCGATTGCCTTTCTGAGAGGTTCTAGAAACGGGTGCAGCGGTTCCGAATTGCCGCGCGGCTGACATTGAAACACCAGGGTCCGCACACCCTTAGCGGCAAGATCACGGCGGAACTCGGCGATCAGCCGGGATTTTCCGATCCCGGGGTCGCCATGGAGAAGAATGAACTGGCCATTGCCGTTTGCGGCTCTAACCCAACGCCGGCCACACAATTCAAGCTCGTCTTCGCGACCGATTAGCGGCGCGGAAACGCGCCGATACGCTGTGAAGCGGTCGAACTGCTGCCGGCGAGTTAATGGCCGCCACAAAAGTACCGGTTCGCCAAATCCTTTCAGGTGCCTTGGACCGATCTCCTCGAATTCGAACGCGCCCATGGTAAGCCGATAGGTGGCTTCTGCGACAGCAACACTGTTCGGCGCTGCTTCGGACTGGATGCGCGCAGCCAGTGCCGGCGCGACGCCAATAATCTCGGTGGCGCCCGGAAGGTTCGTTTTCGAAGCGTCAGCGATGACGACCACACCTGTGGTGATGCCGACCCTTACCTTGAGGCTGGATTCGGACTGTCTCGCCAGTTTCTCGCACCACTCGACAATTTCGATTGCCGACGCGACCGCACATTCGGCGGCATCTTCCCTGGACTCGGGAAAGCCGAAATAGGCGCAGCCGCCGTCGCCATGAACCCGCTCGAGGTAGCCATTGTAGTCGCTGATCAATGCAGCCGCTCCATTGTGGAGCGAACGTTGCATAGCGCCGAATTCTTCGGGGTCCAGCTGATTTAGCAGAGTGGTCGAACCAACAATGTCATAGTACAGCGCGGTCACATGCCTGCGCTCCCCTGCAAGCGACCCGGTCTGAACTCGTTCCCTGGTGGTCATCGGACGTCCTGCAACACGCTGAGAGAGCCACGCGGCTTTCTCGGATGTTATCGAAGCTCCATCGTGAGCACTAAGGCTTAGAATAGTCCCATTGGCAACGGCATAATGGGTTCCTAGCCCACCCGTCTGCTATCCGTTCGCAATCCAGTCGTGATCATCAACGCGGGCTTTCAGTTCGCTGCAACGACAGGAATGGGGTGCCTCTAGCCTAACAGGAGTGTCGGCTGGAGGAGCGCGCGTGCGGTCCACGTTTGGCGCAATCACGTCTCCAGCGCGCTCACTGGCAACGTCCGCTTCCGGGATAGGGCCGCGTCTCCGGAATGTCTTAGATTAGGCGCAAACCGGTCGTCCACAGCTCAAATCATGAAGTCGGCTTGGGGTCATGAGCGTGACTTCGGCCGCTGGCCAACGAAACTTCCGCCAAAGGGTCATCTTCCGCCGTGCCACACGGACACCAAGTGTCGTATTTTTTCACTGGCCCACGACCGCAAGGTCAAAGCGCTACAGCGTCCTTTGCACGTCCAAAGGACGCGCGGCACTGCTGAGCAACCGCTTTGTCCCCCGAACTGTCCGCTTTGAACGCTTGAAGGGGCACTGTGGCTGTGCGATAGGCACTCCACAAAGTAGAGAACCTTGCGGAGAGCGCTGACATGGCGGGTGGACGGGGCCTTATGGCCGGCAAGCGCGGCCTTATCCTTGGCATCGCCAACAATCGCTCGATCGCTTACGGCATCGCCAAGGCCTGTGTCGACCATGGCGCCGAGATCGCGCTGACCTATCAGGGCGAGGCGTTCAAGAAACGCGTCGAGCCGCTTGCGGCGGAACTGGGCGCGCATGTCGCCGGCCATTGCGACGTGACCGACCCGGCCAGCCTCGATGCGGTGTTCGCCGATATCGCCAGTCATTGGGGCAAGCTCGATTTCCTCGTCCACGCCATCGCCTTCTCCGACAAGGACGAGCTGACCGGCCGCTATGTCGAGACGACGCGCGACAATTTCCTGCGCACCATGGATATTTCGGTCTATTCCTTCACCACCATCGCCAAACGTGCCGAGCCTTTGATGACCGATGGCGGCTCGCTGCTGACGCTGACCTATTACGGCGCGGAAAAGGTGATGCCGCACTACAACGTCATGGGTGTCGCCAAGGCGGCACTCGAGGCCAGCGTGCGCTATCTGGCCGTCGACCTCGGCGCCAAGAAGATCCGCGTCAACGCGATCTCCGCCGGCCCGATCAAGACGCTTGCCGCATCCGGCATCGGCGACTTCCGCTACATCCTGAAGTGGAACGAATACAATTCGCCGTTGAAGCAGACGGTCACGCAGGAGGAGGTTGGCGATTCCGGCGTCTATTTCCTGTCCGACCTTTCGCGCGGCGTCACCGGCGAGATCCATCATGTCGATTCCGGCTATCATGTTGTCGGCATGAAGGCGGTCGACGCGCCGGATATTTCGACGGTCAAGGACTGACGCCACCGCCTGACCTCTTCCGGAAGACCTGATGTACCCGCTCGTCTATATCGTGCGCCACGGCCAGACGGCGTGGAACGCCGAGGCCCGGCTGCAGGGGCAGGCCGATACCGACCTCAACGAGCTTGGCCGCGAGCAGGCTAGCCGCAACGGGCGTAGGCTGGCCGACCTCATCGACAGGCCCGAAGATTTCGACTTTGTCGCCAGCCCGATGCGGCGCACGCGCGAGACGATGGAGCGCCTGCGCGCGGCGATGAAGCTCGATCCGCACGCCTATCGTACCGAGCCGCTACTCGTAGAATTGAGCTTTGGCGACTGGCAGGGTTTCACCTTTGCCGAACTCGAGGCGAACAATCCCGGTTCGACCAGGCAACGCCGCCTCGATAAATGGAATTTCCAGCCGCCCGGCGAGGGCGCCGAAAGCTATCAGATGCTGCTCGAACGGGTGAAGCCGTGGTTCGACGCGCTCGATCGCCAGACGGTCTGCGTGACCCATGGTGGCGTCATGCGCGCGCTGTTCCGCTTCGTGCTGGGGATGTCCGAACAAGATGCGGTCAGCATGGAAGTGCCGCAGGACCGCCTGCTCAGGCTGGACGGCTGGCGCCTGGAGTGGCTTTAGTCGTGAGCTTTCGAGAGATTGAAGCAGAATGCGATCTCGCGCTGAATCGGCGACAGAGGCGCGTAGGCGAAGTTGATCACGCCGGGATCGTCGCTGGCCTGAGAACCGGGACAAACCGTTCTCGACCGGCCCTGACATATTGCCCAACAGGTCCGGTCTCACGCGCAAGGCGCGCGAAGAGCAACTGGATGAGGGCACGCAGCTCAGGCGAAGGTGTGCTACCGCATGATGCGCGAAGTGTCCGCTCGTAGCAGGAGTAATCCTCGATCGCGCCAGCAACATCGTCTTGGGCGATGTCGCCCTGAATGAGCGCCTTGTAGATTCTCACAGAGTCGGGGTAAAAATCGAGCGCCCGCAAATAGATAGTCCGGGCTTTCCCAGGATCGTTGCGAGCCTCGCAGTGCTTGCCGATGCGGATCGCGAGTTCGATCACGTCGCGGCGCACGCGTTCAGCGGCCGGCAAGCACCAGGCGGCAATACGCTCGTGCAGAAAGAGAGGCCCCGGGAACAGGAGGAAGAGCCGCTCCAGCTCCGGTTCAGTCACGGCATTCGAGGCCAGAGCCCGTTTGAGGCGCGCCTCCCAATCGGCCAAATCCACCCAAACCCTGTCTGCGGCGAGGCGCAGCTTGCCCTCCCTCTGAATCACCAGGTCCGTCTGGCCGAGCAATTTGCGCAGACGGTGGAGCGCCTGATCGCAGGCAGCCTTCGCCTGGTCGCCGTCAAGGTCGGGCCAGAGCCAGTCCTGCAGGCCTTCGAGCGGGCAGACTTGGCCCTGGGAGATGGCCAAGGCACGAAGAATGTCGAGGGCCCGCGTCGGTGGCTTGGCGCCAAGGTCCAGTGCCGAACCGTCACGTTCAAGCCGGAACCCGCCGAGAACATACACCTTGATCGGCCAAGACAAGCTTGCCGGACGCCGCAGGGACGCAGCCAGCTGGTGGTTGCGGGTCATGGACCGGCAAAACTCGAACTGAGCATTCATCTGCTATCTCCCCACTGGCGTGCCGGATTCGCGAGCGTTCCAATCCGGACGCAGCACGATCGTCTGGGTCGGCGAGACATGCCGGATCCTCGGGTGTTGCGGCGGTTCCGGTAGCCAAAAGTGACGGTTGGCCACAACACGATGATGTTTACGAGTTCATCCACGGCATCGCTCCTCACCAAGGGATCGGGAGAACATCGGGTTCGCCTCCAGATCGGGATATGCACCGATTTGAACCGGGTCGTCGTAAGTTGCTCGTGAGCAGCACGTGATTGGCAGTCGACGCGCGGCAGACGGCTGCGAGCGGGGGAATCACGCTGCCTTCACGCGTGGCGCAGACAAAGGTGGTCTCGACCCTGGGATAACGGACGATGAACGATCCGAGATTTTTTCTCTTTGATTTGCCAAGGTCGGGACGACCTGCACCATTCAGAATTCCGGAGGAATATTATCCCGGCGTACGGGATCACTGGTATAATGCGACGTCCCGTCGAGCGGTCGATCCGATCGAAGGAATCAGGGCGCTGGTCATCCACGCGGCGGCAGGGCTAAGTTCGGCGGGCGCCATGTCCGTCATGAAAGCGCACAGGGCCAGTTGGCATTGGCTGATTCCTGGCACGGACGAAGAGCCGCATGGCAAGTTCGCATGGGCCTGTGTGCCGGAGGCAAGCGCCGCCCTCCACGTGCGAGACCATCGGTCGTATCCTGCGGTGAACGCTGGCCAGGCCAAAGTCGATGACTGGAGCCTCGCAATCCAGATAGTCAATTCGCGGAGCCGCGATGTCGTGGAGCCATTCTCGGACTGGCAGGTGGAGATTGCCGCTGAAATCGTGCGCTACTGTTGGGCGAAGTACCCAAATTTGAAACACATCGCATCGCATGCCTTGCTGGACCCTGATCGATGCAGCGATCCAGGTGCCCACTTTCCGTGGAAACGGTTCCGCGATCTCGTGCTCGACGGTGCCGGCGACACCTACCCAGCTCTGCGTACCCCCGCTGGGGTGCCGATGGAATTGCTGCCCGCCCTGCACGATGTCGCCACCTGCTGCGCGGGCTGGGATTTGCTGCCTGTGGACGACTAATCGGGCCGCACCGCCCACCGATCGCCCGTGTTGCGCATTAGACCTGCACGCGCGAAGATGCCACATCGTCTGTCGAGGCAAGCAGCCGGTTATCCGGCGCCCGGTTGGCCGATATGGTTGGCAAGCCTGCAACGGGCATTCTGCTGGGGCGCTCAGCGATGGAGGGCACGTGGCCACGGTTGCTTCGGGTTCGCTTGAAACTCCACACGAGCTCGATCCGATATCACGAGAAAATCGGATAGCGATCGCGCGGTTGGCGACGAAGCTTCGTCTTATTACTCGACTGCCTCATCCGGACGCACCTGGTGCCGCGATATATGTGGCGCAAGCGCATCCCCATGAACACGGCGAGGAGTTCCGCGACTTTCAGCCTGTCGGAGTCGCGGGCTGCGATTGGCGTTCCGAGCGGGCATTCGAAGCCTGCATCGGCGAAGCAGCCGAATATCTTTCCCAGCTCGAGTACCCGGAGGACCGAAATCCTGGGGCCGAAACGGCCGGTCGGCGCATTGATGCCTTCGATCACTATCTTGCCGGCGTCACCGAAACCGGAGGCGAGCGCCTGTGGCTAGCCGGGCATCAGGTCGGCTCATCGGAACCGGTGGCTTTGCCGGGCGAACTTTGCGTCCGCCGCGCAAGCGGCAATGGTGTTTTGCCGTACAGGCTCGGTAACGGCGTCGCGGCGGGAAGAACCCTTATAGAGGCGGCAAACCGTGCAATATGGGAACTAGTCGAGCGCGATGCCGTCGCGAGATGGTGGCACGGCGACCAGGTGGCGCATGCGATTGGCGAAGATGTATTGCGGGATAGCGGACTCCCGGACCTGCTCTCCCGATACCGGTCGGGAAAGACGACCCGGACGTGTGGCTGGGTCGATATCCGCGCAGCTGTTGACATTCCGGTCATCGCTGCCTTTTCGTTTTCTCGTGACGGGAGCGATTTCGCTTGCGGTTTCGCAGCACGGCCAAACATGGCCGATGCTGTCCACGCCGCAACGAAAGAGATGGTGCAGATGGAAATCGGACATCATCTGGTACGAGCCAAGCAACAGGTGCACGGTTTCGAGAAGCTCAATCAGGATGACCTCGCCTATATTGCGCGAAGCCAGCGGGTCACCCCCGATCATCCAAAGCTTAAAGCTGCTCCCGTCGGCTCGAAGAGTTCGTCCTTAGAAGGCAGCGACGAATTACTCCTCCTCGACTATACGCGCCAGGCACTCCTCCGTGCTGACTGTACGGCCTTTATCGTGGACCTGACGCGCGATCGCATTGGCATTCCGGTCGCCCGCGCTCTTGCCACAGGCCTGCAGCAGATTCCCCCAGGCGACGTGTTGCAATTCGACTCCGTGGGTAGGTGCATCAACTTCAACATTCCGGTACTGTAAGGCGTTTGCTGTAATCAGAGTCCCATGGACCAATATAGCCGGGCAGCATCGCGGAGCAGTGAAACGCCAAGCTTCCGTATTGAGACGCTTGGCATCTTCCGTATGTCTCATGGCGCCGTGAATTGCACCTTCAAGAGCCGTAAGGCACAGGCGCTCTTTGCCTACCTCGCATTTTGCAAGAACATGATTGAAAGCCGGGAGCGCCTCGCCGGCCTTTTGTGGGGCGAAAACAGTGAGGAAGCCGCGCGCACCTCCCTGCGTCAGCTAATCAGTGGGATAAAGAAGGACACGAAGCAGTTTCCAATACAGATATTCGACTGCGATCGGAACAATGTTTGGTTGCAGCCGATCCATGTATCAAGCGACGCGGCGACCCACATCGCCGATCTCGAACAGAATATCGTGCCCGAAGTGATGATCACGCAGAAGCGGCTGTTCGGGGGCTTTCTCGTCAATTTGAGGGACATTGATCCCAGCTTCGATATGTGGCTCTCGGTCCAGCGCGAATATCTCCACGACAGGGCCGTTAAGCTCCTCCAGGACCAGGCCCGGCGCGAGCAGAACGATGCCAAGCGGGAGAGGTTCGCCACCGCCATCCACAATCTGGACCCGACGCATGAGGAAGCCTGCCGTATCCTCATGCAGTGCCGTGCCTCACGTGGCGACACGGCGGGAGCGCTTCGCATCTACAACGACCTGTGGGAATTGCTCGGCACCGACTATGACATGGAGCCGTCACCGCAAACCCAGGCGCTGGTTGCGGAGATAAAGACGGCGGAACCTCTTCCCGCGCCTCCCAGCCACGTCCCGCAACTCGCCCCCGCTGTTCCGGCAGCAGCGCAGCTGTTCGACGGTGTAGGAATCGCCGCTCAGGCGCGCGCTGAACCCCCACTGATCCTGGTTCATCCATTCTTGCACGAGGCGGTTCATGCCATCCGTATCAATGGCTTCCGCCACGAATTGATCGCAGCCATGACACGGTTCCGGGACTGGTCGGTGAGGGAGCATTCGGCCTCCGACGATGCTCTCCCGCCAAGCGGCCGCAAGGTCTATGACTTGCTTGCCACTGCAACCGGCGAGGACGGTGAATTGCACATCGCCGTGCTGCTGCGTCGCAGGTCTGACGGCCACTACATGTGGAGCGAGAACTCGGAGATCGAGATCGGCAACTGGCATCGCGCCAGACTGCAGATCGTCCGGCACCTGGCCGCAGCGCTCGATGTTCAGATCTCGGCAGAGCGTTTGAGCACGACGGCGGGCCTCGCCGATATGGATCTCGACATCTACGACCGCTGGCTACGTGGTAATGAGCTTCTTTCGCGGTGGCGTCCGGCCGACGAGAGCCGGTCCGAGGGGATATTCCGGTCGATCATACGGAATGCTCCCGATTTCGCGCCCGCTCATGCCAGTCTGGCGCAGATCCTCAACAGCAGACATCTCATCTTCCCCGGCCTCATGCGGGATAGAAAGCGGGAACAGGAGGCCCTCAAACTTGCAAACATGGCTTCCAAGCTCGCGCCGATGGATAGCCGGACCAAGCTCACTCTGGCCTGGTCCTATCTTATGAACGAAAAGTACGAGCAAGCGATCTATTGCTATGGGCTGACGCTCAAAATGAACGACAACGATCCTTGGACGCTGATCTCATGTGCGCAGGGCCTTGCCTATTGCGGCGAGAAGGCGCTCGCAGACGAGATCGCACAAAGGGCGCTGCGGGTAGGATATGGCGCCGAACCCGTTCATTGGGCCTACCACGCCTGTATTCGCTTTCTCTTCGGCAACAGCGAGGGCGCGGTGGAAGCAGCCGATCTTGCCGAGGATGCGACCTTCTTTGTCGGCGGCTTGAAAGCGGCGGCGCTGGCCGAGCTTGGCTTGAAAGAGGCGGCTCTTGAAGAGGCGGCAGCGTTCTTCCGCCGTACCGCGGACAACTGGCATGGCGACGGTCCTGCTTCGCCGAAAGCCACGCTCGAATGGTTCTGGCAATGCCTCCCGATCCGCCTGATGGCGGACCGGGAGAGGCTACATTCAGGAATTCTGGCGACCGGGTTGCTCGACCTGGCTGGTTAGCGTTCCACCCACCGTTTTTCGCTCACCGGCAGCCACGCATCGTATAGTCGGCAACCCGCGCATAGAAAAAGCGCAACTGAGTGATCACGCGCTTGTCCTCGTCGCGTCCGCCCGGCTCGAAATCCTTGTAAAGCGCCGGAAGCGGATAGACGTCGTCTTCAACATTAGCTTTGACGATCTGCTCCGACTCCGTTACCTGGCCCTTCGGTGGCAACCGCAGGAGAAACTCGTAGTTACCTTCGATATGGTCGTCGCCCCGTACCACCGTGAGCGTCTTGAAGACGTCCGGTATCGTCAGGAGGTCCTTAAACGCCTCCCGCAACTCATCGATGGTTGTAGGCCAAGAGTCTCTGTCTTGCTGCGCCCATTCGACCAACTTCTTCCCGACAGCCTCGTAATCCTTGAAGATGGCACCTGTCTCGTCGCCATGTCTACCGAACTGAATCGGCGGGTATTTTCGATCTGGTGAACCGATATCTGGTCCCGGCATGCTTCCCTCCTTTGGTAGCGTCTTCACGCACGGGCAGTAGACCGCTAACGTCAAATACCCGCAAGGGCGATTAACTCACATCGTCAGCGTGAAAGCTTCGTGAAAATTTCACGTGACACCGCCAGAAGACAAAATCGGCTTCACGTTTTAACATATCTCCTTTCCGCTAATCGGGGCTCAAGACGGTATTAAGCTTTTTGAGGGGATGGTCGGCATGAACGATATTGGTCGTCTGGGTTTTGCTTGGAGACGACTTTCTCGCCAACTGTGGTCAGTCCGGCTCGCGCCGGTTCGTGGAGTGCTGGTCGGGCTTGCGGTGTTGTTGTCTTCCGCAGGTGCGCCCGATGCCGGCGAAGGTAAGGCGCCGCTTCAAGACCATCCGGAGCGGCGTGGCTTGGGTGTCAAGTTGGCGGGAAAAAGCTCGACGAATACTGAAGCGACACCTGGGCGCGACGCTGGCGCCGCTCCCACCATCGAGTGGGGACGGTCGCTTTTCGTGCGAAAGGCGGCCCTTCTGAACAAAATTTCCTTCACCGCCGTGATGGACCAACTCGTGGCGTCGAGCGGGGGCAAGATCGCCGACCGAAACGAGCTGTTCCGGAACTGGTGGAAAACGGCTGCTGGCGACGAATGCGAAGAACTGCGGCCGAAGCAGCCGAATGGTGGCCCGCCGTTTTCCTACGACTGTTCGCGAGCCGAAGGGATGCTCAAGGACAAGGATCCCTACAAGGAGTTCGGCGTTGGCAAAACTCCATTCATCATCATTGCCGCCGTGAATCGGGTCGATCTGCTGCGTGATTCGCTTGGCGGCGATTGCGGCGAGTTTCGCATCATAGCGGGAAAGCATCCGGATTGGGAAAATCCGGCTGCTCCCGATCGAATCCACGGCGAGATGCTGATCGCCTTCGAGGCAGTCATGCCCAATGGGGGGAAGCCGGAGCGCTGCATGGCAATCCAGAAGTTCTGGCTATCCCTTTCGGAAAAGCGGTTCTCGGACGAGGAAGTCGCGATTTGGCTGCGCAGGTTTTTCCTGGAGGGAATAACGCTCGCGGAGGACGGCAGCGTTGTTGACGGCGATGCGGTCGGTCCGACGACGTTTCAGCTGCCTCCGGCCATGCATGTCGACCATCTCGGCGCGTCGGAATCAAGCACCGGTCAGATCCGGACGAACTCGAAGCTACATGGGGGACAATGGGGGCTCCGTGAGTACCGTTTCGACAAGCCTTCGATGCGCCTGCTTCCCACGCGTACAACAGGTTCCCCTGAGCCCACTCTTTTTTCCAAAAATTCCCCGGACCCCGAAGCAACGAACAAGCTCGTTGAGCTAGTGGCAAAGTCTATTCGCACCGATGGTTCTGCGCCTGGTCCTCTGCTTGATCCCAACATTAACAGCTTCCATTTGTTGCCAAGCCTGCCCGAGCACCTGCTCGCGGCGGAAATGAACGCTGAAGATCGTTCACTCGGCGACTACGCGAAAATACTCGACGCTGAAGGACATCCCGACCTCATTGGTGAGATCGAAGGTGGTGCTACGAGAACTCTGACAGCGGAACAAATCCGAAAGCGGATTCAGTCCCTCTCCTGCGCGGGTTGCCATCAGTTTTCCAGAACGGGCAACGGCGGCTTCACCGACGACTTCAAACGCGAGGTCTGTTGGCAAATTTCCTTCGAGAACAAACACGTCACCACCGAATCAACGGATGGTGAGTACGAAATATCGGATGCTTTGAAGTTCGTCTTTCTACCGCATCGGGAATTTGTAATGCGGAAGTACCTGGCGGGAAAATATATAAAAGGAGTGTACTGGCCGGGAAACGATCCGAAGAAGGAAGACATGAGCAACGATGCGCAAGCAGCCTCGATCGGTCTGCCCCACTGCTAGAAAACCATCTGCTATCACGCGGAATGAATCCCGTTGGATATCTGTGCGGCTCCCCACGCATCGCGTAAGAAGCTTCGCAAAAGACTCTACTCGGTCGATCCGGTGTCCGGCAGTTCCATGTCGGTGACGACGTTCTCGCCATTCGTCACGTCATACGCGAGGACGATGTCCATGCCCGGTTTCAGCGCATCGAGATCGGTTTCGGCGTTCAGCTTGTAGGACTTGCCGTCGTCCAGCGTCAGCGTCAGCGCGTCCTTGTCGACCTTCTTGATCAGGCCTTCGGTCTGGCCGGCGAAGGCGGCGGTGGAAATCAACAGCGTGGCGGCAACAGCGCCAATCAGGATACGCATCATCGTCCTCTTTAATCATTGCCGGTACAGCGGCTCGGTCCAACGGAACGGAACTGAGCAGAAACCAATCGAATGTGTCAAAACTAAATCCGCCGGATCACAGTTTGACCACTGTGGAAAACGCCAATAGAAGGCAAGCTGCAGCGCCGCGTCCTCCTGGGCGCGCAACGAACGCTGTAGCACTTTTGATTTTTTTGCGCATGATCCTTTCCGAAAATCGCGCCGATTTTCGAGGTCATGCGCTAGGCCGGCTCCGACGCCGGCAGGGCTGGTTCCATGTCGCACAACACGTTCGGCCATCTCTTCCGCGTCACCACCTGGGGCGAAAGCCACGGGCCGGCGCTGGGCTGCGTCGTCGATGGCTGTCCGCCCGGCATCCGCTTCACTCGCGACGAGATCCAGGCCGAACTCGACAAGCGTCGCCCCGGCCAGTCACGTTTTGTGACCCAGCGTCGCGAACCTGACGAGGTCAAGGTCCTGTCCGGCTTTATTGTCGATGAGGACGGGGAGACGATGATCACCACCGGCACGCCGGTGTCGATGCTGATCGAGAATGTCGACCAGCGCTCCAAGGACTATGGCGACATCGCCCGCCAGTTCCGGCCGGGCCATGCCGACTACACTTACGAGGTCAAATACGGCCTGCGCGATTACCGCGGCGGCGGCCGCTCCTCGGCGCGTGAGACTGCGGCGCGAGTGGCGGCCGGGGCGCTTGCCCGCAAAATCGTGCCAGGCATGGTGGTGCGCGGCGCGCTGGTGTCGATGGGCGAAAGATCGATCGATCGCGCCAACTGGAACTGGAATTTCGTCGGTGACGCCGAAAACCCGTTCTTCACTCCCGATCCGGCGTCGGTCGCCGTCTTCACCAAATATCTGGACGGTATCCGCAAGGCGGGCTCCTCGGTCGGTGCGGTCATCGAGATCGTCGCCGACGGCGTGCCGGCGGGGCTTGGCGCGCCGATCTATGCCAAGCTCGACCAGGACATCGCCTCCGGCCTGATGTCTATCAACGCCGTCAAGGGCGTCGAGATCGGCAACGGTTTCGAGGCCGCCCGCATCACCGGCGAGGAGAATGCCGACGAGATGCGCATGGGCAATGACGGCAAACCGGTCTTCCTGTCCAACAATGCCGGCGGCATCCTCGGTGGCATCTCGACCGGCCAGGCGATCGTCGCGCGTTTCGCCGTCAAGCCGACCTCGTCGATCCTGACGCCGCGAAAGTCGATCGACAAGGACGGCAACGACGTCGAGATCATGACCAAGGGCCGGCACGATCCATGCGTCGGCATCCGCGCCGTGCCGATCGGCGAGGCGATGGTTGCCTGCGCCATTGCCGATCATTATCTGCGGCATCGGGGACAGACAGGGAGGGGAGTAGGGAGTAGGGAGTAGGGGGGTAGGGGAGTAGGGGAGTAGGGGAGTAGGGGAGTAGGGGAGTAGGGGAGTAGGTTATGCAGCTCCCGCGACAGCAATTTTTTCCTTTTCCCTACTCCCGTACTGCCCTACTCCCTTACTCCCCTATTCCCTGCGAGTGAAACGAGCGTCCATGCCTTACGACCAGAAGAAGATCGTTGAAGCCCTGCGCGCCTTCGAGCGCGGCGAGATCGTCGTCGTCATGGACGATGACGGGCGCGAGAACGAGGGCGACCTGATCGTCGCCGCCGTCCATTGCACGCCGGAAAAGATGGCGTTCATCGTCCGCAACACGTCAGGCATCGTCTGCACGCCGATGCCGCGCGAGGAAGCCAAGCGGCTCAACCTGTCGCCGATGGTGGCCGACAATGATTCTGCCCACACCACTGCCTTTACCGTCAGCGTCGACTTCAAGCACGGCACCACGACTGGCATTTCGGCGGACGACCGCACGCTGACGGTGCGCAATCTCGCCAATGGCAATGTCGGCGCGTCCGATTTCGTGCGCCCCGGCCACATCTTTCCGCTGATCGCGCGCGAGGGCGGCGTACTGATGCGTTCGGGCCATACCGAAGCCGCTGTCGACCTTTGCAAGCTCGCCGGCCTGCCGCCGGTCGGCGTCATTTCCGAGCTGGTCAACGATGACGGCACCGTGATGCGCGGCCCGCAGGTGCAGGCCTTCGCCGAAAAGCACGGGTTGAAGCAGATCTCGGTTGCCGACCTCATCGCCTACCGGCAACGCAAGGAAACGCTGGTCGAACGCGTCGCCTGTTCCGACATCGAGACGCCCGGCGGCAAGGCGCAGGTCTTTACCTATACGCTGCCCTGGGATTCCATGCATCACGTGGCGGTCGTCTTCGGCGATATCCGCGACGGCGTCGAGGTGCCGGTGCGCCTTCATTCCGAGGACGTGGTGAGTGACGTCTTCGGCACCAGCCACAGGCTGGACGCCATCATGAAGGCGATGGGTGAGCGCAAGCGCGGCGTCATCGTCTATCTGCGCGAAGGGTCGGTCGGCGTCGCCCATCAGGAGCGCAAGCGGCCGGCTGCCGGCGACCGCGAGGACCATGAAGAGGCGCGCCGGCGCGAGAACGAATGGCGCGAGATCGGCCTCGGCGCGCAAATCCTCAAGGATCTCGGCATTTCCTCGATCAATCTGATCGCCTCGCGCGAGCGCCATTATGTCGGCCTCGAAGGTTTTGGCATCCACATCGCCAAGACCGAGATTCTTTGACCGTTCTCACGATGCTGGTATGCGTCCGGCCCCCGCCTCGGGCCGGACGCACCGGAAGCTATTCCGCAGCGACCGCAGCAGCGTCGCAGGCTGCAATGTCGCAATCCGGCGCGGCAAGGCTGCGCTGGCCGGCAAGCACGATGACCAATGCGATTGTGCCCGACGCCACCGATACCCAGAACCCGTTCTGCGCGCCGAAAGCGTCCACCACCCAGCCGGCGGCGAATGAGCCGAGCGCCATGCCGATGCCAATACCGGTCATCACCCAGGTCACGCCTTCGGTCAGCACCGCCTCGGGCACGCGCCGCTCGATCAGACCGAATGCCGTGATGAAGGTCGGCGAGATCGCCACGCCGCTGACGAAGACGGCCAGTGCCAGCAGCGGCACGGTGTCGGCGACGAGCAGCGGCAGCGTGGTAAGCGCAATGATGGCGATTGCGATGGCAAGTTGAATTTGCAGCGGCACTTTCAGGTTCAGGGCGCCGATAATGATGCCGACGACGAACGATCCGAGCGCGTAGACGCCGATAACGAAGCTGGCGGCGCCCGGCTGGCCAAGCTCCTTGGTGATCGCCACTGTGCTCACCTCCGTGGTTGCAAAGGTCGCGCCAATGAAGATCAGCGCCAAGGTGAGGATCTGGACAGGCCGCAGGCGGATTGCCGAACCGCCCGAACCATGTTCCACCGGTCTGGCTCGCGGTTCGGTCGAACGCTGCAGGATGAAAGCCGTCGAACCGAGGGCGAGGAACAATGTGCTCGCGAGCACTCCCGCTTCCGGGAAAAGCGCGACGCTCAGCCCCACCGACAGCGATGCCCCGGCGATGTAGACCAGTTCGTCCGCCGCCGATTCAAAGGCGAACGCGGTGTTCAGCTCGGGACGGTTGCGGAAGATCTCAGTCCAGCGCGCGCGCACCATTGCCGGGATGCTGGGCATGACAGCAGCCAGCAGCGATGACACGAACAGCGTCCATATCGGCCAATGCTGATTGGCCGCCGCAATCAGGATCGCGAAAGCGAGCGTGGAAATCACGGTGGTCGGCACCACAATCCGCGTCTGGCCGAGGCGATCCACCAGTCGCGATACCTGTGGCGCGACGAAAGCGTTGGCAAGCGCATATGTCGCGGAGACAGCGCCGGCCAGCCAGTATTCGCCATCAGTCTGTGACAGCATCGCAACGATCCCGATCGGAGCCATGGCCATCGGCAGCCGGGCAACGAACCCGGCTGCGGCGAAGCCTATGGCGCCAGGCGCGCGAAAGATCTGGGTATAGGGATTTTGCATGGTCTGGCTCCTCGACAACGGACGGTCCGACGATTACATACGTAACGTATGAGTTTAAATAGATCATACGCCGCGTATGTCAATTGGCATACGAAGCGTATGTTAATAGGGCCAGAGCATGCACAGACCACGCAAGGAGATGATTGCCGAGACCCGCGCCAAGCTGATTGCCGCGGCACGCCAGGCCTTCGGGACGCTCGGCTATGCCGAAGCCTCGATGGATGATTTCACGGCATCGGCCGGGCTGACGCGCGGTGCGCTCTATCATCACTTCGGCGACAAGAAGGGCCTTCTCCAGGCGGTCATCGCCGAGATCGACGCCGAAATGTCGGCCCGGCTGAAGGTCGTTTCGGCCAAGCCGGACAATCTCTGGCAGGGCTTCGTCGACGAATGCACCGCCTATATTGAGATGGCGCTGGAGCCGGAGATCCAGCGTATTGTGCTTCGCGACGGCCCGGCGGTGCTCGGCGATCCATCGCAATGGCCAAGCCAGAGCACATGCATCCGCTCGATGACGGAGAGCCTGCAAAGACTGAGCGACGAGGGGACCATTCTTGCCATCGATCCCGAAGCCGCGGCAAGGCTGGTCAGCGGCGCCTCGTTGCATGCGGCGCAGTGGATCGCAAATTCGAACGATCCCGAAGCGACGTCGAAGAAGGCAGTGAAGGCGTTCAAGGTTCTTCTGGAAGGGCTGCTCAATCTCACCGGCAGGCTGCACCAGCCTGATCGACTATCGTCGATGCACCCCGAGATTGACCAGTCACCGGCCTGAGGTTGTTCTTTCCAGCAATCTGGCGGCTCGCGCTGGAACCAGCCGGCCCCGCCCGCTTAAACCCTGTTGAACATCACACCAGCGAGACGCTAAAACATGGCCAAAGCGTCGAGGCGCGCCTATATCGGGGCATGGTCACGAGACTTTACACCCATCCGATTTTCCTCGAGCACATAACCCCGCCCGGTCACCCGGAGCGGCCGGACCGTTTGCGCGCCATAGAGCGTGTGCTTGACGACGAGGCCTTCGCGGCGCTCGATCGCGTCCAGGCGCCGGAAGGCGACGAGGCAACCATCCTTTACGCGCATCCGCCCGAATTCGTCGAACGTGTCCGCACAGCGATACCGGACACCGGCATCGCCCGTATCGACGCCGATACCACCGCCAGCCCAAAGAGCTGGCAGGCGGCCGTGACTGCGATCGGGGCTGCCAACGCTGCTGTTGACGACGTCTTCACCGGCCGTGCCGACAATGTCTTCGTCGCCGCACGGCCGCCTGGCCATCATGCCGAAAAGACCACCTCCATGGGTTTTTGCCTGTTCAACACCGCGGCGATCGCGGCACGCTACGCGCAGAAGAACCATGGCGCCGACCGCGTTGCCGTCGTCGACTGGGATGTGCATCATGGCAACGGCACGCAGGACATCTTCTGGGACGATCCGTCCGTGCTCTATTGCTCGACGCACCAGATGCCGCTTTACCCCGGCACCGGGGCCGTGAGCGAAACCGGCGCCGGCAACATCGTCAACGCGCCGCTGGCGCCGCAGAGCGGCAGCGATGTTTTCCGCGACGCCTTTCTGTCGCGCATCCTGCCGGCGCTCGACAATTTTGTGCCCGATCTTATCATCATCTCCGCCGGTTTCGACGCCCACCACCGCGATCCGCTGGCCGAGATCAACCTGACCGAGGATGATTTCGACTGGGCGACCGGTCAGTTGCTCGAACGCGCCGGGCGCCTTAGCGGCAATCGGGTCGTCAGCCTGCTCGAGGGCGGCTACGATCTGCAGGGATTGGCATTTTCAGTCGCCGCCCATGTCGGGCGGCTGATGAAGGGATAGACGATGGCTGGTGAGATCAACGAGGACGTCAAGGCGATGAGCTTCGAGCAGGCGCTCGACGCGCTAGAGAGGATCGTCGACGATCTGGAGCGCGGCGACGTGCCGCTCGACCAGTCGATCCGCATCTACGAGCGCGGCGAGGCGCTGAAGGCCCATTGCGACCGGCTGTTGAAGGCGGCCGAGGACAAGGTCGAGAAAATCAGGCTGTCGCGTGACGGCAAGCCGGTGGGGACAGAGCCGTTGGACGCGGATTGAGGCGGCCTCGAACGACGATTGTGCTTGCCGGCTTTGGACATCACCATGATTGAGGATAAAACTCATCCCGTTTGAAACGGCTCCAGGACGAGAGGAGATTGCGAACGATGTGCAGAAACATCAAAACCCTGTTCAATTTCGATCCGCCGGCAACCAATGACGAGGTCCGCGATGCCGCACTTCAGTTTGTCCGCAAGCTGAGCGGAACGACGCGACCGTCAAAACAGAACCAGCATGCGTTCGACCATGCCGTCGAGGCCATTGCCGCCTCGGCGCGCGAATTGCTCGACAGCCTCGAGACGACGCAGCATCCGCGCAATCGCGAAGAGGTGGCGGCCAAGGCGAAGGCCAAATCTGCACTTCGCTTCGCCTGAGGGGACCGCGTGAGCTTCTTTCCCGGAAACGATCCGCAGATGGGCGATGCCTTCGCCAGCGATCAGATCGAGCTGATGGTCATTCCGAACGCCAAGGATATTGGCGGATTTCAGGTTCGCCGCGCCTTGCCGACGGCCAGGCGCCGGCTGGTCGGACCTTTCATCTTCTTCGATCGTATGGGTCCGGCAGTTCTTCGGGCCGGCCAGGCGCTCGACGTCCGTCCACATCCGCATATCGGACTGTCGACGGTGACTTACCTGTTCGACGGCAAGATCAGGCACCGTGATTCGCTCGGCACCGAGATGGTGATCCAGCCCGGCGACGTGAATCTGATGACCGCCGGCCGCGGCATCGTCCATTCGGAGCGCACGCCAGAAGAACTGCGCGGCGCGCCGATGTCGGTTTCCGGCCTGCAGACATGGTTGGCGCTGCCGGACGGCAAGGAGGAGGTCGCGCCGATCTTCGAAAACACCGCGGCGCTGCGCCTGCCCGAAATCGATGCCGAGGGGGTCAGCGGCCATATCGTCATCGGTGCGTTTTCCGGAATGCGCTCCCCGGTTGCGACCGCTTCGGACACACTGTACGCCGATCTCAGGCTGGCGCCGGGTGCCAGCGTGAAGATCCCGGCCGATGCCGAGGAGCGCGCCATCTATACGCTGGAAGGCGAGGTTTCGATATCCGGTGACCGCTTCCCGGCCGAGCGGCTGCTGGTTTTCCGGCCCGGCGATGAGATCGTTGTTTTATCGGAGAGCGGCGCCCATTTCATGCTGTTTGGCGGCGCTTCGCTCGGTTCGAAACGTTATATCTGGTGGAATTTCGTATCGTCCTCAAAGGAACGCATCGAACAGGCGAAAGAAGAATGGAAGACGGGCCGCTTCGATATCGTTCCCGGAGACGAGCAAGAGTTCATCCCGCTGCCCGAAAGCTGATGCGCGTTACCGCCACATTTACATTCGCCGGCCAGCGGCATATTTCACGATGAACAGAAAATCTGACCAGGCTCGCAAACAGTGAACGCAAAGCCCGATACGCCGCTTCTCGACAAGGTCCGCGTCCCGGCCGATTTGCGCACGCTTGCCGAAGGCGACCTGCCGCAGCTGGCTTCCGAGCTTCGCGCCGAACTGATCGACGTCGTCTCCCACACCGGCGGGCATCTCGGCGCCGGCCTTGGCGTGGTCGAGTTGACCGTCGCGCTGCACTACGTCTTCAACACGCCGGACGATCGGCTGATCTGGGACGTCGGCCACCAGGCCTATCCGCACAAGATCCTGACCGGCCGCCGCGACCGCATCCGCACGCTGCGGCAGGAGGGGGGGCTGTCCGGTTTCACCCGTCGCGTCGAGAGCGAATACGATCCGTTCGGCGCAGCCCACTCCTCGACCTCGATTTCAGCCGGCCTCGGCATGGCGATGGCGCGCGATCTGTCCGATGGCCGCAACAATGTCATTGCCGTCATCGGCGACGGCGCCATGTCGGCCGGCATGGCTTATGAGGCGATGAACAATGCCGGCGCACTCGATGCCCGGCTAATCGTCATCTTGAACGACAACGATATGTCGATCGCTCCACCGACCGGCGCAATGAGCGCCTATCTGGCCCGTCTGGCGTCTGGCAAGACCTATCTGGGGTTGCGCGATTTCGGCAAGAAGCTGACGTCCTATCTCGGCGAGCGCGCCGATCGCGCCATCAAGCGGGCGGTCGAGCACGCGCGCGGCTACGTCACCGGCGGCACGCTGTTCGAGGAAATGGGTTTCTACCACATCGGCCCAATCGACGGCCACAACCTCGAGCACCTGATCCCGGTGCTGAAGAACGTCCGCGACAATGCCGACGGCCCGGTGCTGATCCACGTCGTGACCCAGAAGGGCAAGGGCTACGCCCCGGCCGAGGCGGCCGCCGACAAATATCACGGCGTCAACAAATTCGACGTCATTACCGGCGCCCAGGCCAAGGCGCCCGCCAACGCGCCGAGCTACACCAAGGTGTTTGCCGACAGTCTGATCCAGGAGGCCCGAGAGGACGACCGCATCGTCGCCATCACCGCCGCCATGCCGAACGGCACCGGGCTTGACCTCTTCGGCGAAGCGTTTCCGGCGAGGACCTTCGATGTCGGCATTGCCGAGCAGCATGCGGTGACCTTCGCCGCCGGCCTTGCCACGGAAGGCTTCAAGCCTTTCGCGGCGATCTACTCGACCTTCCTGCAGCGCGCCTACGACCAGGTCGTCCACGACGTGGCGATCCAGAAATTGCCGGTGCGCTTTCCGATCGACCGCGCCGGCTTCGTCGGCGCCGATGGTGCCACCCATTGCGGCGCTTTCGACACCACCTTCCTGGCGACGCTGCCCGGTTTCGTCGTCATGGCGGCGGCCGATGAGGCCGAGCTGCGCCACATGGTACGCACCGCTGCAAGCTACGATGACGGCCCGATCGCCTTCCGCTATCCGCGCGGCAACGGCGTTGGCGTCGAGATGCCGCAGCGCGGCTCGGTATTGGAGATCGGCAAGGGCCGGATCGTCAGGGAAGGCACCAAGGTTGCGCTGCTTTCCTTCGGCACCAGGCTGCAGGATTGCCTGGCCGCGGCCGAGGAGCTTGGCGCGGCGGGGCTTTCGACCACGGTCGCCGATGCCCGTTTTGCCAAGCCGCTCGACGAGGATCTGATCCGGCGGCTGGCCCGTTCGCACGAGATACTGGTGACGGTGGAAGAGGGCGCGGTCGGCGGCTTCGCCAGCCATGTGCTGCAGTTCCTGGCCCACGAAGGGCTGCTGGAGAGCGGCCTGAAGGTGCGCCCGCTGGTGCTGCCCGACACTTTCGTCGACCATGCCAAGCCGGAAAAGATGTATGCCGATGCCGGGCTGGACAGCGCCGGCATCGTGCGCACAGTGTTCGTGGCGTTGGGGCATACCGCGCAGGCCCAGCGCGCCTAGTTGTTTCCGCGTTTCTGCAACGCCAAAAGATTCTGCTTGGCTGCAAATGCCAGTCTGAATCAAAATCTCAACTGCTTGAATCAAATTACCGGCGAACAGTCGTAAGATACTGTTTACGCTGCCATTTGGCGATTTGCTTGCCGTGTCCTTTGGCCGTTTTTCAACGCCGCCCTGCTAGAAAGCGACCGGCAGGGGAAAGAAGACCAATGAGATCGCTTTTGGGCGGCATCGCGCTAACGGCCATCTTCGCCGCGTCGGCCGTGGCCGAAACGCGCTACGACCGCAAACTCGAAGAGGCGGTGATGGGCGTCGTCGCCGGCAAGATCGGCCAAATCCGTGGCGGCTTCTCCTACAAGGAGGCGCCGCAATTCGTCGTCGTGCCAGATACCTTGCCGAAGGCGTCCATTTCCGTTGACCGGCCGCGCCCGCAGGTGTCCGGCGACAGCAGCGACGGTCTGACGCCGGCCGTTGAACGGCGGGTTTCGCGGACCATATTCTAGAAACTAGAACCACATATCCCGCACACAGCGACCATCCCTCGGCAAATCCTCGAATGTGTCGAGACCGTCGAAATGATCGATCGGGAGGTCGGCGACAGCCTCCGGCGGCGCAAGCCTCATATTGACGGCGATGCGGTGGCGACCGGCGGTATCGGCACGCAATCCGCGCCAGGCCAGGACGCAAGCGCACGTTGGACAGAAGAGAATCTCAAGCGAAGGGTGAGCCCTTCCAACGCGCGTATAGGCACTCACGGGCCCCGCAAGGCGGATGCGTTCGTCGACATAGTCATACGCCCAGAGCGTGCCGTAGCGACGGCAAAGCGTACAGTTGCAGGCAGTGATCGAACCGGGATCGCCCTCCAGGGTCCAGTGGGCTGCGCCGCAGTGGCAGGTTCCCGTCAGCATGTTCCTCCTCCACGTTTCGACGGCTAAACGGCATCTCTTCTTAGCATTGCGTCGGGTGTCGTGCGAGGTTCGACAAACAGCGGAGCGGCTGATGAGTTCACCCGCTTTTCCAACTATGCCTTGTCTCATCGCCAATATCCTTGCCATCATCGTTGGCATTCGCCATGAAGGCCGATGACTTCCCTTCCGCCAGCCAGCATTCGCCAGCGGCTCGACGAATTACTCGTCCAGCGCGGCCTGTTTGCCAGCCGCTCGCGTGCTCGCGATGCGGTGGCGCGCGGCACCGTGACGGTCGACGGCATCGTCGCCCACAAGCCGGGCCAGGCCGTTCTGCCTGAGTGCAACATCGTCGTTGACGATCCGGCGCAAGGTTACGTCTCGCGCGCCGCACTGAAGCTGAAGGCTGGTCTCGACCATTTCGGCCTCAACCCCACCGGTAGCGAAGCGCTCGATGTCGGCGCCTCGACCGGCGGCTTCACGCAGGTACTTCTCGAACGCGGCGCGGCGCATGTCACGGCGATCGATGTCGGGCACGGCCAGATCCACTCCGACATTGCCGGCGATCCGCGCGTGACGGTGATTGAAGGCCTGAATGCGCGCGAACTGTCGGCCGCCGATCTCGGCGGCCGTGTGCCGGATTTCATCGTCTCGGATGTCAGCTTCATATCGCTGAAACTGGCGCTGCCGCCGGCGCTTGCCTTGGCCAGGAACGGCGCAAAAGCCGTGTTTCTGGTCAAGCCGCAATTCGAGGCCGGCCGCGAGGCGATCGGCAAGGGCGGCCTGCTGAAGGACCCCTATGATGCGGCGCGCATTGCCGGCCTGATGCAGGACTGGCTCGATGCCATTCCCGGCTGGCGCTCGTTGGGACTTCATCTGTCGCCGATAGAGGGCGGCGACGGCAACCGCGAGTTCCTGCTCGGCGGCATCAAGGCCGTCGCGACCAAGCCTGCCAAGATCGGGCGGGCCGGGATTGAGAAGCGATGACCACGCGTTTCACAATCGCAAAATTGGGCTCGCAGGGCGACGGCATCGCCGAGACCGAGACCGGCGAGGTTTTCATTCCGTTTACGCTGCCGGGAGAGGTCGTCACCGCCGGGCGGGAGAAAGATCGCGCTACCTTGATGTCGGTGCTTGAGGCCTCGCCGCTGCGAGTCGATCCGCCGTGCCGCCATTTCGGCGAATGCGGCGGCTGCGCCGTCCAGCATCTCGAGACTGAAGCCTATCACCAATGGAAGCGCGAAAGGGTCGTGCAAGCGCTGAAGAGCAAGGGCATCGCCTGCGATGTCGGCCCGCTGGTGCCGTGCGCGCCGCACACGCGCCGCCGCGTCGTCTTCACTGCCCGGCGGAGCGAGGCGGGAATGCAGTTCGGCTTCGTTCGCGCGCTGTCGTCCGAAATCATCTCCATCGAGGAATGCCCGATCTCGCTGCCGCAGATCGTCGCTGCGCTCGACCGTTTGAGGATGCTTGCCGGACTGATCTGCACCACGACCAAATCGTTCCACATGGCGGTGACGGTGACCGGTTCCGGCCTCGATGTCGCGGTTCACGATTCCGGTAAGCTCGGCGAGAACCAGCGCCGCGTCGCCTCGAACTTTGTCATTGCCGAGAGGCTAGCCAGGCTGTCGGTCGACGGCGAGATCATTATCGAACCAAAGAAACCGGTCGTCCTGTTTGGTGGCGTCGCTGTCGCAGTGCCGCCGGGCGCTTTCCTGCAGGCGACCGAGGCCGCCGAAGAAGCGATGGCCGACATTGTCGGCCAGCATCTCGCGCGCGCCAAAAAGGTCGCCGATCTCTTCGCCGGCTGCGGAAGCTTCGCACTGCGTCTGGCCTCAAGATCGGAGGTTCATGCGGTGGAAGGCGATGCGGCAGCACTCTCGGCGCTTGACCGGGCCTTCCGTTTCGCCAGCGGCCTGAAGCGGGTGACCGGCGAACGTCGCGACCTGTTCCGGCGGCCGCTCACATTCAAGGAGTTGAATGCCTTTGACGGCGTAGTCTTCGACCCGCCCCGCGCCGGCGCCGAGGACCAGTCGAAGCAGATCGCGCGCTCCGACGTGCCGCTCGTCGCCGCGGTGTCCTGCAATCCGGTGACGCTGGCGCGGGATCTTCGCATCCTCCTCGATGGCGGTTACGCCTTGAAGAGCGTAATCCCGATCGACCAGTTCCTGTGGTCGCCGCATGTCGAGGCCGTCGCGCTGTTGGAGAAGCCGAGACGAAGGCGCTAGCAGCTAGGGCTTGAAATGCGCACCAAAAAAGCACATTTTGAGTGTACGTCGTTCAAACTGGGCTAGGAAATTGCCATGAGCACCGCAGCCTTTGAAAATTCGGCATCGCGCTTCGGCGAGGAGCGGGCGCCGTTTCTCTCGCCGAGGCGGGTAGCCGCACTGCTAGGGGTCAATATGACTGAACTGGCCGGCCTGACCGGTCTCGCGCGCAACACGCTTGCCGCCAAGTCCGGTGCGCGCAAGGTCGACGCCGCATTGAGTCCCATCGTCCGCATCCTGGCGATGGCCGGCGAGATGGCCGGTGATGAACAGCGTGCCGCGATCTGGTTCAAACATCAGCCGATCCCCGGCTGGGCGGGAAAGACCGCCTACGATCTCGTTCGCGAAGGCAAGACTGACAAGGTGCTTGCCTATCTGGAGGCAGTCCGCTCCGGCATCTATGCCTGAACCCAGGCTGACTCTATGGCGCGCTTTTGTGCCGCGCTGGGCCCATCTGCCGCTTTCCGGTGAGGGCGCGGCCCGCTTCGGCGGCCGCTGGAATCCGATTGGCACGCCGGCGATCTACGCCGCCCGGGAACTGTCCACGGCTTGGGCCGAGTACAATCAGGGTTTTGTCCAGCACCCGGCGCTGATTGCACAATTGAAACTGTCAGGCGCCCGGCTGGCCGACCTGACAGAGGCTGATACGCTGTCGAAGCTCGGTGTAACGGCCGACATTCACCGGTGCGAATGGCGTGACATCGTGGATGGAGGCTTTGTGCCCGAGACGCACCAACTGAGAGACCGCTTGCTTGGCGACGGGCTGCACGGCGTGATCTACCCGTCCTTCATGTCGCCTGGCGGCACATGCGTCGCGCTGTGGCGCTGGAACGAAAACGATGCTCCGGATCTTGAAATCATCGATCCCGACCATCGCCTGCCGAAAACAGCGGCATCATGGCTTTAGGGCAGTTCGAGCTGCGGCGGGCACACCCGCCTCCATCTCTTCCAACGTCTTCGGCTTGCCTATGTGGAGCAGGGATCCAAATACGTCCTATGGCCGTGTTAAAGGCAAGACTGGAACAGGCAGTGCGACTTGATCGTCGGTCGAACTGGTGACTTCTAGCTTTTCTCCGGCAGCGATCACAGTTTCCTCTCCCGACATAACAAAGATGCTGATCGCGCGCTGAATTCAAGGCTGCATAGCCAGACGGTGCTAGCCTGCGCCTGAAAGGACGCGCTCGACGAAGGCGGGCACCACTTGTGTCGCCGGCCCTTCCATCTGCTCGTCGAAACGGGAGGCCCAGCCGGCGCATTTCAGATTGAGTTCGGCTGTTACGGCTCCGGCCGCGCGTGCCTCCTCCACGAAACCTGCTGCCGGGTAGACACTCCCGCTGGTGCCGATGGCCACGAATAGGTCGCAGCGCGTCAGCGCCTCGCCGACCTCCTCCATGCGGTAAGGCATTTCGCCGAACCAGACCACGTCAGGCCTCAATTGACCTTTTGCGCCACACGCTGGACAGGCCGAATGGGCAGCGATGTCGTCGGCCCAGGTGCTGCTTTGCCCGCAGCTCAGGCAAAGGGCATGGCCCAGTTCTCCATGCATATGGATCAGTTTGCGCGAACCGGCGCGCTCATGCAGGTCGTCGATATTCTGCGTGACGACGAGGACGTCGCCTGGGAATTTCTGCTCGAGCTTGGCCAGCGCGGCGTGCGCCGCATTCGGCTCGACGCTGCCCATCTGCCGCCGGCGCATATTGTAGAAATCCTGCACCTTTACGGGGTCGCGCGCAAAACCTTGCGGCGTGGCCACGTCCTGCAGGTCGTATTTCGCCCAGACCCCGTCGGGATCCCGGAACGTGGCGACGCCCGATTCCGCCGAAATGCCGGCGCCTGTCAGGATGACGATTTTGGCTTTGGACATGGTCGAAGACACCGGCATCCGGAAACATCATTTGGAAGGCGATGTTACCGGAAGGCGGCAGCCGCATCAAACCCTGGTGCCGCCGACCGTCATCTGGTTCATCCTGAGATGCGGCTGGCCGACGCCGACCGGCACGCCCTGTCCGGCCTTGCCGCACATGCCGATGCCGGTGTCGAGCTTCATGTCGTTGCCGACCATCGAAACCCGATGCATGGCATCCGGCCCATTGCCGATCAGCATGGCGCCCTTGATCGGTTGCGTCACCTTGCCGTTCTCGATCATGTAGGCCTCGGTGCAGCCGAACACGAACTTGCCCGAAGTGATGTCGACCTGGCCGCCACCGAACGACACGGCATAGATGCCGTTCTTGACCGAGGCTATGATTTCCTCCGGCTCCATGTCGCCTGCCGTCATGTAGGTGTTGGTCATGCGCGGCATCGGCTCATGCGCGTAACCTTGGCGCCGCCCGTTGCCGGTGGCCTTCATGCCCATCAGCCGTGCATTCTGGCGGTCCTGCATGTAGCCGACCAGCTTGCCATCATCGATCAGCACGTTATGGGCCGAAGGCGTGCCTTCGTCGTCGACGGTCAGCGAACCTCGCCGCTCGGGCATGGTGCCGTCGTCAACGACGGTGACGCCTTTCGCCGCCACCTGCTGGCCAAGCAGGCCGGCAAAGGCCGACGTCTTTTTGCGGTTGAAATCGCCTTCCAGCCCGTGGCCGACGGCCTCGTGCAACATGACGCCGGGCCAGCCGCTCGACAGCACGATGTCGAAAGTGCCGGCAGGTGCTGGAACCGCTTCGAGATTGACGAGCGCCTGCCGCAGTGCCTCCTTGGCCGCGTGCCGCCAGCTGTCCTCGACCAGGAATTCGCCAAAATCCTTGCGGCCTCCCATGCCGTAGGAGCCGCTCTCCTGGCGGTCGCCGTCGCCGACCACCACCGATACGTTGATCCTGACCAGCGGGCGGATGTCGCGGACCATCTGGCCATCGGCGCGCACGATCTCGACATGCTGCCAGGAGGCGGCGAGCGACGCCGTCACCTGCCTGACGCGCGGATCTTCGGCCCGCAGCCATGCATCGATTTCCTGAAGCAACTTGGCCTTGGTCTCGAAGGAAGGCGAGGGGATCGGGTTTCCGTCGCCGTAGAGATGGCGGTTGGTGCGGACGGGCGCTGCGGCAAGCGTGCCGGAATAGCCGCTCTTCACCGTCGAAACGGCATCGGCGGCGCGCCGCAGCGAGGCTTCGGAGAGATCACTGGAATGGGCGTAGCCGCTGGCCTCGCCAGCGACGGCGCGCAGGCCGAAACCCTGGTCGGTGTTGAAATTCGCGGTCTTCAGCTTGCCATTGTCGAACATCAGCGCTTCGCTTTCGCTGTATTCGAGAAACAGTTCGCCGTCGTCGGCGCCGTTGATGGTCTCGGCGACGATCTGCTTGATGCGATCGTCGGAAATGTCGAATTGGCCGATCAGGCTGTTCATGGCAGGTCCATTCGCAGGAGGATTGTTTCCCACGATGTAGGCGCGAAGGCCTGCACAGACAATCTGAAATGAGATTTGCCGTGACCGCGGCCGGTCAACAATCACTGGATCGTGCTACAAGACCGCGTTCAAGGCAGGGCGGCGAAGCCGTCGGCAAAACCCTTGAGGTCGACGGGAATGCCGATGCCTTCTTCGGGCGTCTGGAAGACGATAAAGGTCGCCGACGTACCGGTCTTCAGCGTGTCGAGCAGCGGCTTTTCCAGGATGACCTCGGCATAGCAGCCGTCCTGGAAACAGCGCACGAAATAGGCGCGGCCGATATCCTTGCCGTCGACATTGAGGCCGAGGCCGTTGGGCAACAGCACGCCGAGCGGCGCCAGCACACGAAGGATTTCGGCCTTGTTGTCGGCTGTACGCAGCACGACAACGGAAAGACCCATTTCCGGGCGGTCCTCGGCGACGACGTTCTGCATCATCACGCATTGTTCGGACGTAGCACCGGCCGGCGTATCGCAGATGATCGACCACGCCCCATGCGTCGACTTCACCGTGCCGCTTGGCTGCGCGGCATTGGCCAGGCCGCCGCCTGACAAGGCTATTGCGGCGGCAACAAGGATGACCTCCGCCAAGGTTCTCGAAAGCCACGCGTTCATGACGGCTCCATTGCGAATCACGGCACTTTAAGCCGCACTAAACCCAAGTAAAGGACGAGACCCCCGCGGTCTGCCCCGACATAGGCGACAATGCGCTTTTCCGTGCCAATTTCGCCCTAATTGCGACGGTTTCGCGCGCCGCGCGGCTCATTCTGCCGGGATGCCGCTCCGGTGATTCGCGACGAGCGGTCACCGCACGAAGCTACAGCCGCGCTTGCGCGCAAAAATGCCGCACGGGTTCCGCCGCTCCTTTCTTGCGGAGGCAAATAGAGTATGGTTTGAACCAGCCTTGAATTGTCCGGGATTCCCGTCCCGGCATTATTCGGCATTCTTGCGGTCCGATCGCGAGGAACTGGGAGATGACGAGGGCGATGAGAAAATTCCTGGCAACCGCCAAAATCGTAGCTAGTGCCGCCGCCACGTTGTTTGCCGCTGCATCCGCTCATGCAGCCCAGCCTCAACCCTGGGAAACCAGTTTTCAGCCTCCGGCGACCGATATTATGAGGCAGATCGAGTGGTTCGGAAACTATTCGTTCGCGTTCATCATTGTGATCACCGCCTTGGTGCTTTTTCTGATCGCCTACTGCATTTTGAAATTCCGGGCGAGCGTCAACCCGACCCCGTCGCGCACCAGCCACAACACGCTGATCGAGGTCATCTGGACTGTCGGTCCCGTCGTCATCCTGCTCTGTCTCGCCATTCCTTCGTTCCAGCTGCTGACCGCGCAATACACGCCGCCGGAAGAAGCCAAGCTGACCGTCAAGGCGACGGGCAATCAGTGGAACTGGGATTACGAATACCAGGTCGACAACACGCTTTCCTTCAATTCCGCGATCCTTCAGGATGCCGACAGGGCTGCTGCCGGCAAGGAAGATCGCGCCGCCTATCCGCGCCTGCTCGCCGTCGACAATGAGATGGTGGTGCCTGTCAACACCATGACCCGCGTGCTGGTGACGGCGACCGACGTGATTCACGCCTTTGCCATGCCGTCCTTCGGCATCAAGACCGACGCGGTGCCGGGCCGCATCAACGAGGTGTGGTTCAAGGCCGACAAGGAAGGCCTCTATTACGGCCAGTGCTCGGAACTCTGCGGCAAGGACCACGCCTTCATGCCGATCGCCATTCGCGTCGTCTCCGATGCGCAATACAAGACCTGGCTGGCGGCAGCCAAGACCGATCTTCCCGGCGCCAACAAGGCGCTGATGGCCGAGGTCGATGGCACGAACAAGGTAGCGGCCGCCGGCAACTGATGCCGCGACCAGAAAAGATTCAGGGAACGGAGCCGACCATGGCAGACGCTGCAGCTCACGACGACCACGACCACAAGCCGTATCATGGCTGGGTCCGGTGGGTGTATTCGACCAACCACAAGGACATCGGTACGCTTTATCTGATCTTCGCGATCATGGCGGGCTGCATCGGTGGCGCCTTATCGGTCGTCATGCGCATGGAATTGCAGGAGCCGGGCATCCAGATATTCACTGGCCTGGCACAGATGGTCTACGGCATGAACGGTGACGCCGCCATCGACGGCGGCAAGAGCATGTACAATGCCTTCACCACCGCGCATGCGCTGATCATGATCTTCTTCATGGTGATGCCGGCGCTGATCGGCGGCTTTGCCAACTGGATGGTGCCGATCATGATCGGCGCGCCGGACATGGCGTTCCCGCGCATGAACAACGTCTCGTTCTGGCTGCTGCCGCCGGCTTTCATCCTGCTGATTATCTCGGCCTTCGTCCCGAGTGCGCCGGGCGCCTATGGCGTCGGTGGCGGCTGGACGCTTTATCCGCCGCTCTCGACATCGGGCCAGCCTGGACCGGCCATGGACCTGGCGATCCTTTCAATCCACATCGCCGGCGCCTCCTCGATTCTTGGCGCCATCAACTTCATCACCACCATCTTCAACATGCGCGCGCCCGGCATGACCATGCACAAGATGCCGCTGTTCGCGTGGTCGGTGTTGATCACCGCCTTCCTGCTGCTGCTGTCGTTGCCGGTGCTGGCCGGCGGCATCACCATGCTTTTGACCGACCGCAATTTCGGCACCACCTTCTTCGCCCCGGACGGCGGCGGCGACCCGATCCTGTTCCAGCACCTGTTCTGGTTCTTCGGCCATCCAGAAGTCTATATCCTGATCCTGCCGGGCTTCGGCATCATCAGCCATATCATCTCGACCTTTTCGAGGAAGCCGGTGTTCGGCTATCTCGGCATGGCCTATGCGATGGTTGCCATCGGCGCGGTGGGCTTCATCGTCTGGGCCCACCACATGTACACGACGGGCCTGTCGCTCGACACCCAGCGCTATTTCGTCTTCGCCACCATGGTCATCGCGGTGCCGACGGGCGTGAAGATCTTCTCGTGGATCGCCACTATGTGGGGCGGGTCGATTTCGCTTAAGACCCCGATGCTGTGGGCGATCGGCTTCATCTTCCTGTTCACAGTTGGTGGCGTCACCGGCGTGCAATTGGCCAATGCCGGCCTCGACCGCCCGCTGCACGACACCTATTTCGTGGTTGCGCACTTCCACTACGTGCTGTCACTGGGCGCGGTCTTCGCCATCTTCGCCGGCTGGTACTACTGGTTCCCGAAGATGACCGGCTACATGTATTCGCCGGTGATCGCCAACACCCACTTCTGGGTCACTTTCGTCGGCGTCAACCTGGTCTTTTTCCCGCAGCATTTCCTCGGTCTCTCCGGAATGCCGCGTCGCTATATCGACTATCCCGATGCCTTCGCCGGCTGGAATATGGTGTCGTCCTACGGCTCGTACATCTCGGCTGTCGGCGTCGTCATCTTCCTGTTCGGCGTCTTCGAGGCGTTCCAGAAGAAGCGGGTCGCCGGCGCCAATCCTTGGGGTGAGGGTGCGACCACGCTGGAATGGCAGCTGCCTTCGCCGCCGCCGTTCCACCAATGGGAACAGCTGCCGAAGATCAAGTAGGCGGTTGCCTCCTTTAATACGGAACCGCCGGCCGTCCGGCGGTTTTGGCCAACGGAATGATGGACTCTAAGTACGCATGGCCCTTGCCGAAGACAGACTGATTGACGAGCCGGGCTTCCGCATGTCGGAAGCGACGGCGGGCGATTTCTTCGCCCTGCTGAAGCCGCGCGTCATGTCGCTGGTGGTGTTCACAGCGTTTGTCGGCATGGTCGCCGCCCCGGTGACCATCAATCCGCTGCTGGCGGTGATCGCGATCCTGGCTATTGCCATTGGTGCCGGCGCGTCCGGTGCGCTCAACATGTGGTATGACGCAGACATCGATGCGGTGATGACGCGCACCGCCGGCCGTCCCGTGCCGGCCGGCCGCATACGGCCTGGCGAGGCATTGAGCTTCGGGCTGGTGCTGTCGGTTCTGTCGGTGATGACGCTCGGCGTGCTGGTCAACTGGTTGGCCGCATCGCTTCTGGCCTTCACCATCTTTTTCTATGCCGTCATCTACACGATGTGGCTGAAGCGCTGGACGCCACAGAACATTGTCATCGGCGGTGCTGCCGGTGCCATTCCGCCGGTCATCGGCTGGGCGGCGGTAACCGGATCGGTCAGCCTCGAAAGCTTGGTGCTGTTCCTGATCATCTTCCTGTGGACGCCGCCGCATTTCTGGGCGCTCGCGCTCTTCAAGTCGGAGGACTATGCCAAGGCAGGCATTCCGATGATGCCGAATGTCGCCGGCCAGGCTTCGACCAGACGCCAGATCTTTGCCTATGCGCTGGTCCTCGCACCGGTTGGCGTGCTGCCATGGGTTCTCGGCTTCACCACGCCAGCCTATGGCGTCGTTGCATTGCTGCTCGGCGCCGGCTTCGTCTGGTATGCGTGGAAGGTGCTGCAAATGGCCGATGACGACCGGGCGATGAAGCCGGCCAAGGCCCTGTTCGGCTATTCGCTGCTCTATCTCTTCGCCATCTTCGCCGCCTACCTTGGCGATTGCGTCGTCGCGCGCGCGCTGACCATCGGTGGAGCATGAGCATGGCCGAAAAGAAGCTTGAACTGGTCACGCTGACCGACCGTCAGCAGAAGGCCCGCCGCAATCGCTCGGCCGCAATCGGCTTCGCGCTGGCGGCGCTGGTGGTCATATTCTACGTCGCGACCATCGTGAAATTTGGTCACAGCGTCACCGGTTCGATGTGAGCTGAACATGACCAGGCAAACAGTCACCGATCCTACGAAGAAGAATACGAACCGCGTCGTCGCCGGCGTCTGCATCGCGTTCTTCGGCGGCATGATCGGCATGGCCTATGCCGCAGTGCCGCTCTACGCGATGTTCTGCCAGGCGACAGGCTACGGCGGCACCGTTAAACGGGCGACCCAGCAATATGCCGATCGGGTGCTCGACCGTGACATCACCATCCGCTTCGATGCCAACACCGTCGGCATTCCCTGGCAATTCCAGCCGGTCGCCCGCTCGATCACCATCAAGATCGGCGAAACAGCCGAGGCGCATTTCAGCGCGACCAACAAATTCAGCCGGCCCATCACCGGACGCGCCACCTTCAATGTACAGCCTGAACTGGCCGGACCTTACTTCAACAAGGTCGAGTGTTTCTGCTTCACCGACACGACGCTGAAGCCGGGCGAGACGTTGGACATGCCGGTCGTGTTCTATGTCGATCCCGAGATCGTCAACGCGCCGGAACTGAAGGATTTGAGGACGATTACCCTGTCCTATACGATGTTCCCGGTCGAAAAAACCAAGCCGGTCGCATCATCGGTGCCGGCCGACGGCCGCCGCAACAAGAGTTCAGATACCGAAGCAAGCCTCGGGGGTTGATATGGCAGACGCACACGCAAAACCACAACATGACTACCACCTCGTCGACCCGAGCCCATGGCCTTTCCTGGGCTCCGTCGGGGCGCTGGTGACCGCGATCGGCGGCGTCTGTTACATGCAATATCTCAAGGGCGGCGATTTCCCCATCTTCGGTTTCAACATCGCCAATCCATGGTTGTTCTTCATCGGCCTGCTGATCGTCATCTACACGATGTTCGCCTGGTGGTCTGATACGATCAAGGAAGCGCATGAGGGACACCACACTCGTGTCGTGTCGCTGCATCTGCGCTACGGCATGATCATGTTCATCGCCTCCGAGGTGATGTTCTTCGTCGCCTGGTTCTGGGCCTTCTTCGACGCCAGCCTGTTCCCCGGCGAGGTCCATCAGTATGCCCGTACCGCCTTCACCGGCGGCGTCTGGCCGCCCAAGGGCCTCGAAGTTCTCGACCCTTTCCATCTGCCGCTTTACAACACCGTCATCTTGCTCCTGTCGGGCACCACGGTGACCTGGGCGCACCACTCGCTCATCCACGGCGACCGCAAAGGGCTGATCAATGGCTTGGTGCTGACCGTCGGCCTCGGCATGCTGTTCACCATGGTGCAGGCCTACGAGTACATGCATGCGCCGTTCGGCTTCAGGGATTCGATCTACGGCGCCACCTTCTTCATGGCGACCGGCTTCCATGGTTTCCACGTCATCATCGGCACTATCTTCCTGCTGGTCTGCCTGATCCGCGCCATGAAGGGCGACTTCACGCCCAAGCAGCATTTCGGCTTCGAGGCCGCCGCCTGGTACTGGCATTTCGTCGACGTGGTGTGGCTATTCCTGTTTGCCTCGATCTATGTCTGGGCATCGAACGGCGCAATGATCGAACCGCACTGACATTGGCCCGAGGAAATGGGCCCGAGGAAAATGGGGCCGAGGAAATAGACAAGGCGGCTGCGGCGACGTGGCCGCCTTATCTTTTGCGGCAAATGCTCCTAGGATGACCCCATGAGCGACGACAAGGCGATCTGGCCACCAATCGATCCGATCTCGGCCGGCCTGCATGGCCGCTGCCCCCGCTGTGGCGAGGGCAAGCTGTTCTCCGGGTTCCTCACAGTCGGCGATCGCTGTACCAATTGCGGCCTCGATTATTCCTTCGCCGATGCCGGCGACGGGCCGGCGGTGTTCGTTATTCTGATCATCGGCTTCATCGTCGTCGGCCTGGCGCTGTGGATGGAGGTGACGCTCAATCCGCCGCTCTGGCTGCATCTGTTGCTGTGGATTCCGCTGACGCTGGTGCTGTGCCTGGCGGCGCTCAGGCTGATCAAGGGCGTGCTGCTGACGCTGCAATACCGCAACAAGGCGGCCGAGGGCCGGCTGGACCGCGGCGAATGAGCGAGGCATCAGGTTTGGTGGCCGGCCGGTCGCGGCCGAAACGCGCATTGGCGCTCGGCCTGGGTATCGTCGTGTCTTTGATCCTGCTGGCGCTCGGCACCTGGCAGGTTCAGCGCCTGCACTGGAAAGAGGGCCTTCTCCAGACGATCGACCAGCGCACGCATTCGGCGCCTGTGCCATTGGCCGAGGTCGAAAAGCGGTTTGCTGCCACCAGCGACGTGGACTACACGCCGGTGATAGTGACCGGCACTTTCCTGCATCAAGGCGAACGGCATTTCCTCGCCACCTGGGAAGGCCAGTCCGGCTTCGATGTCTTCACGCCGCTGCAACTCGAGGATGGCCGTTTCGTGCTGATCAACCGCGGCTTCGTGCCCTACGATTTCAAGGACCCCGCCAAGCGGCCGCAGGGGCAGGTGACGGGCAAAGTGACGGTGACGGGGCTCGCCCGCAACCCGCTGCCGGCCAAGCCCTCGATGATGCTTCCCGACAATGATCCGCAGAAGAACATCTTCTACTGGAAAGATCGTGACGCGATGGCCTCGAGCGCCGGCCTGCCGGCAGGTGCGGCGCTGGTGCCGATCTTCATCGATGCGAACGCCGCCGCCAACCCCGGCGGGCTGCCCGTCGGCGGCGTCACCGTCATCGACCTGCCGAACAGCCATCTGCAATATGCGATAACCTGGTACGGCCTTGCCGTCGCCCTTGCCGGTGTCCTGATCTCCTGGCTCCGCCGCCCGGCGAAAGACCAATGATCGCCGCCACTACCCTTGACAGGGCAGGGCCGCACACCTCATTTCGCGCCTTGAGCTCAGAAGTCATAGTCCGATCAACCGGCCTACAATCAGCGTAAGATGCAATCATGCTTCAGACAAAGCCACCGCTGACCATCCGGCTCTGCCAGCCGCGCGGTTTCTGTGCGGGCGTTGACCGTGCCATCCAGATCGTCGTGCTGGCGCTCAAGAAATATGGCGCGCCGGTTTATGTCCGCCACGAGATCGTGCACAACCGCTACGTCGTCGAAGGGCTGCAAAGCCTCGGCGCGGTGTTCATCGAGGAGCTCTCCGAGATCCCGCCCGAGCATCGCCAGAGCCCGGTCGTCTTTTCGGCGCATGGCGTGCCGAAATCGGTGCCGGCCGACGCCCGGTCCCGCAACCTGTTCTATCTCGACGCGACGTGCCCGCTGGTCTCGAAAGTCCACAAGCAGGCAATGCGCCATCAGCGGCTTGGCCGCCACGTGCTTTTGATCGGCCATGCCGGGCATCCTGAGGTGATCGGCACAATGGGCCAGTTGCCGGATGGCGCGGTCACTCTGATCGAGACCGAAGCCGACGCCGCAAGCTTCGTGCCCGCAGACCCGCGAGCGCTCGGTTTCGTCACCCAGACGACGCTGTCGGTCGAGGACACCGCCGGCATCATCCGCGCCCTGCAGCAACGTTTTCCCGAGTTGCACGCGCCGGCGGCGGAATCGATCTGCTATGCCACCACCAATCGCCAGGAGGCGGTCAAGGAAACAGCGGCCGGCGCCGATCTCTTCCTGGTCGTCGGTGCGCCTAACTCCTCCAACTCACGGCGGCTTGTCGAAGTGGCCGAACGCGCCGGCGCCTCGACGTCGCTTCTCGTGCAGCGCGCCTCCGAAATTCCGTGGAATGACATTGCCGGCATCTCGACACTCGGCCTGTCGGCGGGCGCCTCGGCGCCGGAGATCATCGTCGACGAGATTGTCGATGCCTTCCGGCAGCGCTTCGACGTAACCATCGAGTTGGCCGTGACGGCGACGGAGACGGAGGATTTTCCGGTGATGCGGGTGTTGCGCGATGTCGAACTGACGGCAGCCGACATGGCCTTCGTCAACGGGGCTGCGTAGCAACGATGGCGGTCTACACCGACGTCAATGAGGGCGAGCTCGGCGCGTTCCTCAGGAACTATCCGGTCGGCGATCTCTTGTCCTACAAGGGCATCGCCGAAGGCACCGAAAATTCGAATTTTCTGCTGCACACCAGCAGCGGCTCCTACATACTGACGCTTTACGAGAAGCGCGTCGACAAGGCTGACCTGCCGTTCTTTCTGGGCCTCATGGCCCACCTCGCCAGAAAGGGCATTTCGTGCCCGCTCCCGGTCACCGCGCAGGATGGCGGTGTGATCGGAACGCTTGCCGGCCGGCCGGCGGTCATCATCACCTTCCTTGAGGGTCTATCGCTGCGGCGGCCGACAGCTGGGCATTGCGGCGAGGTCGGCAAGGCTCTGGCGGCACTGCATCTCGCCGGCGCGGATTTCCCGATGACCCGCCCCAACGCCCTTGCCATCGATGGCTGGCGCAAGCTGTGGAACGCCGCCCACGCCCGCGCCGATGAGGTCGAGCCGGGATTGGCGGCTGAGGTCGATGCCGATTTCGCCGATTTCGAGCGGAACTGGCCGAACGGTCTGCCGCAGGGCATCATCCATGCCGATCTTTTCCCGGACAATGTATTCTTCCTCGGCGAGAAACTGTCCGGGCTGATCGACTTCTATTTCGCCTGCAACGACCTCTACGCTTATGATGTTGCCACGTGCCTCAACGCCTGGTGCTTCGAGAAGGATTTTTCCTTCAATCTGACCAAGGGCACGGCGTTGCTTGCCGGCTACCAAAGCGTGCGGCCGCTGAGCAGCGACGAGAAAGCGGCGCTGCCGATGCTGGCGCGCGGTTCGGCGCTGCGCTTCATGCTGACCCGGCTCTACGACTGGCTGACGGTCCCGGACGGCGGGCTTGTGATGAAACGCGACCCGACCGAATATATCCGCCGGATGCGCTTCCATCGGGCGATCAACTCTCCTTCCGAATATGGACTAACATGACCAAGCGCGTTGAAATCTTCACCGATGGTGCCTGTTCGGGCAATCCCGGGCCTGGCGGCTGGGGCGCGATCTTGCGCTTCAACGGTGTGACGAAAGAACTGTCGGGCGGCGAGGCTGCCACCACCAACAACCGTATGGAACTGTTGGCGGCCATCTCGGCGCTTAATGCGCTCAAGGAGCCCTGCGCCGTCGATCTTTATACCGACAGCAACTATGTCAAGGACGGTATTTTCAGCTGGATCGACGGCTGGAAGCGCAACGGCTGGAAGACGGCCGCCAGGCAGCCGGTGAAGAATGCCGAGCTGTGGCAGCAGCTCGATGCAGCGCGTAACCGCCATCAGGTCACCTGGCATTGGGTCAAGGGCCATGCCGGCCATCCCGAGAACGAGCGCGCCGACGAACTGGCGCGGCTCGGCATGGCGCCATTCAAGAAAGGGCTCGTCAAGACTGTGGCACCAGTACCAGGTTCGCAGTCAAAGCAGCCGACGACCACAAAGGCGCGGCGCTCGACCCAAAGCTATTGAATTCCGGCTGCGGGTCCGCTCTCTGGCAGGAAGAGCTCTATCATGCCGATCGCATACTACATCACGCATCCCCAGGTTCAGGTCGATGCCAACGTTCCAGTGGCGGAATGGGGACTATCCGACCTCGGGCGAGCGAGAACATCGGCAATGCTCGATCAGCCGTGGGTTGGGTCGATTCGGCGGATCGTGTCATCGGGTGAACGCAAGGCGATAGAAACCGCCGAGATACTCGGAAGGCATCTCCGCCTTGCGATCGAGGTGAGGGAAGGGATGCATGAGAATGACCGATCGGCAACCGGTTTCCTGCCGCCTTCCGAGTTCGAAGCGGTCGCCGACCAATTCTTCGCCAATCCAAACAGCAGCATTCGTGGATGGGAGCGAGCTATCGATGCCCAGCGTCGTATTCTAAGCGAGGTAGACACTGTGCTAGGCACCGACGCCGCTGTCGACGTCGCATTCATAGGTCACGGAGGTGTCGGAACGCTCCTGCTGCTCTCTTTGAGCGGTCGGGAAATCAGCCGCGAGGCGGATCAGCCAGCGAGCGGCGGGAACTACTTCGCATACGATACCGGTGCGCGTCGCGTTATCCATGGATGGCAGCCGATCGACAGGCCGGCGCAGCGCCGCGACGGCTGACTTGGCTATCGGATGAGCAGGGCGGTGCCGAACAGTCCGAGCGCGAACACCGTGTGCGACACCAGATTGAGGGCGCGGACCTGCATTGGATTGGGGCGCTTCGAAGCGGCCCAGCCGGCACCCATGCCGGGCGCCAGCAGAAACCAACCGGCGCCGACGGTGACGATGCCGAGGATAAAGGCCGGCAGGAAGGTCGGCGCGGTGAGCCAGCCCGTTCCGGCCAGCACGACCAGTATGATGCCGTAGACGATGCCGACAGCATAATGAAAGGCCCAGCCAAGTGCAGATTCATGCGCATAGGGCGAGGCCTCGCCAATGTCGTCATGGAAGACCTTGCCTTCCCTGAGATGCCAGACCCAGCGGCCGACCAGCCCCCAGTTCGGCCGCGGCTGAGCAAACGCCTTGTTCAGGAAAATCGCCCAGATATCCATAAGCGCGGTTGCGCCGATACCGATCGCGACAGCGCGCCAAAAGATGTCAGACATAACCGAGGTCCCAAAAAGCAAGCAGTCCCGAAGCGCCGACGCATGGCCCTGAAAACCGGGTCGGCTTTCGGAAGGATCATGCGCCGATGAAAAGGCGGCATCCTTTGAACGCGTAGCGCTCGAAGGCGCCCTTTGTCATCCCTGGCCTAGGCTGTCGCCAAGACGGAAAGCTGTCCGAGAATGTGAGCCGCACCGGACTCGTCGACGCCGGGCTTTGTCTCGACATTGAGTGCGGTGACCTTGCCGTCATCGACGATCATCGAAAAACGCCTCGAGCGCAGCCCCATGCCGCCGCTGGAGAGGTCGGCGTCGAGGCCGACCGATTTGGCGAAATCGCCATTGCCATCGGCAAGATAAAGTATTTTGCCTTCACCGCCGCTGAAGCGAGCCCAGGCTCCCATGACGTGAACATCGTTGACCGAGACGACGGCGATAGTGTCGACGCCGCGCGCCAGGATGGCGTCGTAATTATCCAGGTAGCCCGGCAGGTGATTATTGCTGCAGGTCGGCGTGAAAGCGCCTGGAACGCCAAACAGCACGACCGTCTTTCCTGAGAATATCTCGCCCGTCGTGATCGGCTTTGCACCGTCGGCGGTCATTGTTTTGAAGGTCGCATCCGGCAGTTTGTCGCCAACGGAGATCGTCATGATGGTCCTCGCTTGAGAATGGAAAGGGAGTGTCCTTGCGATAGCGAACTAAGGCGCGCCCGGCAACCGTCCAGACGTTGGCATCACGGAAAAGGCAGCAGGCCTTCGACCGCGCCAGCGGCACTTGTCAGTGTGTAGTGAAGGCCGCCGTCGGTTGGCGTTGTCGACGGCCTGTCGAGGATCGGCACCGTAAAGATCAGCTTGCCATCCTTTTCGCTGCGGGTCGGGGCACCGAACATGTAGTCGCGTTCGCCGGCAACGAAGAAGTCGGCGGCCTCGGGAGTGCCCGGAAAGCTCGCTTCGACAATCAGGGTTTCGTGATCGCCCGGCAGGACGTTTATTCCGAAATCGGGCGTTGCCGTGGCGGGCAGAGTTGCAAGGCCTGCCTTGACCAGTGCCGCATCCTCGGCGTTGTCGGGATCGGCGCCGGGATCGATGGTCAGCCTTGTCTGCACCGGGATGCAGATGGTTTCGCAAATGCCGAGGAAGATGTCCGCATCGATGACGGCCGGCTGGCCGGGTGCAGCAAGCGTGAACGTCACCGGCAATGAAACCGGGTGGTCGTAGCCGGCCCATTTGCCATAGCCGTCATCGTGGCGCTGCGGCGGCGGAAACGAAAGCGTCGCGTCGGCAATGTTGGTGCTGGCCGAGATGTCGATCTGTGGCGGCACGCCCGCATCGCCCGGATCGCGCCAATAGGTCTTCCAGCCTGGCTTCAGCGCAATGTCGAGGACACCTTGGAGACGCCCGGCCTCGTCGGCTTTGCCGCTCGTCACCAGCCGCACCCGGCCGCCTTCGCTATTGTACCAGGCCGACGAGGAGGCTGAGGCGGGGAGGCAGGTCGCCGACCCAATGGCCACGCCAAGCAGCAGGATTTTCAAGCTTTGCATGGCAATTATTTGATCGTCTGTTGATGGCCGCACAATGATTTCATGACGCCGCCGGCATCATATTTGCGTGACCTTTGACTTATGAGCCTGATCAAATCGGGCGCCGCCCATCTTTTCGGCGCCCTGGAAACGCGTTACCCTGTGGTCATGGATTTGTTGCGTCATAAAAAGACGGCCGCAGGACCCGGCTTTCTCGACGACCAGTTCCTGATTGCCATGCCCGGCATGAAGGACGACCGCTTCACGCGCTCCGTCATCTACATTTGCGCGCACAGCGACGAAGGCGCGATGGGGTTGATCATCAACCAGACGCAGCAGATGCTGTTTCCGGACCTGCTCGTGCAACTCGGGATCATGAACGAACTGGAGGCAATTCGCCTGCCGCCGCCGGCGCGCGACTTCGTCGTGCGCAATGGCGGACCGGTGGATCGCAGCCGCGGCTTCGTCCTGCATTCGGGCGACTACCGGGTGGAATCCTCGCTCGCCGTGTCCGACGACGTCTGCCTGACTGCGACCGTCGACATATTGCGCGCCATCTCCTCCGGCCGCGGACCCCGGCGGGCTCTGATGGCGCTCGGCTATGCCGGCTGGGGTGCGGGTCAGCTTGAAAACGAGATCGTCGAGAATGGCTGGCTGACTTGCCCGGCTAGTGCCGAGCTTCTGTTCGACGCCGACATCGACCGCAAATACGACCGGATCCTTGCCTCGATCGGCATCGATCTCGCGCATCTCAGCCTGGCTGCCGGTCACGCCTGAACCTCATTACGTCCCGAAATTTGTCACGCCTGAGTGAGCGGATACTGTTCCTTCAGCGTCTTCAGCACCTGGTCGCCCGGCATCGGCGCTCCGAACATGAAACTCTGCACGTATTCGCAGCCCATCTGCCGCAACTCCAGCGCATCGCTCTCGTCCGAAATGCCTTCGGCGACAACCGACAGGCCGAGTTCATGCGCCATGTTGACCATGGATTTGAGCAGCACCGCGCGTTTCGGCGTCGCGTCGTCGACGAAGCTCTTGTCGATCTTGATGGTGTCGAACGGAAAGCGCGTCAGATAGGCCAGCGATGAATAGCCGGTGCCGAAATCGTCCAGCGACAGGCCGATGCCAAGCTGCTTCAGCTTGGTCAGCACATGGGCGGTCTGCTCGGGATTGTCCATCACCAGCGATTCGGTGAGTTCGAGCCGGAAGCAGCGCGGTTTCAGATTGGCCCGCGCGATCACCGAGCGGACGTCGCTGACCAGGTCGCGGCGGATGAGCTGACGGCTGGACAGATTGACCGAGACCGACAGCGGCGCATCGCCGATCTGCTTTTGCCATCCTGCTAGGTCTTCGGCAGCCTGTTGCATGGCAAACAGGCCAAGCTGCACGATCAGGCCGCAGTTTTCGGCGACCGGGATGAAATCCGCCGGCGGAATCATGCCGCGACGCGGATGGTCCCAGCGCAGCAGCGCTTCGAAGCCGGCAACGCTGCCGTCCTCCAGCCGCACGATTGGCTGGTAGGCAAGCGTGAATTCGCGTCGTTCGATAGCGCGGCGCAGATCGGACTCGAACTGCAGCCGGTCGGTGCCGACGGTGCGGAAGGCTGGCCGGAACGGCTCGATCCTGTCGCCGCCGAAGCGCTTGGCTTGATGCATGGCAAGCTCGGCGTCCTTGACCATGTCCTCAGCCGAGGTCTGCGTGGAGGTCCAGGTGATCAGCCCGATCGAGGCGGTCAGCACGATCTCGCGCTTGGCGAAGGTGATCGGGTTGTTGATGGCGTGCTTGATGGCATCGGCAATGGCCGCGATGCGAGCCGGATCCTGCTCCGACAAAAGCATCAGCGCGAACTGGTCGCCGGCAAATCGCGACAGCGAATCCTTCGGCTTGAGCAGCCGGTGCAGCCGCCGCGCGATGGTCAAAAGGATGGTGTCGCCGGCCGAGATGCCGAGCCCGTCATTGACCTGCTTGAAGCGGTCGATGTCGATGACGAAGACGGTCGGGCGCACCTTCTCTTCGGTGCGGGCGATCGAGATGATCGCCTCCAGCCGGTTCATGAACAGCTCGCGGTTGGGCAGGCCGGTCAGATTGTCATGTACGGCGTCATGCAGCAGCCGTTCCTCGGACTTTTTCTGCTCCGTCACGTCGACCATGGTGCCGACGCAGCGGATGACCTCGCCGTCCGAGCCGATCACCGGCCGGGCGCGCAGCGAAAACCAGTGATAGTGCCCGTCGGCGCCGCGCAGGCGGAAGTTTTGCGACACCCGGCCGCGCCGGTGCTCGAGCACCACGTCGAGTGTCGTACGAAACGTGTCGCGGTCGTCGGCATGCAGCACCGGCAGCCAGTTGCGGGCAGGGCCGCCGAGGCTGTTGGGCGCAAGGCCGAGCTGAATGCTGACGTCGGGACGAGTGACGACACGGTCGCGCAGCACGTCCCAGTCCCACACGGTATCGCCCGATCCGGCAACCGCCAACGCCTGCCGCTCGAGGTCGGAGAACAGGCCCTGATGCAGGGCGCCGCCGGCAAAAGCGTGCTGCATCACGGTGAAGCCGATCAGCAGGATGATGAGGATCAGCCCACCGCCCAGCGCCGGCTGGGCGATATCGTTGTCCAGCATGCCGGTGATTGCCATCCACGATCCGCATAGCCACAGCAGAACCATCACCCAACTGGGCACCAGCATGATGGCGCGGTCGTAACCGCGTATACCGAGGAAGATGATCAGGCCGAGCCCGGTCAGCGCGGTGGCTGCGAAGGACAGCCTGGCAATGCCGGCGGCAACCGCCGGATCGACGATGGCAACGCCGGCGATCAGCACCAGCCCGAGGATCCAGACCAGTGCGCCGTAGCTGAAATGGCCGTGCCATCGGTTGAGGTTGAGATAGGCAAACAGGAACACCACGAAGGTCGCCGCAAGCGCCACCTCCGTTCCGGCGCGCCACATCTGCTCATTGCCCGGGGATATTTCTATGATCTTGTTGAGAAAGCCGAAATCGACGCAGATATAGGCAAGCACCGCCCAGGCTAGGGCCGCCGTCGCCGGGAACATCGAGGTCCCCTTGACGACGAAAAGAATGGTCAGGAACAGCGCCAGCAGGCCGGCGATGCCGATGACGATGCCACGAAACAGCGTGTAGGAATTGACCGAGTCCTTGTAGGATTCGGGGTCCCACAGATAGACCTGCGGCAGCTTGGGCGAGGCGAGCTCGGCGATGAAGGTAATCACCGTTCCGGGGTTCAGCGTCACCCGGAACACGTCGGCGTCGGGGCTGGTCTGGCGGTCGAGCGCAAAGCCTTCGCTGGGCGTGATCGCGGCGATACGGGTCGAGCCGAGATCCGGCCAGAACAGGCCGGAATTCACCAGCCGGAAATGCGGTGCGACAATCAGCCTGTCGAGCTGCTGATCGGTGGTATTGGCGAGCGCGAACACCGCCCAGTCGCCGGTCGAGCGCGCGTCATTGGCCTCGACCTCGATTCGCCGCACGATGCCGTCCGGGCCGGGTGCCGTTGAGACTTGGAAATTCTCGCCCTGGTTGCGGTAGATTTCAACGGCACCCGAAAGGTCGAGCGCCACGTCGTCGCGGGCAATCTTGATCGGTTCGACCGCAAACGCCGAGGATGCCGCGCAGAGCGTGACGATTGCCGCCAGCATAAGGGCAAGCAGCGACCCGTTCCGCAGAAAATTCGTCAAAATCAGCCCTTTGTTCCAACGCCCGGCGGATCGTCCGCGATTCGGGCGTATAGGTAATGGTCCTGCCAGATGCCGTTGATCCTGAGATAGGATCGTAGCAGTCCTTCGCGCCGGAATCCGGCTTTTTCAAGCACGCGGATCGACCGGGCGTTATCGGGGATACAGGCAGCTTCGATCCGGTGCAACCGCAGCGTTTCGAAGGCGAAACGCGTCACCACCTTGACGGCATCGGTCATCAGGCCGCGTCCGCTGAAGCGCTCGCCGATCCAGTAGCCGATATGGCCGCTTTGGGCGACCCCGTGGCGGATATTGCCGAGGGTGATACCGCCGGCAAGCTTGCCGCTGCTTTTCTCGAAGATGAAGAAGGCGATCGCCGTCCCCTGCGCATAGTCCTCGCGGTAGCGGCCGATACGATGCCGCCATGCGGTGCGGTCGAGCTCGTCAGGGGTCCATCGCGGCTCCCACGGCTCAAGGAAGGCGCGGCTTTCGCCGCGCAGCACCGACCACTCGCGATAGTCGTTGGTCAGCGGCACACGCAGCGTGACAAGGTCGCCCTTCAGTGCCGGCAGGTCGCGGCGAAAGAAAGGGAGCGCGAACACGACGCTCGAATAAGCTTAGACGGCAAGCTTACGGGCAGTGGTCTGCGAGCCCGAAAGCGAATCGAGGATCGCTTCATAGGGCGCGAGCGTACCCACCGGCCCGACGGCTGTAAGCGTCGGCTTCGTCGAAAAAAGCCGCGACGACAGATCCGTCAGCCGCTTGACCGTCAGCGCCGACAGCCGCTCCATCAGCTCTTCCTTGGCGATCGGCCTGCCGAACAGAAGCAACTGCCTGGCGATCTGCGAGGCGCGGCTGGCCGGGCTCTCGGCCGACATGATCAGCCCGGCGCGGTATTGGGCACGCGCCCGGTCGAGCTCCTCCTGCAGGATGTTTTCGCCGGCCTTTTGCAGCTCGTCGATGATCACAGGCACCAGCTCGGCGATATCGCTTTGTCCGGTTGCCGCATGGACCCCGAAGACGCCGGTGTCGGAAAAACCCCAATGGAAGGCATAGACCGAATAGCACAGGCCGCGTTTTTCGCGGACTTCCTGGAAAAGCCGCGACGACATGCCGCCGCCGAGGATCATCGACAGGACCTGAGAGGCATAGAAATCGCGGACGTGATAGGCACGGCCCTCGAAACCCAGCACGATCTGGGCGTCCATCAGGTCGCGGTCTTCGCGAAAATCGCCGCCGACATATTGCGCATATTGCGGGATGGTGCCGTCGGCCTTGCCGCGGAAGCCGCCGAGACGCTTTTCGACCTCGCGCACGAAATCGTCGTGCTTGATGTCGCCGGCTGCCACCATCACCATGTTCTCGGCGCCGTATTGCCGTTCGATGAAGTCGTGCAGTTGCTTCGAAGTGAAGGATTTGACGGTTTCCGGCGTGCCGAGAATCGAGCGGCCGATGGTCTGGTGGCGGAAGGCGGTCTCGGTAAAGTGATCGAAAACGACATCGTCGGGCGTATCGTGCGCGGCGCCGATCTCCTGCAGAATCACATGCTGTTCGCGCTCCAGCTCCTGCGGATCGAATTCGGAGTCCTGCAGGATGTCGGAAAGGATATCGACCGCCAGCGGCACATCGTCGCTCAGAACCCTTGCATAATAGGAGGTCGTCTCGACGCTGGTCGCGGCATTGATCTCGCCGCCGACGTCCTCGATCTCCGAGGCGATCTCGAAGGCGCTTCGCCGCCTGGTGCCCTTGAAAGCCATGTGCTCGAGCAAATGCGCCATTCCGTGCTCTTCGTCACGCTCGTTGCGTGCGCCCGACTTGACCCAGGCACCAAGGGCAACAGATTCGAGGCTTGGAAGGGTTTCGGTGGCGACTGTCAGGCCGTTCGACAGACGGCTTACCTCAACACCCATATGGCAATTACTCCCTAACGCGCCGCCCGCGTGTGGCGGCCGACATAATCTTCCACCATTTTCAGGTCGGATGGAAGTACCGTGTATTTTTCCTCGGCGCTCATCAACCCGCCCAGCCATGCGGGGAGGGCAGGCGACACGCCGCTGGCGGCTTCGACGGCCGCCGGAAACTTTGCCGGGTGCGCAGTGCCCAGCACCACCATTGGCACCTCACCGGCGGCTTTGCCAGTGGCCACATGCACGGCTGCGGCGGTATGCGGGTCGAGCAGATAGCCACTCGCCGCAAGTGTGGTGCGGATTGTGGCGGCGACCTCGCCCATGGTGGCGCGGCCGGCGTCGAATTCGGAGCGGATCTTGGCGATTTCGCCGGCCTCGATGGTGAAGGCGCCGGACTGCTTGAGCCCGTCCATGTAGCGCCGCACGGTCGAGGCATCGCGGCCGGACGCCTCGAACAGCAAGCGTTCGAAGTTCGAAGACACCTGGATGTCCATCGAGGGCGACGTGGTCGAAAAGACCCCTTTCATGCGGTATTCGCCGGTCGCCAGCGTGCGCGCCAGAATATCGTTGTCGTTCGTGGCGATGATCAGCCGCTCGATCGGCAATCCCATCTTCTTGGCGGCGTAGCCGGCGAAAATGTCGCCGAAATTGCCGGTCGGCACCGTGAAGGAAACCGGCCTGTCGGGCGCGCCAAGCGACAGCGCGGAGGAGAAATAATAGACGATCTGGGCCATGATGCGGGCCCAATTGATCGAATTGACGCCGGATAGCGACACCCGGTCGCGAAAACCGTGGTCGTTGAACATGTCCTTCACCAGGCCTTGGCAGTCGTCGAAATTGCCTTCGATCGCCAATGCTTGGACGTTTGCGGCGGTCGACGTCGTCATCTGCCGCTGCTGCACCGGCGAGACGCGGCCGTGCGGGAAAAGCACGAAGATGTCGGTGCGGTTGCGCCCGGCAAAGGCATCGATGGCGGCCCCTCCGGTGTCGCCGGAAGTGGCGCCGACAATGGTGGCGCGCTGGTCGCGCTCGGCCAGCACATGGTCCATCAGCCGCGCAAGAAGCTGCATCGCCACGTCCTTGAACGCGAGCGTCGGGCCGTGGAACAACTCGAGCACGAAGCTGTTCGGCCCGCTCTGCACCAGCGGGCAGACGGCCTCATGGCGGAAGGTCGCATAGGCTTCGCGCACCAGCCGTTCGAACACCGGCGCCGCGATCTCGCCACCGAGGAACGGCGACAGCACGCGGATTGCAAGATCGGGATAGGCAAGGCCGCGCATGGCGCGGACCTCTGCTGCGGAAAAATGCGGCCAGGCGCTCGGCAGATAGAGCCCGCCGTCGCGGGCCAGCCCGGCCAGCACCGCGTCGGAGAATCCAAGCGCGGGCGCTTCCCCGCGGGTACTCACATATTGCATCGTCACGTTTCCATTGCTGCGGGAATCTTCGCCCGCCGTAAGGTGGTGGATTTCTGCGCTGGCTCAGTCGCATTTTTGCCGCGCGGTTGATATACGTCACCGGCTTTGCGAGAGGGAAGTGCAGTTCATGGCGTTTCATTCATTCAACGGTCGTTTTGTCGCGGGTCTGGCGCTCACCGGCTTTATGCTTGCTGCCGCAGGCTGCCAATCGAGCGACAATAGCATTCTCGGCTTCGGCAAGAAGGATACGACGCCACCACCGCCACCCGACCCCAAGGTGCTTTCCAGCCAGCTGCAGGCCTATTGCCCGAAAGTGACGTTGCGTGACGGCACCGCCTTCTTCAATATCTACGCCAAGAGCGGTCCGAAGCCGAAGAAAAAAACCGATGTTGCCGCCGAGGATGCCCAAGCCGCCCAGCCGGCAGCGGACGCGGCAGGCGTCGATCAGCCGGACGATTCCGCCAAGATCATCTATCAGGCTTCGATCACCGATGTGACCCGCGACTGCAGCCGCGCCAACGGCTCCTTGTCGATGAAGATAGCCGTTGCCGGCAAGGTCGTGCCTGGTCCGATGTTCGCCCCCGGTACCATCACCATGCCGATCCGTATCGCGGTGATGCACGGCACCGAAGTTCTCTATTCGCAGCTTCACTCCTATCAGGTCCAGGTTACCGATCCCTCGAGTGCCACGCAGTTCGTCTTCACCGATTCCAACGTCGTCGTTCCGGAGCCGACGGCGCGGGACTACCAGGCATTTGCCGGGTATGACGAGGGCGCTCCGAAAGGGGCGTCGGACAAGCCGAAGAAGAAGAAAGCCGCCGCGACCAACTGAGCCGGTGCATTCGCGCCACGGCGGTTGGAGGCGGCCTCTCAGGCGTCCGCCGACCATTCCGACAGCGCGGCGATCACGCTTTTCAGTTCCGCCCAGCGGCGGATGACCGTTTCGGCACCGGCTTCGGTCAGCGCATCGGCGTGGCCGGGATAGCTGTGCGCCGCGCCGGTGAAGCCGATGACGCGCATTCCCGCCGTCTTGGCGCCGGTGACGCCATGCACGGAATCCTCGATGACGAAGGTGTTCGCAGGATCGGCCTTGAGCTTTTCCGCGGCGAACCGGAACACGTCCGGCGCCGGCTTGGTTTTCCCGGTCGGCGTTTCCAGCGACGAAAAGATACGGCCGGCAAAGAACGGCAAAAGCTGCACCTTCTCCAGCATGAATTCGATCCGCTCCGAACGCGAATTCGAACAGACGCAGCGCGGCACCATTACCGCGGCGACAGCCTCGTGCGCCCCGTCGATGGCACGCACGTCGCTGCGCAGCCGGCGATCGACCAGCTGTTCCTCCTTGTCGATCAGGGAGGCCTGGAACGGGATCCGGGACTTTTCCTCGACCCGCATCATGATGTCCTTGAAAGTCAGCCCGGCATAGACCTCGGAAATCTCCTCCGCCGATATCTCATAGCCGGCCGAGGTCAAAAGCTCGGCATCGATGCGTGCGGCGATGATTTCGGAATCGACGAGCACGCCGTCGCAATCGAAGATGACAAGGTCTGGCTGGGGCATGGTGATCCGGAAAGCGGGATGAAGGGAATGCCAAGAGGCCTTTGGTCCAAACGGCTCAGGCGGCGCGGCATACACCAACAGGCCGGGCTTCGCAAATTCGGCAGTATGCTTCACTGAATATTTACGCTGATCGGTAACCATAACGGACAGTAAACAGTAACGCGTGCCTTGGGTGTCATAATGTCTGCCGTGCGTCTTCTCGACGAGCTTTCCGATGCTCCCCAGCAATCCGAGTGGCTGGATACGATCCTGAAGGGCGACTGCGTCGCCGCGCTGGAACGGCTGCCGGAAAAATCGATCGACGTGATCTTTGCCGATCCGCCTTACAATCTGCAGCTCGATGGCGATCTGCACCGGCCCGACCAATCCAAGGTCGATGCCGTCGACGACCATTGGGACCAGTTCGACAGTTTTGAGGCCTACGACGCCTTCACCCGCGCCTGGCTGCTGGCGGCGCGCCGCGTGTTGAAGCCCAACGGCACGATCTGGGTCATCGGCTCCTACCACAATATTTTCAGGGTCGGCGCCAAGATGCAGGACCTGGGCTTCTGGATCCTCAATGACGTCGTCTGGCGCAAGACCAATCCAATGCCCAATTTCCGTGGCCGTCGCTTCCAGAACGCGCATGAGACGATGATCTGGGCATCGCGCGACCAGAAGGGCAAAGGTTACACCTTCAACTACGAGGCGCTGAAGGCATCGAACGACGACATTCAGATGCGCTCCGACTGGCTGTTTCCGATCTGCACCGGCGGCGAGCGCCTGAAGAACGACAATGGCGACAAATTGCATCCGACGCAGAAGCCGGAAGCGTTGCTTGCCCGCGTCATGACGGCATCGACCAGGCCCGGCGACATCGTGCTCGATCCCTTCTTCGGTTCAGGAACCACCGGTGCGGTGGCCAAACGGCTTGGCCGCCACTTCGTCGGCATCGAGCGTGAGCAAGCCTATATCGATGCCGCCATGGAACGCATCGATGCGGTCCGGCCGCTGGACGGCGCCAATTTGACAGTGCTGACCGGCAAGCGCGCCGAGCCGCGCGTTGCCTTCGTCACGCTGCTCGACAATGGCCTGGTGGCACCCGGCGCTACGCTCTACGACGCCAAGAAGCGTTGGGCGGCCAAGGTGCGTGCCGACGGCACGCTGGCGATCGGCGACAGTGCCGGGTCGATCCACAAGATCGGCGCTGAGGTACAGGGGCTGGACGCCTGCAACGGATGGACCTTCTGGCATTATGAGCGCAGCGGAGGCCTGACCCCGATTGACGAGCTTCGCCGCATTGCGCGGCTAGGCATGGAACGGGCAGGGGCCTGACGGTTTCTGAGTTGCGACAGATCAGTTAATGCGAAGGCTCAGCCAGTCCCTGGAAGCGATTCAAATCACACCTTGATCCCAAGACGCGCAAGGTCCGCCCTGAGCGTCTTTGCATCGGTGAACAGCACCGACTGCCAGCCGGCCGCCTTGGCGCCGTCGACATTTTTCTGGCTGTCGTCGATGAATAGCGTGGCTGACGGTTCGAGGCCGAACGCGGTGACGTGGTGATCATAGATGGCGCGATCCGGCTTGATTAGCCCGATCTCGGCTGACACGGTGATGCCGCGCGGGCGCTCCAGGAACGGAAAGCGGTCGCGCGCTTCGCGGAACGTATCGTCAGCCCAGTTGGTCAGCAGCGTCACGTCATGGCCAGTGTCGATCAGGCGCTCCATGATGGCTACGCTGTCATTATAGGCATGCGGTGCCATTTCGTGCCAATGGCGGCGGAAATTGCGGATATTCTGTTCGTGATCCGGGTACTGGGCGATCAGGAGCGTCTCTGCCTCTTCCCAGGTCCGGCCGCGATCCTGCTCGATGTTCCAATCATGCGTGCAGACATTGTCGAAGAACCATTTCCGTTCGTCTGGATCGGGGATCAAGCGGCTGAAGGGCAGGTTCGGATCATAGTGGATCAGCACTTTGCCGATGTCGAAAACGATGTGGCGGATTTCGGACATTCTTCTCTCTTTCAATGCGGCCGCTGCTTCTTCGTCGCGCCCGGTATCGCCGCTTCGATTACCTTTTTCATGACGCTCGGCAGCGCTTCCCCGGAAATTTCATGGGCCAGCGACCAGAAATGCCCGGGCGGGGCGGCGCTGTCGGTCTCCGCCTTGAACACGTCGAGTTCGAGCGCAAAATGGGTAAAGACATGGCCGATGCGTCCGGCCTGCCGCCAGTCGCCGGGGAACGGGGCTGCCGCTTCCGTTGTGGCGCCGTCGATGCGCGCGGTCCAGCCGGTCGTCGGCACTTCGGTCATGCCGCCCAGCAGGCCTTTTTCGACGCGCTTGCGCAAAAGCACGGCGCCGTCGCCCCTGACGGCGACGAAAGCGGCGCCGCGGCGCAAGGGTTTCTCGGCCTTGGGCAGGCGGACCGGAAAGCGCTCGGGATCGCCCGAGATTGTGGCGCTGCAATCCTGCCTGACGGGGCAAAGCACGCAGCGGGGCCGGCGCGGTGTGCAGATCGTCGCGCCCAGGTCCATCATCGCCTGCGCGAAGTCGCCGGGCCTTGTCCCGGGAACCATGTGCTCGACATGGCTGCGTATCTCGCTCTTGGCTTCGCCCAGCGGCGTGGCGATCGAAAACAGCCGTGAGACGACCCGTTCGACATTGCCGTCGACGACCGCGGCTGGTCGGTCGAAGGCGATCGCCGCGATCGCCGCTGCCGTATAGGCGCCGATACCGGGCAGTTCCTTCAAGCCGGTCTCACTGTCCGGAAAGCGGCCGCCTAGCCGCGCGACGAGATCGGCGCAAGCCTTGAGGTTGCGGGCGCGAGAATAATAGCCGAGCCCGGCCCAGGCCTTCATGACGTCTTCGATCGGTGCCGCCGCCAGTGCCTCGACAGTTGGCCACTTCTGCACGAACGCCCGGAAATAGGATTTTACCGCCTCGACCGTGGTTTGCTGCAGCATCACCTCGGAAAGCCAGACCAGATAGGGATCGGGCTGCGCGCCGCCTGCCAGCGGGCGCGGCGGAACGCGCCAGGGCAGGTCGCGGTGATGCGCGTCGTACCAGCCAAGCAGCCGGAACGCGATCTCGCCATTGTCTCCGGATACGGCCTTGCGGGTCTGGTCGTGCAGTGCCATTGATCGAGGGTCGGCCCTAATCCACTGGTGCTGAAGCTGGTGACTGGAGAACGCACATGGCAGGGAAAAGGCCCTTCGGCAATCCCGTTCCGGTGAGCGATCTCGCAACCGAGATCCTCGACCCGGTGCTGCGCAAGCGGGCCGGCATGTCGATCGGGCTGGTTCAGTCGTGGGAAGAGATTGCCGGGCCGCGGCTTGCCGGCCGCTCGCGCCCGGAAAAGATCCAGTGGCCACGCCGCATGCACGAGGACGATCCGTTCGAGCCGGCGGTGCTGGTGATTGCCTGCGAGGGTGTGGCGGCACTGCATCTGCAGCACGAGACCGGCGAGATCATCAACCGGGTCAATGCGTTTCTCGGCTTCAATGCGATCGGCCGGATCAGGATCGTGCAGAAACCGGTAATGACTGGCAAGGAAAAGCCGAAACCCATTTTGCGGCCGCTGACCGTGGCCGAGAAGGCGAAGCTGTCGGGCACTGTCGGTTTGATCGAGGACGACGGGCTGCGCGCCTCGCTGGAGCGGCTTGGCGCCACCATTCTAGGCCAAAGGAAGCCGTAATCTCGCGCTATCGTGATGGCATGCTCGAATTTGCCGATTGGAATAGGGGTGGCAATGCCTTAATTCGCGCCAACTCTCGCTTTTTGTAGCCTTTGCATTGCAAAATCCAACTATTGCCAGGTGATTCGTATGATCCGTTCCTTGTCCCGCAGAAATCTCTTGTCGTCGCTCGCCGCCATACCAGCGGTGGCGCTGCTTGCCGCCTGCAGCGATTCCGGCGAGAAAGCCGAGGCGCAGGATGTGAAGCCTGCGGCTCCGGCGGAACCTGCGAAGCCGGCCGCTCCAGCCGCCGCCAAAGCGCCTGAAGCTCAGGGCACGGTGGATATGGCAGCCTTGTTGAAGCCCGGCGCGCTGCCCGACATGCAGCTCGGCAAGGACGACGCAAAGGTCACCATCGTTGAATATGCATCGATGACCTGCCCGCATTGCGCGCATTTCGCCGAGACCACTTTTCCGGAGCTGAAGACGAAATATATCGACACCGGCAAGGCCCGTTACATCCTGCGCGAATTTCCGTTCGACCCCAGCGCCGAGGCCGGTTTCATGCTGGCGCGCTGCTCCAAGGACAACTATTTCCCGATGGTCGACGTGCTGTTCAGGCAGCAGGCGAACTGGGTTGGTGTGAACAATACCAAGGACGCACTGCTGCAAATCGCCAAGCTTGCCGGTTTTACACAGGAGTCCTTCGAGGCCTGCTTGACGGACCAGAAGCTTCTGGACGATGTGAGATCCGTCCAGAAGCGCGGCGCCGACGAATTCAAGGTCGATTCCACACCGACCTTTTTCATCAACGGAAAGACCTACAAAGGGGCGATGTCGATTGCGGAAATGTCGGCCATCATCGACCCTCTGCTCTGACGTTTCGGCAGCGCCGAAGCGGCTGCGCTTCGGCGTGCGCACTTCTTTGTCTTGCCGCTGGTTCTCCTTGCAAAACCGCGGAACAGTTTTGCGAAACTTGGCTATGGGTCGGCGCGAATGAAGTTCTCGCGCCTTCGCCTCCTCGGCTTCAAATCCTTCGTCGAACCCGGCGAGTTCGTCATCGAACGCGGCCTGACCGGCATCGTCGGGCCGAACGGCTGCGGCAAGTCGAACCTGGTCGAGGCGCTACGCTGGGTTATGGGCGAAAGCTCTTACAAGAACATGCGTGCGTCCGGCATGGACGACGTCATCTTTTCCGGCTCGGGAACGCGTCCGGCCCGCAACACCGCCGAAGTCACGCTGTTCCTCGACAATAGCGACCGGACTGCGCCGTCTGCCTTCAACGACGCCGATGAGTTGCAGGTCTCGCGCCGCATCGAGCGCGAGGCCGGCTCGCTCTACCGCATCAATGGCAAGGAAGCCCGTGCCAAGGATGTCCAGCTGCTGTTCGCCGACCAGTCGACCGGCGCCCGCTCGCCCTCGATGGTTGGCCAGGGCCGCATCGGCGAGCTGATCCAGGCAAAGCCGCAGGCGCGCCGCGCACTGCTGGAAGAGGCGGCCGGCATTTCCGGCCTGCACACACGGCGCCACGAAGCCGAGCTGCGGCTGAAGGCGGCCGAACAGAACCTCGAACGGCTGGATGACGTCGTCGGCGAGCTGGAAAGCCAGATCGAAAGCCTGAAACGCCAGGCCCGCCAGGCCTCGCGCTTCAAGAACCTGTCGGCCGACATCCGCAAGGCCGAAGCGACGCTGCTGCATCTGCGTTGGACGCTGGCCAAGACGCAGGAAGGCGAAGCGCGTTCGGCGCTGGCGATTGCCACCGCGCTGGTCGGCGACCGTGCTGCCGCCCAGATGGCTGCCGCAAGGGAACAAGGTATCAACGCCCACCGGCTGCCGGACCTGCGCGATGCGGAAGCCGCCGCCGCCGCCGCCTTCCAGCGTCTGTCGATCGCCAAGGCACAGATCGAGGAAGAGGCAGGCCGCATCCGCGCCCGCCAGGCTGAGCTCGACCGCCGACTGCAACAGCTCGATGGCGACCTTGCCCGCGAGGAGCGCATGGTCCGCGACAATGCGGATATCCTCGAACGCCTCGCCGCCGAAGAAGCCGCGCTCAATGTCGAAAACGCCGGCGCCGCCGAGCGCGAGGCCAGCACCCGCGCGGCTTTCGAGCAGGCGGCATCGACGCTTGCTTCGAGCGAGGCCAAGCTGGCCTCGCTGACCGCCGAACGGGCGGAGGCGGCCGCCTCGCGCAACCAGATTGAACGGACGCTGCGCGATACCGCTGAGCGCCGCGACCGCTTTGCCCGCCAGCTTGCTGATGTCGACCGCGAACTGTCGGAGATCGTCTCCAGGGTCGCCGGCCTGCCCGACCCCGCCGAGAAGCGGCTGCTCGTCGAACAGGCGCAGGCGCTGCTCGAAGGGGCCGAACGAGCCGCGATTGCCACGGAACAGGCGGTCGCCGAGGCACGCGCAAGCGAAAGTGCCGCCCGCCCACCGGTTCAGGACGCAAAGGCCGAACTGGCGCGGATCGAAACCGAGGCCCGCACGCTCGCCAAGATCCTGAACGCCGCGAGCGGCGATTTGTTTCCCTCGGTGCTGGAGCAGATCAGCGTCGAGCGTGGCTACGAGACGGCGCTGGGTGCCGCGCTTGGCGAAGATCTCGACGTGCCGCTTGATCGTAGCGCGCCTGTGCATTGGGGCCAGAGCGAAATCCAGCCCGGCGATGTCGCTTTGCCGGAACGCATAAAGAGCCTCGCTAGCGTGGTGCGCGCGCCGGCGCAACTGGCCCGCCGGCTGGCCCAGATCGGCATTGTCGATGCCGCCGACGGAAGAAAGTTGCAGACGCTGCTTGCTCCCGGTCAACGATTGGTCAGCCGCGAAGGCGCGCTCTGGCGTTGGGATGGCTTCACCGCCAGCGCCGATGCGCCGACCGCCGCCGCGCAGCGGCTGGCGCAGAAAAACCGGCTGGCCGAACTCGATGCCGAAGCGGTTCATGCCACGCGCATCCTGCGCGAAGCCGAACAGGCGCTTGCGCAGGCCGAACAGGCGCTTGCCCAGGCGAGCGAGGCCGAACGCAATGCCCGACAGGCCGGGCGCGACGCCCAGCATGGGCTGGATGCTGCCCGCAATACGCTGGCTGAGGCCGAAAAAGCCGGCGGCGAACTGTCGAGCCGGCGTGCAGCACTTGACGAGGCGCGCGCGCGTATCGTCGACAGCCATGAGGAGACGGCGGCGGCATTCGTCGAGGCGGAAATGCTGCTGCAAGACGCTCCCGATCTCGGCGATCTGCAACTGCAGCTCGAGCAGTCGGCGGCCAACGTCGCCCGCGACCGCGCCGCCCTTGCCGATGCGCGTGCCGTTCACGAGGGCCTGAGGCGAGAAGCCGAGGCACGTGCGCGCCGGCTCGACGCGATCGGCGCGGAACGGCGCAATTGGGTGGAGCGCGCCGAAAACGCCTCGACGCAGATCGCGGCACTCGGCGAACGCAAGGCAGAGGCTGAGGCCGAGCGCGAGCAACTGGCCGACGCACCCGACGAGATCGACGGCAAACGGCGCGCCCTGCTGTCGCAACTCGCCGAGGCCGAAAGCCTGCGAAAAGCTGCAGGTGACCGCTTGCAGGAAGCGGAGAACCGGCAGTCCGAGCTGGACAAGGCTGCGACCGCTGCCATTCAGTCGCTCGCCGAAGCGCGCGAAACGCGTGTTCGCGCCGAAGAGCGGCTGACCGCCGCCGACGAGCGTCGGCTGGAAGTCGAGGCGCGCATCCAGGAAACGCTGAACACGCCGCCGCATCTGGTGATCCGCCACACTGGCCTCGAACCCGACAGCCCGATGCCCGAAATGGCCGAGATCGAGCGTCAGCTCGACCGGCTGAAGGTTGAGCGCGAACGGTTGGGCGCCGTCAATTTGCGCGCCGAGGAAGAGCAGAAGGAACTATCGGACCGGCTGGAGACCATCGTCTCCGAGCGCGACGACATCATCGAGGCGATCCGCAAGCTGCGGCAGGCGATCCACAGCCTGAACCGCGAAGGCCGCGAGCGGCTGCTCGCCGCCTTCGCGGTGGTCAACGGCCATTTTCAGCGGCTGTTTTCGCATTTGTTCGGCGGCGGCACCGCCGAGCTGCAACTGATCGAGTCCGACGATCCGCTCGAAGCCGGGCTCGAGATCCTGGCGCGCCCGCCCGGCAAGAAACCGCAGACGATGACGCTGCTGTCCGGCGGTGAGCAGGCATTGACGGCGATGTCGCTGATCTTCGCCGTGTTCCTGACCAACCCGGCGCCGATCTGCGTGCTCGACGAAGTCGACGCCCCGCTCGACGACCACAATGTCGAACGCTTCTGCAATCTGATGGACGAAATGGCCGCAACCACCGAAACGCGCTTCGTCATCATCACACACAACCCGATCACCATGGCGCGCATGGACCGGCTGTTCGGGGTAACCATGGCCGAGCAAGGCGTCAGCCAACTGGTGTCGGTCGACCTGCAGGCTGCCGAAGCCATGCGCGAGGCAAGCTGAAGCATCAGCTTAGTGGTGGTCTCCACCTCGGCTTTCGACTATAGCACGACGAAATGGGCTGGATCTGCCTCTCCAGATACCCGCCCGGCTGTGCGCGTGGAGAAGCTTGTTGCCTATACTTGTCACCGGAGCCGCGGGGTTCATTGGCAGTCATGTTTGCCACCATCTGCTCAACCGGGGAGAAGCGGTCGTCGGCGTCGACAACATGAACGACTATTACGACCTGGCGCTCAAAAAGGGGCGGCTTGCCCGCCTTCTGCCCCGTAAGGATTTTTCGTTCCACCAGATCGATATTGCCGAACAGGGCGCGCTTGCGGCCGCTTTGGCCGGGAAAGGCATCGTCAGGATCGTGCATCTCGCAGCGCAGGCCGGCGTGCGTCACTCACTCGACAATCCACGGCTCTATATCCGTTCCAATGTCATAGGCCACCTCGAAGTGCTCGAATTCTGTCGCGCCGAACCGGCATTCGAGCATCTGGTCTATGCCTCGTCGAGCTCGGTCTATGGCGGCAACCGCAGCGTGCCGTTCAGCGAGGCCGATCAGGTCGACAAGCCCGTCTCGCTTTACGCCGCCACCAAGAAAACCGATGAACTGATGAGCCACACCTACGCCCATCTGTTCGGCATACCGCAGACCGGCCTGCGGTTTTTCACGGTCTATGGTCCCTGGGGCCGCCCCGACATGGCCTATTGGATGTTCAGCAAGGCGATGCTCGAGGGCAATCCGATCCGGGTCTTCAACAATGGCGAAATGTGGCGCGATTTCACCTACATAGACGATGTTGTGAAGGCGGTTGTCGCTGTGCTCGACAAGCCGCCGGCGGCTGACGTTCCGCCGAACAGGCTTTACAATGTCGGCAACAACCGGCCGGTGCGGCTGGGCGACTTCATCGACATTCTGGAAAGATTGCTCGAGGTCAAGGCAATCCGCCACAACGAGCCGATGCAGGCGAGCGACGTCGAGAAGACTTATGCCGACATGACCGCGCTGGAGCGGGATTTCGGCTTCAGGCCTAGCGTTTCGATAGGGGACGGGCTGAAGAAGTTTGTCGATTGGTACCGGCCGTACTCGAAGCAGTAATTTGCACTGCTCGCCGTGACATCGCTATCTCGATGCGAACCGGTATCACTGGCATTCGGCCCAATCCGCAACTGATCCGGCGCGAAGCTTTGAAGAACCTGGCCCATGGTGCTCGTGCGACAGTAGCTCACCGTCAAGCGTGACCTGGAGTGGGTACAAGTCGGACTGCAAAAAGCATCATACTGTCCTAACATCCTGTTAACCACATGCTCGCTGAAAAGTATCCGATTAACCTTTGAGGCGCTTATGAACGCTATGTTCTGTGGCTTGCTGTTCAGTATGAGCTGTGTAGATGTGCGGATTCGGGGGCTATTTCGGTTCAGTCCGGGATGCGGAAGCTTTGCTTGCGCGCATGACGTCTGCGATCGCCCATCGCGGGCCGGATGAACGAGGGAAATTCGTAGCGCCCGAAGCTGGACTTGGGCATGCGCGGCTGTCGGTGATCGGGATTGGTGATGGCCAGCAACCGATGTCCGACGAGACCGGCAATTTGACGATTGCGTTCAACGGCGAGATTTTCAATTACGTGGAATTGCGCGAAGGACTGCTGGCCAAGGGCCGACGCTTCCGCACGTCGAGCGACACAGAAGTTCTCCTGCAGCTGTATGACGAGATGGGCGAAGACTGCCTGTCGCTCCTGAACGGTGATTTCGCCTTCGCGATATGGGATAATCGGCGTCGGCGGATGGTGCTTGCAAGAGACCGCATGGGTGTTCGGCCGCTGTTCTACACCAGCAGGGACGGGGTGCTCTACTTTGCGTCGGAGATAAAAGCCCTGCTGAAGGTGCCCGGCGTCTCGGCCGAAATCGATCCGATCGCACTCGACCAGATCTTTACGCTGTGGGCGCCGATCGCTCCACGCACGGCTTTCCGCAACATCCACGAGCTGGAGCCGGGAAGCGTGATGATCGCGACACAGGGGCAAGTCACGGTCAAACCATATTGGCACCTAGACTACCCGTATCTCGACGCGCCATCAAAAATCAGCAATGAGGACGATGCGGCCGAAGAACTGCAGGCCCTTTTGACCGACGCGGTGAGGCTTCGCATGCGCGCCGACGTTCCGGTCGGTTCTTACCTTTCGGGCGGGCTCGATTCATCCCTCGTTTCGGCAATCGCGGCCGGCATGACTCCTCTTAAGCTGCAGACATTTTCCGTGACGTTCGACAGCGCCGAGCATGACGAAAGCGCCTTCCAGACCGAAATGGCGTTGGCGCTTGGCACCTATCATCGAACCATCGCCTGCCGTGCGGGCGATATCGCCGGTGTGTTTCCCGAAGTCATCCGCTTTGCCGAACGGCCGATCATCCGTACCGCCCCCGCCCCCCTCTATCAACTGTCCGGCCTCGTTCGCCAGGCCGGTTTGAAAGTGGTGCTGACAGGCGAAGGCGCCGACGAGGTCTTTGCCGGCTATGATGTCTTCAAGGAAGCGCGGGTTCGCCGTTTCTGCGGACGACAGCCGGCATCGCGCATCAGGCCACAGCTGTTCCGCAAGCTTTATCCCTATCTGCCGGGGCTGCAACAGCAGTCCGTGGAGTACCTGGCTGCGTTCTTCGGCACCGGCAGCGCTGCCCTGGACGATCCCCTATTCTCGCATCGGCCGCGTTTCAAGACCACATCAGCGGCGAAGATGTTCTTTTCCGGTGACCTGCGCGCGACATTGAAGGGCTATGACGCAGCCGAGGAACTGGCCAGCCGGTTGCCTGAGGCGTTTTCCCGGTGGCATCCGCTACATCAGGGGCAATATCTCGAAACCCGCTTTCTCCTGCCGGGCTACATCCTCTCGAGCCAGGGCGACCGGATGGCCATGGCGCACGGTATTGAAGGGCGTTTCCCCTTCCTCGATCATCGTTTGGTGGAGTTTGCAGCAAGACTTCCGCCGGAAATGAAGCTGAAGGGGCTGGTGGAAAAACACATACTGCGCAAAGTTGCCAAGCACTTGCTCCCGACGGCCATCGGGGAGCGCACCAAACAGCCTTACCGGGCGCCGGAAGCCCGCTCCTTCGTTGGAGCCGGAGAACTGGACTACGTGCGCGACTCGCTCAGCGAGGCGAGCATCGCCGCCGGAGGACTATTCAACGCCAAGGCGGTGGCGAACCTGCACGAGAAATGCCGCTTGCAGCCAGCGTCCGGGTTCCGCGACAATGCTGCCTTCGTCGGCATTTTGTCGACCCAACTGTGGCAGAAGATTTTCACCGGCCAAAAGGTCGGTACAGCACGAGCGGCCTGAGAAATCGAGGGAAGAAAACATCATGGTAACAATCAAGGACAAGGTCAAAACCTTTATAGTCGACAACTTCCTGTTCGGCGACTCGTCCTACGAGCTTGCAGACACGGCATCACTGATCGAGAACGACATCATCGACTCGACGGCCGTGCTGGAACTCGTAGCTTTCATTGAGGATGATTTCGGCATCGCGATGGTCGATACCGATATCGTACCGGCCAATCTGGATTCGATTGACCGTATCTCCGCCTTCATCAAGGCGAAAGCAGAAGCGCTGGCAGCGTAGGCGCAATTGGCGAGGAGCGTCCGTGCGGATCGAACATTTTCTGGCTGCCAAGGCCGCTGCCCATCCAGCCAAAACGGCATTGATCACCGAGCACAAAAGGCTGTGTTACGAAGAGCTGGACGATCTCTCAAGCCGCCTGGCCGCCGCCCTTTTCACGAATGGCGTCAGGCGCGACGACCGCGTCCTGATCTTCATGGACAATTGCTGGGAGGCTGCGGTTTCGATTTTCGCAGTTCTTAAGGCAGGCGCGACTTTCAGTCCGATCAACGCATCTACCAAGGCCGAAAAGCTTGCCTACATCATCGCCGATTGCGACGCAGCTGCGATCCTTACGCAAGCAAAACTGATGCCCTTGGTCGCCGAGGCGTCCGGATCCTCCGGCAAGACCGGCATCTTCGTGGCTTCCACCCTTGGTGCGGATAACCAATGCCCGGCAGGCGCCACATCCCTGGCGGATTGCTTGACGTTCCAAGCCAGGGAGATTGACCACCGCGGCATTGACGTCGATCTTGCGATGTTGATCTACACCTCGGGCTCGACCGGCCGGCCCAAGGGCGTGATGATGACGCACCGCAATTGCGACGCGGCGGCCGACTCAATCACCACCTATCTGCGCAATTCGCCGGACGACATCATCTTGAATGTTCTGCCCCTGGCTTTCGACTACGGGCTCTATCAGTTGCTGATGGCTGTCAGGCTCGGCGCCACGCTCGTGCTCGAGAAGTCCTTCGCTTTTCCCCAGGCGGTCTTTGAACGTATCCGCCAGGAAGGCGTCACCGGTCTTCCGCTCGTGCCCACGATGGCAGCGATGATCCTGCAGATGCGTGACCTGGCGCCGGGCTTCCTGCCCAGCCTTCGCTATATTTCCAACACGGCGGCTGCCTTGCCGCCGGCTCACATAGAACGCCTGCGGTTTCTTTTCCCCGATGTCAGGCTCTATTCGATGTATGGCCTGACGGAATGCAAGCGCTGCACCTATCTGCCACCCGAGGAACTCGACCACCGGCCGGGGTCGGTCGGGATAGCCATTCCGAACACCGAGGCCTTTGTCGTCGACGACTACGGGCAACGAGTGCCGCCGGGCGTAGCAGGTGAGTTGGTCATTCGCGGGCCGCACGTCATGCAGGGTTATTGGCGAAACGAAGCTGCGACGGCACAAGCCCTTCGCCCAGGTCCGAATCCTTGGGAGATGGTTCTCTACACCGGCGATCTGTTCCGGGCCGATGAGGAAGGCTTTCTTTATTTCGTCGGCCGCAAGGACGACATCATAAAGTCGCGGGGGGAGAAAGTCGCGCCCAAGGAAGTGGAAGCCGTGCTTCACGCGCATCCGGGCATCGCGGAAGCAGTGGTTGTCGGTGTGCCGGATCCCGTGCTCGGGCATGCGATCGGTGCACTCATCGTACGGTCCGACCCGGCGCTTAGCGAAAAGGATATCATTCGTCATTGTGCACGCCACCTTGAGGACTTTATGGTCCCCAGGGTCATCGAGTTCCGCCGGGAACTGCCGAAGACCGATACCGGCAAGGTCAGTCGTCGGCTTGCGGCAGAAACCATGGAGGCCGCTCAATGAATGTTCGCCCCGCCAAGGACGCGCGGACCTTTCTGGCGCAGGCTCTGGCGATCGACCTGGCCGCCGAAACGGACCGTGTCGTAACGGCTTTGCGCCAGCAGTTGCGCGGGTTTCGCAAGCGGGGCCTTGTGCTCGGTCTTTCGGGCGGGATCGATTCGAGCGTGTCGGTCGCGTTGGCCGCGCGAGCCGTCGGACCGCGGAATGTGCTTTGCCTGTTCATGCCGGAAAGCGATTCCGATCCCGAAAGTCTGCGGCTCGGCCGCCTCGTCGCCGAAACTTTTGGCGTCGAGGCTATCGTAGAGGATATCGGGCCGACCCTGAGCGCGATGGGCTGCTACCAGCGTCGCGACGCCTTTATCCGCGAATTGGTCCCGGAATACGCCGAAGGCTGGGCCTCGAAGATCGTGATCGCGAACGCCCTCGAGGGCAAGGGCTACAATATCTCATCCCTGGTGGTGCAGGATCCGGAAGGCAAGCAGACGAAACTGAGAATGCCGTTGCCTGTCTATCTTGGTATCGTCGCCGCCACCAACATGAAACAGCGCACCCGCAAGCAGATCGAATACTATCACGCCGACCGCTTGAACTTCGCCGTCCTTGGAACGCCGAACCGGCTGGAATACGATCAGGGTTTCTTCGTGAAGAACGGTGACGGCGCAGCGGACGTCAAGCCGATCGCGCACCTCTATAAAACGCAGGTCTATGCGCTGGCGGCCCATCTCGGTGTTCCGGAGGAAATCCGGAACCGGCCGCCGACCACCGATACCTACTCGCTGGCGCAGACCCAGGAGGAGTTCTACTTCTCGCTTCCTTATGACCGTATGGATATTTGCCTTTACGGCCTCAACAACGGCGTGGCGGCTGAGCTGGTGGGGCAGGCGGCGGGGTTGGCCGCCTCACAAGTGGAACGCGTCTGGGCCGATATCATCGCCAAACGCAAGGCGACGCGTTATCTGCACCAGCGTCCGCAACTCGTTGATGAAGTCGAGGAAATCGGCACCTGAACCGCCTCGAAACCGGGCCACGGATGGACGGTTCGATTTGAACGTGTCCCGACTCTAGCTGAAACGGCTCCCGATCAGCCGGCTCCACTGCTCGCCCGCAAGACCGTTCAGGAAGACTTGCGAGTTCTTCATGGCGTCCAACAGCTCTGGATCACGTGAATGCACCACCGTTGAGGCAACGGTCAGGAAAGCGATGCGTCGTCCAAGCATCGCCTCCAGAAGTGCAGGTTGAACACGTCCGCGCAGGCCGCTGACGCCGCGCGCGGCGGCATGATCGATAAGGCAGTCTATCACCGAGCCCGCCTGGCCGGGGAGGGCGAGGATCTGCAGCACGCGACCAATTTGATACTTCCGTGCGTAATAGGCGAAAGCGCCGACATTGTTGCCGACTGGCGATGTCACGCAACCGAAGACAAGCTCGCCTAAATCCGGCTTCTGTGCCGCATCGGTCAGGATGTGGTCGAGTTGGCCTTCCGTCCAATCCGGGCGCAGGGCGAATTGAGCGGTAAACGGCTCGATGAGCTTGGCAAATGTGTGGCTGTCGATTTCGGATATCCGAAATGCTCCGTGGCCTGCCCCTTCCACCGCCACACCTGACCAGCGTCGTTCGCTGGGCGTCATCCTCCTGCAATAAAATCGGTCGACGGCACGCGCCAACGGATTGAGCATTCGGGCAAGCGTCAGGCGATTGGCGGAAAGGCTGAGCATGAAGGCCGCGGGGCGCATCACGCGGACCCAGTCAAGGCTGTATTGCGGCAGGACCGCGCCGCGCAGCCGGGTCCACAATTTCACGGAGATATCGTTGGCCGTCTCGCTGAAGGAGATGTCCTGCGGACCATCAAGGTATGCTTTCAGCAAGCGGGCGCCGGCCAGCGGATCGTGCTCATGGTCCTCGACCATGAGCGAGCTACAGATGGCGGCGCGTAGTTGTCGGCCGTTGAACGTCATCGGCAGCACGTGGACACCGACAAATCCGGAGACGCGACCGGCGTCGTTGACATGGACAAGCGACCGGAGGTCGCCGCCGCAACCGGGCGCATCCAGATAAAACCGTCTCATGTATTCGACGAGAGAGGCCGGCGCTTTCGTCCCTTCCTTCAGCAGCACGCGCTGAAACATGTCCGCGACTGCCGGGAGGTCGGCGCCTTGCAAGGCGCGAATGATGCTCAAGCCCGGCTCCCGGCACCGAAGTCCCGTCCGCCGAGCTTCCGGGCCAAGGCGACACGAGGCACGAGAACATCGGACGCGAGTTCCAACTCGACGCCCATGAAGCCGTGCAACCTCGACCAGTTGCGGTCGCCCCGGTGACTGAACGGAGTGCTGAATTGCTGCGGCAAGGTGGACCCTTTGCTTGACCGACGAAAACCGGCGTCATTGCTGCTAGCAGATTCAGGTAAACCGATATTAAAGTCGTTGCTTTGAATGGTAGCGAACCAGGTTGTCCGGCCTCATACCTGGACATCAGTAATTTTGGTTCCCGGCGGACTCTACACGACCAGCGGCATGAGTTGCGTGCTCCGCGTCGAACCGTTTCGGCTGGCCAAAGTTTCGTGCGGCGGCTCTTGACTGGGGGCGCGGGCGTAATACGGTGAGACAAATACCGGCTCTGGCCGCCGGGCGGCAAGAATGCCTCGTATGCCTCGCCTTGCGGCGGTGGCTGCGGGGCATTGTCATTTTGAGGCTTTGCTTGAAACGGCATATCGAGATCGGCATTCTCTATTCGCGGTCCGGCAACTACCGGCTGGTGTCCGAATCCTGCCGTGCGGGCGCGATGAACGCCATCGCCGACGTCAACGCCGATCCCGTTGTCCCCTTCGAATTCATCCCGGTCGAGCGCGACCCGCAGGGCAACATCGATCGGTATGCAAGCGGCTGCGCGGACATTCTCGCCAACAGCGGCGCGCGTCACATCATTGGCTGCGTCACCTCGTGGAGCCGCAAGGAGGTCATTCCAATCCTGGAAAGGGCAGGCGGCACGCTGTGGTATGCCTGCCCGTACGAGGGCTTCGAAGCCAATGAGCATGTCGTCTACACCCACGCCTGCCCCAATCAGCATCTGGTACCGCTACTTGCCTATGTCGTGCCTCGTTTCGGCGCCGACGGCTTCCTGCTCGGTTCCAACTACATCTGGGGTTGGGAGACCAACCGTGTGGCGCGCGACCTGATTGCGGACGCCGGCGGCAAGGTGCTGGGCGAACGCTATCTGCCGCTTGGCGAGGTCGATGTTGCGAGGCTGATCGCGGAGGTACAGGCGACGAGACCTGATTTCATTCTGAACAATCTCATCGGCCCTTCTTCCTATGCGTTTATCGCCGCCTATGCCGAGCTTGGCCGGCGCGACCCGCATTTCAGGCCGGAGCGTTGCCCGATCCTGTCCTGCAATCTCACGGAATGCGAATTGCCGGCGCTCAACGGGGCAGGGGATGGTCATCTTTCCGTTGGGCCCTATTTTCACGACACCTCGGGGGCGGATCGCGGAGCGGCTTCAGTGTCTTCCGTCATGCCTGCCTCATCCTTCGAGGCGGCGGCTTATGCCTCGGTGCGCACGCTCGCCGAGATCCTCACCCGCAACCCCGGTGCACAATGGACGGACCTGCCCAAGGTCTTTGCCGGAACATCATTTCGAACACCGCTGGGCGACATCGCCATCGATCCGCAAACCCAGCACGCTACCTTGCCGGTGCAGATCGGACGTATCGATGGGACATCGTTCAAAACGGTCACGCTGACGAAGGGCGTGGCACCCGATCCCTACCTTTCCCGCTATGACCGGACGGAGACGTTCGGGCGGCCACGCCTGCGGGTGGTGTCGTGAGCAAGATGGCGCGTATCCCGAACCTTGGAGGCGCCAGGGCTTTTGTCCTGCATCGTCCACATCCGACCGTGCAGGCGATCACAAGGCAATTGTCGGCCATCGGCCTTGAGGCGATTGGCTTCTGGCCGGAACTGCCGGCCGAAGCCTTGGCGGCGGACTTCGTTTTCTTCGACGTAGACCTCGGCTTTGACGAGCAATTTCCGTGGAAGCCGGGCGAGGCACCGATGCCGCTGATAGCGCTGATCGGCTCCGAGGCGCCGGGGCGTGTCGAATGGGCACTGTCGCACAAGGCCGATGCCCAATTGCTGAAACCGGTCGGCAACGCCGGCGTCTATAGCGCGCTTTTGATCGCAAGGCAGAGTTTCGAGGCGCGCAAGCTTCTGGCCAGCGAGATCGCCTCGCTTCGTCAGCGGGTCGCGGAGCGCCAGACCATCGTACGCGCGGTGGAGGTCTTGTCGAAGGGCGCCGAGGACGGCCGTGCCTATGCGCAGCTTCGCTCGCTGGCGATGAGCTGGCAAATCAGCGTCGAGGACGCCGCGCGCAGGATCGTGGCGATGACACAAGAAGAAGGCGACGATGACCAATCCGATCGCGCCTGAGCTTTCAGCCGCGGGGCGTATGCCAGCCAAGCCTCGCGCCGGCGTCTGGCGACGTCTGCTAAAACGGCCTCTCGCATTGCTCGGCCTCGGGATTATTGCCCTTGTCTTGGCCGGCGCCATTCTTGCACCGTGGCTGACAGGCTACGATCCGAACGAGCAGATGTTTGACGGGCTCACGCTTGAAGGCGCGCCACTGCCGCCGGGAGCCCAATTCTGGCTAGGCACCGACCTGCTTGGCCGCGACCTGCTGACCCGTCTTCTCTTCGGCGCGCGCACGTCGCTGATCATCGGCATCGTCGCCAATGGCGTGGCGCTTCTGATCGGCACGCTGGTCGGCATCACGGCCGGCTATTTCCGCGGCTGGATCGGCAGCGCGCTTATGCGCTTCACCGATTTGATGATGGCTTTCCCGGCGCTGCTGCTCGCCATCTGCCTGGCGGCGGTGCTCCAGCCGAGCCTGTGGATCGTCGCTATGGTGATCGCATTGGTGAACTGGGTGCAGACCGCCCGCGTCATCTACACCGAGACAAGTTCGCTCTCCGAGCGCGAGTTCATCGATGCTGAGCGCACCATCGGCGCAAGCGCTCCACGCATCCTGTTTCGTCATATCCTGCCGCACCTTTTGCCGACGATCATCGTCTGGGGCACGCTCGGCATCTCGACCACGGTGCTTCTGGAAGCGACGCTCAGCTATCTCGGCATCGGCGTGCAACCGCCGACTGCTTCCTGGGGCAACATCATCTTCGAAAACCAAACCTATTTTCAGGCAGCGCCCTGGCTGGTTTTCTTTCCGGGTGCGGCGATCCTGGCGCTAGCGCTAGCCTTTAACCTAGTCGGCGATGCGTTGCGCGACATTCTCGATCCGACGCAAAGGGGGCGAAGATGATCGCCTATCTCGGCCGCCGCGTTGTCCAGTCCGTGCTCATCTTGCTCGGCGTCTCTCTGATCACCTTTGCGCTGCTCTATCTGCTGCCCGCCGATCCCGTCCGCCAGATCGCCGGCCGCAGCGCCACGCCCGAGACGGTCGAGAACATCCGCCGGCAGCTCGGCCTCGACCAGCCCTTTGTCGTCCAGTATTGGCACTATCTGATCAGCCTGCTCAGCGGCGATCTGGGGCGCTCCTACATTCAGCGCTCGGAGGTCACGGAGCTGATCGTCTCGCGGCTGCCGGCAAGCCTGCTGCTGATGGTCGGCGCCATTACTTGCGAAGTCGTGATCGGGCTTACGATGGGCCTCATCGCCGCCGTCAAGCGCGGCACCGCCACCGACCAGTCGCTGATGGTCGCCTCCTTCGTCGGCGTCTCGGCGCCGCAATTCGTTGTCGGCCTGCTGCTGCTTTATGTGTTCGCGGTGCGGCTCGGTTGGTTCCCGATCGGCGGTTACGGCACTTGGCGCCATCTGGTGCTGCCGTCGCTGACCATGGGAATTCTCGGCGCAGGCTGGTACGCCCGCATGATGCGCTCGTCGATGATCGACGTGCTGCGCCAGGATTACGTGCGTACCGCGCGTGCCAAGGGTCTTGCACGCAGCGCCATTATCTTCCGGCACGCGCTGCCCAACGCCATCCTGCCGGTCATTGCCATGATCGGCATCGACATCGGCATCTTCATGGGCGGCATCGTGGTTGTCGAAAGCGTGTTCGGCTGGCCAGGCATCGGCCAGCTAGCCTGGCAGGCCATTCAGCGCATCGACATTCCGATCATCATGGGGGTCACCCTGGTTTCGGCCTTTGCCATCGTGCTCGGCAATCTCCTGGCCGACACTGTCGCACCGTTCATCGATCCACGCATCAAGCTCAGATGAAAACCAAGAACACCAGAGATAGGGAACATGACATGAGAAAATATCTGATATCGACCGTGGCGGCATCGGCGCTTGCGCTGGTGCTTGGCATGACGAGCGTACGCGCCGAAGACGCCGTCGATCCGAATGCCAAGCAGGGCGGCGCGATCACCATTACCTACAAGGACGACGTCGCTACGCTCGATCCGGCCATCGGCTATGACTGGCAGAACTGGTCGATGATCAAGAGCCTGTTCGACGGGCTGATGGACTACGAGCCGGGCACCACCAACCTGCGGCCCGACCTTGCCGAGAGCTACGAGATTGCGCCCGACGGCAAGACCTTCACCTTCAAGCTGCGCCAAGGAGTGAAGTTCCACAATGGCCGTGAGATGACCGCCGACGACGTGAAATATTCGCTCGACCGGGTCACCAATCCAAAGACACAGAGCCCTGGTGCCGGCTTCTTCGGGTCGATCAAAGGCTATGACGATGTCGCTGCCGGCAAGGCGGAAAGCCTGGCCGGCATAACCGTCGTCGATCCCTACACGATCAAGTTCGAGCTGACCCGGCCCGACGCCACCTTCCTGCATGTCATGGCGATCAACTTCTCGCATGTCGTGCCGAAGGAAGAGGTCGAAAAATACGGCGCGGACTTCGGCAAACATCCGGTCGGCACCGGCGCCTTCAAGCTCGCGGAATGGACGCTCGGCCAGCGCGTGGTCTTCGAGCGTAACCCGGATTACTGGCACAAGGGCCTGCCGCATCTCGACAAGATCACCTTTGAGATCGGTCAGGAGCCGATCGTGGCGCTGCTGCGGCTCCAGAAAGGCGAGATCGACGTTCCCGGCGACGGCATTCCGCCGGCGAAATTCCAGGAGGTGATGGCCGATCCCGAGCAGAAGGCCCGTGTCGTCGAGGGCGGCCAGTTGCACACCGGCTATATCACCATGAATACCACCATGGCGCCGTTCGACAATGTGAAGGTGCGGCAGGCGGTCAACATGGCGATCAACAAGGACCGCATCGTCCAACTGATCAACAACCGTGCGGTGCCGGCCAATCAGCCATTGCCGCCGTCGATGCCTGGCTACGACAAAGAATTCAAGGGCTATTCCTATGACGTAGCCAAGGCCAAGGCCTTGCTTGCCGAGGCGGGGCATCCCGGTGGTTTTGACACGCAGCTGTTTGCCATGAATACCGATCCCAACCCGCGTATCGCGCAGGCCATCCAGCAGGATCTGGCGGCGGTCGGCATTAAGGCCAGCATCCAGTCGCTCGCCCAGGCCAACGTCATCGCCGCCGGCGGCGACAAGGCCGGTGCGCCGATGATCTGGTCCGGCGGCATGGCCTGGATCGCCGACTTCCCCGATCCGTCGAACTTCTACGGCCCGATCCTTGGCTGCGCTGGTGCCGTCCCGGGCGGCTGGAACTGGTCGTGGTATTGCAACAAGGAGCTCGACGCCAAGGCGGCCGAAGCCGACTCCATCGTCGACCCGGCCAAGGCTGGCGAACGCGCCAAGATGTGGAGCGAGATCTACGGCAAGATCATGGAAGACGCGCCCTGGGCACCGGTGTTCAACGAGCAGCGTTTCACCATGAAATCAACCCGCATGGGTGGCGCGGACAACCTCTATGTCGACCCGGTCCACATCCCGATCAACTACGACAATGTGTATGTGACCGATGTGCAATAACTGCGACTACACCATCCACGGGCGCCACCATCATTTCGGCTGGGACAATTCCTTTGTCCCGGCCGAACGGGTGGCGCCAGGGTCGACGATCGAGTTCCAGTGCCTGGACTCGTCCGGCGGGCAGCTGACGATGGAGAGCACCGTTGACGACGTTGCTTTGCTCGATTTTGCCAAGGTGAACCCGGTCACTGGGCCAATCTATGTCGACGGGGCAGAGCCGGGCGATGCCCTGAAAATCACCATCGAGGCGTTCAAGCCGTCCGGCTTCGGTTGGACAGCGAATATCCCGGGATTCGGTCTGTTGGCGGATGACTTCACTCAACCGGCACTGAATATCTGGAAGTACGACGCCGCCTCGCTCGAACCCGCGCTGTTCGGCAAGAGCGGCCGGGTGCCGCTCAAGCCCTTCGCCGGCACCATCGGCAATGCCCCGGCTGAGCCGGGTCTGCATTCGGTGGTCCCGCCGCGGCGCGTGGGCGGCAATATGGACATCCGTGATCTCGCTGCCGGCACGGTGCTCTACCTGCCCGTAGAGGTCGCGGGAGCGTTGTTCTCGGTCGGTGACACGCACGCCGCGCAAGGCGACGGCGAGGTCTGCGGCACGGCGATCGAGAGCCCCATGGACGCCGTGCTGACGCTCGATCTGGTCAAGGATGCCCGGCTGCGGACGCCGCGTTTCACGACGCCCGGTCCGGTGTCGCGACATCTCGACGCCAAGGGCTATGAGGTGACAACCGGTATCGGGCCGGATCTGATGGACGGCGCCAGGAGCGCCGTCTCGCAGATGATCGACCTGCTCTCCGGCCGCTACCGCATGGATCCGGTAGACGCCTATATGCTCGTGTCGGTTTGCGGCGACCTGCGCATCAGCGAGATCGTCGACATGCCCAACTGGGTGGTTTCTTTCTACTTCCCCCGCTGCGTCTTTGAATGAAGGTGGAGGACATCAAACGATCCGGGCAGGGCGCCGCGGAGAGTGGCTCTGTCAGGCCGGTACTCAGCGTCTCAGGTCTGAGCGTCGCCGTGCGCGGCGAAGAGGGCGACCGCGACGTCGTTTCCGACCTGACATTCGACCTGATGCGCGGCGAAACGCTTTGCATCGCCGGCGAGTCCGGTTCCGGCAAGTCGATGACGGCGCTGGCCATCATGGGCTTGCTGCCGCAGCCGGCGGCACGCATCAGATCAGGCTCCATCCGGCTCGGCGATCAGGATCTCGCGGCTCTTAGCGAGAGTGGTATGCGCCGCATCCGCGGCGACCGCATTGCCATGATCTTTCAGGAACCGATGACATCGCTCAATCCGGTTCTTTCCATCGGCCGGCAGCTCACGGAGGCGATCGAGGCACACGCCTCGCTGTCGCGCTCCAACTCGCGGCTGAGGGCGCTCGAGGCGCTGAAGGCAGTCCGAATTCCGGATGCCGAACGGCGGCTCGAGCACTATCCGCACGAACTCTCAGGCGGCATGCGCCAGCGTATGATGATTGCCATGGCTCTGGCCCTGAACCCGGATGTGCTGATCGCCGATGAACCGACGACCGCCCTCGACGTCACCGTTCAGGGCGAGGTGCTGGAGTTGCTGCGTGACCTGCAGCGCGAGCACGGCACCAGCGTTATCCTGATCACGCACGACATGGGTGTCGTCGCCGAGATGGCGGACCGCGTTATCATCATGCGCGATGGCCGGATGGTCGAGCAGGGCAGCGCGACCGACATCTTCACCCGCCCGCAGGCAGATTATACGCGCGAGCTTCTGGCCGCCGTGCCACGCATCGGCGGTGGACGGCCGGCCGAAGACCGACAAGACGCCGCCCACATGCCGGCCGAGCTTGTATCCGTCAGCGATCTTCACGTCCGCTTCGACCTGCGCGGCGGCTTCTTCGGTCGCGTTGACCGCAGGGTGCACGCGGTCGAGGGCGTCAGTTTCTCGATCGCGCCGCACGAAACGCTGTCGCTGGTCGGCGAATCGGGCTGCGGCAAGTCGACGACGGCCAAGGCGATCGCCGGGCTGGTGCCCTACACCGGCAGCATTTCAATCGGCAGCCACGACTTGTCGGCGCTCAGCCGCAAGGAGCGCAAGGCTGTACGCCGCAATGTGCAGATGATCTTTCAGGATCCCTTCGCGTCCCTCGACCCGCGCATGCGAGTAGGCGATCTCGTCGCCGAGCCTCTGCTGATCCACGGCCTCGGCGACAAAGAGCAACGGCACGCCCAGATCGCCGCACTGTTCGAACGCGTCGGCCTCTCCGCTGACCAGATGGAGCGCTATCCCCACGAATTCTCCGGCGGGCAGCGCCAGCGAATCTGCGTTGCACGGGCGCTGGCGCTGCGACCAAAGCTGATCATTGCCGACGAGAGCGTCTCTGCTCTCGATGTGTCGGTGCAGGCGCGCGTGTTAAGATTGCTGAAGGAACTGCAGCGCGAATTCGGCGTCGCATATCTCTTCATCTCGCACGACATGGCGGTGGTAGAGAACATCTCCGATCGCGTGGCGGTAATGTATCTGGGGCAGATCGTCGAGATGGGCACCCGCGACCAGATCTTCTCCAACCCGCGCCATCCTTACACAAAGCGGCTGATCGAAGCCGTTCCGGTTCCCGATCCAGGCCGGCGCCGCGCCCGGTTCGCCCGTTTGGACAGCGAAATTCCAAGCGCTGTGCGGCGCATCGGTGACGAGCCCCGGAAACTCAAGCTTGAAGATGTTGGCGACGGCCACCTCGTCGCCACTTGATCAGCTTAGGCCGCCTCGTCCAGCCAATCCGCAGACGCTCGGGGACAGCAGCATATGTGATGCTCGGGCGGCAGGATGTGATCGGTGATGGCGCTGCCGCGGCAGCGCCAATCGGCGATGCCGAGTTGGCAAGATCGCCAGTTTACATCTGACATGTTAGCGTGCTAACGCTACGTGCACATTGATTTCAACGGAGATCGCATTGGCTTCCCGCTTTGGTCTTTCGGTTGCCTTAGCCACACCCTTCGACCCGTCGGGGCAGATAGCGCTCGCGCCGATGATCGCGCACGCCCGAGCCTGCCTTGGCGCCGGCTGCAGCAGCGCGACGCTGTTCGGCACCACCGGGGAAGGAGCCTCGGTGGGCACCGACGAGCGGCGGATCGTCACCGAAGCCATGTTGGCGGCCGGTATACCGGCACATCAGCTCGTCGCCGGCGTGCTGGTCGATGCAATCGAAGATGCCGCCGATCAGGCTCGGCACGCTTTGCAGCGCGGCGTTCGCAACATTCTGCTCGCTCCGCCGAGCTACTTCAAGAATGTCGGCGAGAACGGGCTGTTCGGATGGTTTTCCGCCGTCTTCGCCGCACTCGGCCCGCTGGCGCGTGATGTGCTCCTCTATAACATCCCCTCTGTCACCATGGTGCCGCTCCCGCTTGGGCTGATCGGCCGGTTGCGCGCCGCCTTTCCCGCTGTGGTGGCCGGGGTGAAGGATTCCGGCGGGGACTGGAGCTACAGTGAGGCGCTGCTTGAAGCGCATGGCGATCTGGTGATCCTGATCGGCGACGAACGGCATCTGGCGAGAAGCGTGCGCCGCGGCGGACAGGGTGCGATTTCCGGCATGGCTAATTTTGTTACCGGCGAAATCCTCGCAATGGTCGAAGACGGCCGCGACGACCCACGCGTCGAGGACTTCGTGCTCGAATTGCTCAAATACCCGGTCACACCGGCGGTGAAGGTCATGGTCGCGCGCACGACCGGCGACGAGCGCTGGCTGGCGGTCCGCCCGCCCCTGGAGGCGATCGGCCCACAAGGACGGCGGCAGCTTGCCGCGGCCTACGACAGGCTGTTTGCGACAGAGGCGGCCTGACCGACAAGGCCGGGCTGGCCGACAAGGAAGCGAGCTGAAGTGGAAGACGGCAGCGAACCGATCACTCTCCGGGAGAAAGCCTATGCCAGCTTCACGCGGCATTTGCTGGCCCGTGATCTGCGGCCGGGGCAGTTCGTGTCACAGCGCGAACTGGTCGCTTTCACCGGGCTGCCGCTGGGCGCTATTCGCGAGATCGTCCCGCGTCTCGAGGCCGAGGGATTGCTGACCACCATCCCGCAGCGCGGCATGCAAATCGCGCACATCGACATCAATCTGATCCGCGAGGCCTTTCAGTTTCGGCTATTCATGGAACGCGAGGCGGTGGCGCTATTCACGGCCAGCGCTTCAGATGCCGAACTTGCCCGCATGCGGCGCGAACACGAGGAGATGCTGGCTCAAGCTCTGGGGCAGGCGCCGACGCCGGAAATGGAAGCCAAGGCCCAGACCATCGACTGGGCCATGCACGATACCTTTATCAATGCGCTGGGCAACGAGATCATCGCCAAGGCCTATCTGGTCAACTCGGTGAAAATCCGGCTGATCCACCAGGAGCGTTTCCGCATCGACGGTCGCGTGGTGCCGGTGATGCGCGAACATTTGGCGGTCATCGAAGCCATGGAGAGCCGCAATTCGCAAAAGGCGGTTGAAGCGATCAGTCTGCATATCGACAATGCGCGCCGGCTGGCGCTCCAGATCTGAGGAAATATAGCCGCGCCGCGGTTCGCGGCGCATCCACAACGACAGCAACCGGGAGGAAGAAATGTCGTCCAATCTGTTCAACCCAACCAGGAGGCAACTCCTTGCCGGAACCGCGGCGCTCACCGCCGCCGGCCTTGTGGGGCTCCGCCCTAGCTTTGCCGCAGGCGTCGACTGGAAACGCTTTGCCGGGACGACGCTTGACGTCAATCTGGTGAAAAGCCCGCGCAGCGACACCATCCTGAAATATCTCGCCGAGTTCGAGGAACTGACCGGCATCAAGGTCAATGCCGAGGCCACGCCCGAGCAGCAGCAGCGCCAGAAGACGGTGATCGAATTGAGCTCGGGCAAGCCCAGCTTCGACGTCGTGCATCTGAGCTACCACGTGCAAAAGCGCCAGTTCGAGAAAGGTGGCTGGCTGGCTGACATCGCCGGCTACCTCGCCGACCCGTCGCTCACCGACCCGGGGTTGGTCGAAAGCGACTTCGCCGAGGCCGGCATGCTGTTTGCCAAGGACGGCCAGGGCGTGCTGCGCTCGCTACCCTTCTCGGTGGACTACTGGATACTCTATTGGAACAAGGAGCTGTTCGAGGCCAAGGGCCTCAAATACCCCGAGACCTTCGAGCAACTGGTGGCCGCCGCCGAAGCGCTGACCGACCCGTCGACCAATACATACGGCTTCGTCGCCCGCGGGCTCAAGAACGCAAATACGCCGGTGTGGACATCGCTGATGCTCGGCTACGACATGACGCCGCTCGACGACAAGGGCAAGCTGCGCACCGAGGCTCCCGAGGCGATCGAGGCTGCCGCGCTCTATCAAAGATTGATGACCAAGTCCGCCCCTCCGGGCGTCACCGGGTTCAATTGGGCCGAAGCACAGTCTGCCTTCCTGCAAGGCAAGATCGGCATGTGGCTCGACGGCGTGGGTTTTGCCCCGCCGATGGAAAACCCGGAAAAATCGAGGGTGGTCGGCAAGGTCGGCTACGGCGTCATGCCCAAGGGTCCCAAGGCGCATGCCTCGGGCACCTTTGGCGACGGGATTGGCGTTACCGCCGCCAGCGAGAAGAAGGAGGCCGCCTATCTGTTCTGCCAGTGGGCGGTATCGCCAGCCATGGGCGCGAGGCTGTTGCAGGCCGGCGCCGGCGTTCCGTTCCGCAAATCCGTGCTGGAGGATCCCAAGGTGCGCGAAGGCGTCACTATGCCGGCAAGCTGGCTTGATGCCGTGATCGGCTCAGGCAATATCAGCCGGCTGGCGCTGCCGGTCATCATTCCCGTCACCGAATTCCGCGACATCTATGGCGTGGCGCTGACCAACATGATTGCCGGCGCCGATCCCGCCGCCGAGCTGAAGAAGGCCACCGAGCAGTTCCAGCCGGTTCTCGACAGGAGCGAGCAGGGCTGATGTCGGCCACCACCCCAGAACAGACCGGGGTGACGATGCCGGTTATCGACGGGAGCCAGACGATCCGGCTGGCTCCCAACTACTGGCCTTTCGTTGTCCCCGCACTCGTCGTCGTTGGCGCCGTCATCGTTTTTCCTTGGGCTTTCACGCTGTGGATGAGCGTCAACCGCTGGACGCTCGGCCAGTCGCGGAGCTTTGCCGGGATGGAAAACTACCTCCGCCTGGCAAGCGACCCACGTTTCTGGGAATCCCTTGTTCATACGTTGACCTACACCTTCCTCTCGGTTGCAGCGCCGATGCTCCTGGGCACCGTGGCCGCCCTGATCTTCGACGCCAGGTTTCCGCTGCGCGGTCTGCTGCGCGGCGTCTTCGTCATGCCGATGATGGCGACGCCCGTTGCTGTGGCACTGGTTTGGACCATGATGTTCCATCCTCAGCTCGGCGTACTCAACTACTTGCTGTCGCTGGTCGGCATCCCGGCTCAGGAATGGATATTCAATGCCAACACGGTCATCCCGTCGCTGGTTGCGGTCGAGACCTGGCAGTGGACGCCGCTGGTCATGCTGATTGTGCTGGGTGGGCTGGCTTCGGTGCCGCGCGAGCCCTTCGAAAGCGCCGAGATCGACGGCGCCAATGCCTGGCAGCAATTCCGCTATCTCACTTTGCCGATGATCGCACCGTTCCTGATGATCGCGGTCATCATCCGCACCATCGATGCGCTGAAGAGCTTCGACATCATCTACGCGATGACCCAGGGCGGGCCGGGCACGGCCTCGGAAACCATCAACATCTATCTCTACAACACCGCCTTCTCCTACTACGATATCGGCTACGGCTCGGCCATGGCCGTGGTGTTCTTCATTGTCATCGTGGCCCTGTCTTTTGTCCTCCTAATGCTGCGTCAACGCTCGCAGTGGATCGATACGGAGGGCAAATAGATGAGTTCGCGGCTGCTCAACCAGATCGGTCTGTTTTTCGCTGCCCTGGTTTTCGTCTCGCCGGCGATCCTGTTCTTCCTCTGGATGATCTCGCTGTCGCTGAAGTTCGAAATCGACAACGGTGCCTATCCGCCGATCCTGATCCCCGAACGTTTCGCCTGGTCGAACTATGTAAAGGTGTTCGAGGAGAACAATTTCCTGCTCTATCTCTGGAACTCGGTTCTGGTGACCGGCACGGCGACCTTGCTGGCGCTGCTGATCGGCGTACCGGCCGGCTATGGCATCGCACGGCTCAAGGCTGAACGGTCGGCGGTCGTCATCATGATCGCCCGCATGACGCCTGGGCTATCCTATCTCATCCCGCTGTTTCTGCTGTTCCAATGGATCGGGATCCTCGGCACGCTCTGGCCGCAGATCATCATCCATCTGGTGGTGACGGTGCCGATCGTGGTCTGGGTGATGATCGGCTATTTCGAGACCACGCCGATGGAACTGGAAGAGGCGGCCAACATCGACGGCGCCAACTCCTGGCAGGTTTTCCGGCTGGTTGCCCTGCCCATCGCCAAGCCGGGCATCGTCGTCGCCTTCATCCTGTCCGTGATCTTCTCGTGGAACAATTTCGTCTTCGGCGTGGTGCTCGCCAGCCGGGAGACGCGCACATTGCCGGTCGCCGTCTACAACATGCTGTCCTACGAGCAGGTCAGCTGGGGGCCGCTCGCCGCGGCGGCGCTGGTGGTGACGTTGCCGGTGCTGATCCTGACCATGTTCGCGCAAAGGCAGATCGTCGCGGGGTTGACCGCCGGCGCCGTCAAGGGCGGCTGAGGCGCGTCCGGACATCACTTTTTTTCCAGGAAAGATCCAATGGCATCGGTAACGATCAACAACGTGCAGAAGGCCTTCGGGGCCACCAAGATTATTCACGACGTCAGTGTCGATATCGCCGACGGCGAGTTCGTCATCCTGGTCGGCCCGTCGGGATGCGGAAAGTCGACGCTGCTGCGCATGATTGCCGGACTTGAAACGATCTCGGGCGGGAGGATCGCAATCGGCGAGCGCATGGTCAACAATCTGCGGGCGCGAGACCGGAACATCGCGATGGTGTTCCAGAACTATGCGCTCTATCCGCATATGACTGTGGCCGACAATATGGGCTTTGCCCTCAAGATCAAGAAAGCCGACCCGACCGATACCGCTGGGCGGGTCAGGAAGGCAGCCGGCATTCTTGGCCTCGAAAAGCTGCTCGACCGCTATCCGCGCCAGCTTTCCGGCGGCCAGCGCCAGCGCGTCGCCATGGGCCGCGCGATCGTACGCGACCCGCAGGTCTTCCTGTTCGACGAGCCGCTCTCCAACCTCGACGCCAAGTTGCGCGTCCAGATGCGCGGCGAGATCAAGGCCCTGCACCAGCGGCTGGGTACCACGACCATCTATGTCACGCACGACCAGATCGAGGCCATGACTATGGCCGACAAGATCGTCGTACTGCATGACGGCCTGGTCGAGCAGATCGGCGCGCCGCTGGACCTCTACGACCATCCGGCCAATCTCTTCGTTGCCGGTTTCATCGGCTCGCCCGCCATGAACTTCATTGCCGGCCGCATCGAGGAGGGCGTGTTCCGCAGCGCCGGCGGGTTGATCCTGCCGTTGCCGGAAGGCGCCCAGCCGGCGGATGCCGCAGGACGCGAACTCGTCTACGGCATCCGCCCCGAACATATCCGCGCAACTGCCGGGGGAGTGCCAGGCACGGTCACGCTTCTGGAAGCCACAGGTTCGGAAATCTTCGCCAAGGTCGACTGCGCCGGCGAGGAAATTTCCTGCCTTTTCCGCGAACGGCTTCCGCTCAAGCAGGGCGCGCCGGTGCGGATCGAGATCGACCGCGCATGTGCGCATCTGTTCGACGCAGCAACCGGTCGGCGCATCTGACCCTATGGTCTGGTGAATGCGTGGTCGGCCTCAGGTCGGCAACGCGAATTCAACGGCAAGTTCGATGGCGCGGCCTTCGCGGGCCGATCTCTGGGCGGCGAGACCCATGACGACGGCCCACCAGCCGTCTTGCAAGGTCACTTCCACTTTGCCTTGTCCGCGCACCGCAGCGGTGAAGCGGACATGCTCGAAATAGGTCGAACCGTTATGGTCGCCTGCCTCGAGCAGCCGGGGGTCGACGGGAATCTCCAGCAGGCGTGGTCCAGGCAGATTGCGCGGGCTGACGATCAACTGGGGCACTGGCGCAGGGCCAAGGTGGGTCGGCCAGAAGCGACCGGGACCCGGCACCAGACATTCGATCTTTCCGTCGCCGCCGACAGCGCAGAGTTCGTCCTGGTAGCGGCTGCCCTCGGCGAACATGCAGAGTTCCAGCATGGCGCGCGCACCGCTCGCGAAATCAACCAGCACATAGCCATGGTCAAGGATATCCGGCCTCTCACCGCCGTAGCGTTCGTCGAGATGGTTTACGGCCTGTCCAGCGCTCGCCATCACGCGGACGGGGTCGGATCCGAGGATCAGCCGCATCAGGTCGAAGAAGTGGCAGCACTTCTCGACGAACGTGCCGCCGGTGTTGCGGTTGAAGCGGTTCCAGTCGCCGACCTTGGTCAGAAACGGGAAACGGTGCTCGCGGACCGTCAGCATGCGGATGCCGCCGGTGGCGTGGCGCGCCTGCTCGATGAATGCGGCGACGGGCGGCATATAGCGGTATTCCATGGCCACCCACACGAGCGGAAGCCGAGCTTTCAGCGCCGCGATCCGCCCCTCGCCAGCGGCGTCGGTGAAGAGCGGCTTTTCCACCAGCACCGGCAGTGGTCGAAGTGCGGCGATCTGCTCCATCTGACCGAGGTGCTGGTGGTTGGGGCTGGCAATCAAGACGCAGTCTACCTCGTCCATGGCCAGCAGTTTGGCGATCGATGCCGCCGATCGCGCGCCCGACGCCGTCGCCAGCGACGCCGCCAACATGCCGGGGTCCGGCTCGAAGATCGCGGCCACATGCGCGTCGGGCAACAGAGCGATGTTGCGGATGTGCTCGCGGCCCATCATGCCGCAGCCGATGATGCCGTAGCCGATCGATGATCTGGTCACGCTGCGACTTCCTCCGGCCTATCTGAAACGCGTGACGTAGCGCGCCGCGCCCGGATCGAACCAGCTGCGGGAATATTCCGCGCTGGCGCCGTCGCCAGCCCAGGCGATACGTTCAATGAAACCCACGACCGTCCCCGGCGATGGCCTGAACTCGAGCGGGGCCCAGTCCGGCGCAGGCGCGACGGCGACGTGGTCTTCGGCGCGAACGATCGAAAAGCCGAGCGCGAGCCGGTAGTGGAGATAGAGGGATTCCGACAGGTCCTCGCGCTTGAGCCGCTCGGCGCGGCTGACGTCGAGCCAGATCTCCTCGACCGCGGCCGGCTCGCCGTCAAGCCGCCGCAGCCGGCGTATACGGTGGGCTTCGCCGGTGCTGCCGAATTGCGGCAGGTCGGCGGGCTTGGGCAGCCGCTCGACGGACAGCACGTCGGCGCTCGGCAGGCCGCCACCGCCGATGCGCTCCAGGCGAAAGAAGGCATAGATCCCGAGCAAGTCGCCGCGCGCTCGCACATAGTTACCCGAGCCCTGGATGCGATCGAGAAGGCCCTTTTCGGTCAAATCTGCCAGCGCGCGCCTGAGCGTGCCGACGGCAATCCCGAGGCTCGCGGCCATCTCGCGCTCGGGCGGCAGCCGCGCCCCGTCGGGCAGCCGTCCGGCCGCGATTTCGCGGATCAGCATTTCGCTGGTCTGCAAGTGCACAGGCAAGGGCCCGCGCATCTGGCTGGATCGGTGGCCTGGGTCCGCCCTTGTCAAATGCATCGGTGTTCCAATCGCATCTCGGTTTCGGGTTTGGCTCCAAAATTGATACAGTATTGATCTACACAGAAACGAATGCTACGCAAGCCCTATTCGCAGCTCCGGACGTCATTGAGTGGCCCGGACGTCTTTTCTGAAGAGTGGCAATGAGCATCGTCCCAATCACCTCGCCGGATCTCGATGCTGCCGAAGTCTCGTGGTTCGCCGCACTCTGCTCGGACGACTATCGATATCTCGGCGTGCCGGACGGCGCACTGCGCTCGGGCTGGGCGCATTGCTCCGAGATCGTGAAGACGTCCGAGGCACTCGGTTTCCGCAACATCTTGTGTCCGTCGTCCTATCAGGTCGGCCAGGACACGCTGAGCTTCGTTGCCGGCTGCGCGCCGATCACGTCGAAGATCAATCTGCTTGCCGCTGTGCGCTGCGGCGAGATGCAGCCGATCATGCTGGCGCGCACGATTGCGACGCTGGACCACATGCTGGAAGGCCGGCTGACGGTGAACGTCATTTCGTCGGACTTTCCGGGCGAGACAGCCGACAGCGCCTACCGCTATCAGCGTTCCCGCGAGGTGGTGCAGATCCTGCGCCAGGCCTGGACCAGGGACAGCATCGATTTCGAGGGCGAGGTCTATCGCTACAAAGGGCTCTCGACGGCGCCGGCGAAGCCCTATCAGCAGAATGGCGGCCCGCTGCTCTATTTCGGCGGTTATTCGCCCGACGCGCTCGAGCTTTGCGCCGAACAGTGCGACGTCTACCTGATGTGGCCGGAAACCAAGGAGGAGCTTGCCGGCCGCATGAGAGCAGTCCACGAGCGCGCCGAGCGTCATGGGCGGACGCTCGACTACGGCCTGCGCGTCCACATGATCGTGCGCGATACCGAGGCAGAGGCAAAGGAATATGCCCGGGAGCTGGTTTCGAGGCTGGACGACGAGCAGGGCAGGGCGATCCGCGAGCGCGCGCTCGACGCCCGATCGCTCGGCGTATCGCACCAGGCCAGGAACCGCCAGATCGCCGATGCCGAAGGCTATGTCGAGCCGCATCTGTGGACGGGGGTCGGGCGGGCGCGCTCTGGCTGCGGCGCGGCGCTGGTGGGCTCGACCGATCAGGTTCTGTCGGAAATCGAGGCGTATATGAAGATGGGGATCCGCGCCTTCATCTTTTCCGGCTACCCCCATCTCGACGAGGCGCGTCATTTCGGCACCAAGGTCCTGCCCCAGCTCAAGACATGCTCGCTCCCGCACGCCTATGGCCGGGTGCCCGAACGGATCCCGGCGACACCACTGGGAACGGGGGAGCGCCGCTGATGGAGCATGTCGTGTGCGATCCAGGCCTTTTGCGCAATGCCTTCGGGCGTTTCGCCACCGGCGTCACGGTCGTCACCACCGGCACGGCCGACGGCCCGGTCGCAATCACCGCCAACAGCTTCTCATCCGTGTCGCTCGACCCGCCGCTGGTGCTCTGGTCTATCGGCCGCCACTCGCGCCGGTTCGAAGCCTTCGCCAATTCCGCGCACTACGCCATTCACGTGCTGGCGGAAGATCAAATCGATCTGTGCTGGCGTTTTTCGAAGTCGGGGACGGACTTTGCCGATCTTGACCTGTCATGGAGCGAGCACGGCGTGCCATTGCTGCCGCGCGCGCTGGCGCGGTTCGAATGCAGCGTCGCCGACCGCTTTCCGGCTGGCGACCATATGATCCTGCTTGGACGTGTCCTTGAACTGGAGACGCAAGAGGGGTTGCCGTTGCTCTTTGCTGGCGGCAAGTCGCGCGCTCAAGAGGCCAGTTGATGACCGCCGGCGCCGCTCCGGGCTGGTGCCGTCGACTGGCGCACCACGAGATTGCAGGCAAGTTCGACGCGACGCGGCGGCGACCCCGAATGGGCCATGTCGTCGAGCAACAGGCTAAGCGCCGCCGATCCGATCTCGCGCATGGGAATGTGCATCGCCGTCAGCGGCGGATTGCAGAAGGCAGCGAGCGGCAAGTCGTCCATACCGACCACGGACACATCGCCAGGCACCGAATATCCGGCCTCCTGGACGCCGGCGATGGCACCAAACGCCAGGCTGTCGCCGGCCGTCAGCACGGCGGTGAAATCGAGGCCGCGGGCCGCGATGCGCTCGGTCACGGCCCTGCTCGCAAGTTCCGGCAGCCAGTCCTGCACCTCGACCACGAAGTCGTCGAAGCCGACAATGCCGGCCGTGATCAGCGCGTCGCGCCAACCTTCGTAGCGCCGCTCGATCGTGCGCCGCCCACGCCGCATCAGGAACAGGATGCGGCGGTGGCCGAGGCCGATCAGATGCTGCGCGGCAAGCATGGCGGCAGAGCGATTGCAGGGCGTCACGCTCGAATGGCGCATCGAGGGATCGTCGCCGTTGACGAGCACGATCGGCTTGGCGAATCCGGCTGTCAGCGTCAGCACATCGTCATCGTCCAGTGTCAGAAACAGGCAGCCGGCGACGGTGTCGTCGCGCTCGGATTCACGCAGCAGCGCGATTTCGTCCTCGGGCGCCGAAACCGGCCGGGTCACCAGTTCGACGCCCAGCAACCGGGCGCGCTCGTTGAGCCCATCAAGGACATGGTAGGTGAACTGATTGCGGGCACTGTCCACCATTGCCACGCTGCTTGCGGCCAGGATGACCTTGCGGCCGGCAACCGAGGCGGGAATGGCATAGTTCATCGACTTCGCCGTTTCGATGATCCTGGTGCGAAGCTCGTCCCTCACGCCGCCGACACCGCTCAGCGCACGGGAGGCGGTGCTGACCGACACGCCGCAACGCGCCGCGATCTCCTCAAGTCGAATGCGGCGGCTGGGGCGCCCGCGCTTGCCCTGGATATTCATCCGCTCCGTCATCTCCGCCAAGTCACCCGATTAATGCAAAAAATTTTCAGATTGCGCAAGAAAAATGGCTGTGAAACAGTTCCGATGAAGCGGGAGAAACGGGAGGAGTGATGCCGCTGTCGGCCGAACGCCTGAATTCCGTGCTTGCCAGCCTCGTGGCCGGCATGACCGGCTTGCGTCATGACGGGCGGTTCCATGAGCCGAATCTCGACGGCACGCCGGGCGACTATGTCAGCTTCGACAGCTGGGAATGGCCGCAGGGCGTCGGGCTCTACGGGCTGGTTCGGCTGTGGGCGCAGACCGGCGACGATCGGCTGCTGCAGACGATCGAGGCCTGGTACGACCGACGCATCGCTGCCGGTCTCCCTGCGATGAACGTCAACACCACGGCGCCTCTGCTGGCGCTAAGCGAATTGTGGCGGCGCCGGCGCCAGCCGCGCTTCGAGCCGGTCCTGCGCGAATGGGCCGAGCAGGTAGTCACCGCCTTGCCACGGACGCCCGAAGGCGGTTTCCAGCATGATGTTTCGGACCGGGTCAACGACGACGAATTGTGGGACGACACGCTGTTCATGGTGGCGCTGTTCCTCGCATCCTACGGCCAGGCTGCCGGTCAGCGTCGCTTCGTCGAGGAAGCAGAAAGGCAATTCCTGGTCCACGCCCGTTATCTCGCCGATCCGGCATCAGGGCTGTGGTTTCACGGCTGGACGTTCGCGGGACGGCACAATTTCGCCCGTGCGCGTTGGGCGAGAGGCAATGCCTGGATTACCGTCGGTATCCTCGAACTGGTGGAGTTCGCCGAAATTGCACCCTCGGTCCGGGCCTATCTGCTCGGCGTGCTGGAGACGCAGATCAACGCCCTGCTCGAGGTGCAGGCAGGTTCGGGCGCATGGCACACTCTGCTCGACGACCCGACGTCTTACGAGGAGATTTCCGCCACGGCCGGCTTCGGCTACGGGTTGATGAAGGCCGCGCGGCTCGGAATCGGCTCGACAGAGTGCCGTGCCGCCGGCCTCCGCGCCTTGGAAGCCGTGGTGGCCAACATCGATGACAAAGGTGTGGTGGCGAACGTGTCTTATGGCACACGCATGGGCGCCGACCTGCAGTTCTATCGCGATATACCCATCCATCCGACGGGCTACGGACAGGCGCTGGCCATTCTGTGCTTGACCGAAGGGACCCGGCATCTGCAGTCGAAGGTGGAGGCGGCATGATGCGGACGCTCTATGGCGTGTCGCCGGGCGATATTGCCGGCATGGACACGGACCGGCTGAGGGCCGAGTTCCTGGTCGACGGCTTGTTCCGGCCCGGCGCGATCGAATTCGTCTACACCCATGTCGACCGCATGATCGTCGGTGGCGCGGTGCCGCTGGCCAACCCGCTGACATTCGGCAACGGGGCCGAAGTCGGCACGCCGCTCTTCTTTGACGCGCGCGAGATGGGCATCGCCAATCTCGGCGGCAATGGCGCCGTCGCGGTGGACGGCAGGCGCTTTCCCGTGGCTAACCGCGACATCGTCTATATCGGACGCGGAGCGCGCGAGGTGACGCTGGAGAGCGACGATCCGGAGAGGCCGGCACGCTTCTATATGAACTCGGTGCCGGCCGGCGCCGCTATTGCGCACCGTCTCATCGTCAACAGCGAAGCCAAGCCGCTTGTGCTCGGCGAGGAGGCTCGCGCGAACAGGCGCACGCTGCGCATGTACATCCATCCCGAAGTGGCCCCGTCCTGCCTCTTGCTGATGGGGATCACCGACCTCGCGCCGGGCAGTGTGTGGAATACCATGCCGCCGCATCTGCATGAGCGGCGCATGGAAGCTTATTGCTACTTCGACCTCGCCGAGGCCGACCGTGTGGTCCATCTGATGGGCCGGCCTGACAAGACGCGCCACCTGATGGTTGCGGACGGTGACGTTGTCCTGTCGCCCGCCTGGTCTATCCATATGGGTGCCGGCACCGGCCCCTATGCTTTCGTCTGGGGCATGACCGGCGAGAACCAGGCCTACACCGATGTCGATCCAGTACCCGTGAAGGATTTGCGATGAGCGAGGCCGCGCAAAGCGTTCGGACGGACTTTACGCTGCGCCGGCCGCTCGTGGCGGGGCAGCCAATCGTCTATTGGCGGCTCGGGTCTATCGCCGAGCAACGCTACGACGTGGCCGACCAGCCCATGCAAGGCGAGATGGATCCCTTCTTCTTCCTTACCAAGCACAAGAATTTCATTCCCCATGAATATCCGTGCCGCACGCAGTTCGCAGCGGAACGACGCGGCAAGCGACCACAGGTCAGCGCCGAATTCGGCGCTGAGCGCATCTGGTTGCCCTTCGCCTCGCCACGCATCGACCTGTCGGGCTTCTGGTTCCGGCCGACGGTGCTTGGGACCTGGGCCGAGACCACCATCGAGGCGGCCTCGAGTGGCGAGGTGATGGTACGGCTGCGTACATGCGGCGGCGCCATACTCTTTGCCAATGGCGAGGAAGCCGGCTGGATGGCGCCCTACGGCCGCAATCTGGAAAGTGCCGAGCACTTCAAGATCGTGCTGAGGGTCGGCCGCAACGACATTCGCATATGGTTCGACGATCTCGCCGAGCGCGACGCCCGCTACTATTTCCAGCTCGATTATCTATCCGGTCCGGCTGCTTCGGTCGCACTGCCGATCGAAGTCGAGAGCGGCGTTGCCGATGCGATGGAAGCAGCCCTCGACGACATGCATTTCGACCGTCCCGCCTATGACGGCGGCGAGGTGGCGCTCGTCACCGGCGTGGCCCTGCCGCGCGACGCGCAAGTCGAGATCGAGATCGAAGGCGATTTCATGTCGATCGAGACGCCGGTGCGCTTCGCCTTCGATCTGCCAACGGGCCAGACGCGGCTGCCGATCGCCGATACCGAGCAGCTGCCGGCCGACTTTCGCCATTTCAAGGTGTCGCTGAGGGTCGCAGACCATGCCGTATCGCGTGTCTTCGGCGTCGAGATATGCCACGCGCACCGTCAGGGCGATGCGCCGGAAACGCTTACCGCGCGTATAGATGAGGCTTTGCGCGAGGTCGCCGATCACGCCGAGGCCGATACGGTGCGCGCGCTGGCGCGCCTGGCGATCGGGCAGCAGGGCGCCGAGACCGACGCCATGATCTCCGGCACGCTGCCGGCGATCGAGGATTGTCACGATTGCGCCGACTTCATCCTGGTGCCGCTGCTGTGGTGCCGCAAGGCCTATGGCGATCGGCTGGAAGTGAGCCTGCGCGCGCGCATCGACAACGCCATCCTCGGCTATCGCTACTGGATGGACGAGCCCGGCAATGATGTGCAGTGGTACTTCTCCGAGAACCACGCGCTGCTCTTCCACACCGCCGCCTATATTGCTGGGAGCCTGTTGCCTGATGTGCGGTTCGTGCGGTCGGGCCGCCTTGGCCGCGAACAGTCCGCGGTGGGAGCCGCGCGGGTACGCGCCTGGCTCGATCATTTCGAGGCATGGGAGATGGCCGAGTTCAACTCGGCGCCCTATTTTCCGATCGACCTCAAGGGCCTGTGCGCGCTCTGCGCGCTGGCCCCGGACAAGGACATCGCCGAACGTGCCGGCAACGCAGTCATACGCCTGCTTGAAATCGTCGCCCGCTCGGCGCATCGCGGCATCCTCACCGGGGCGCAGGGCCGCTCCTACGAGCACACGCTGCGCGCCGCGCGTTCCCTGGAATTGTCCGGCATCTGCCGCATGCTTTGGGGCAAGGGCAATTACGGCATGCGCTTTCACGCGCTGCCGCAGCTGGCATTGTGCCTGCGGGATCACGATTTGAGCGTTCCGGACGGGTTGGCAGCAATTGCTTCCCTCACCGACGATACGGCGTGGGAATGGACTTTCGCGCAGGGACAAGACCGCTTCGCGCGGCTCTACCACTACAAGACGCGCGGCCATGCGATGGGCAGCGCCGCTGGCTATCGCTGGAATCAATGGGGTTATCAGGAGACCGTCATTCACGCCCGGCTGGGCAAGAATCCGGATGCGCAGATCTGGATCAACCACCCCGGCGAAGTGCTGCAGTCGGGATATGGCAGACCATCATATTGGGGTGGCTCAGGCACGTTGCCCCGGCTTCACCAATACCGCGACCTCGCCATCGTCAGCTTCTCCTGCTCGGATGAACAGCCCGACTTCACGCACGCCTGGTTCCCCGCACGTGCCTTCGATGCCGTGCGAGTGGGTGGCGATCGGGCGTTCGCGCAATCCGGCGGCGCCTTCGTCATGCTGAAGACGGATGTTCCGCTCACGCAGGTAGAGGCCGGCCCGACGGCCGGCAACGAGTTGCGGGCGGCGGGACGCAGGACGACATGGATCGTTCGCCTCGGTGACAGGGATGCCAATCTGCCGGCGCTCGACGCCTGGGCGGGCGCCTTTGCCGGCCTGTCGGTGCGGTCGGGTCCCGACGGCGAGTTGATCGTCGAGGATCCGGAGTACGGCACGGTGCATTTCCTCGCCGACGCAAGGATCGTGGCCGAGGGACGTACACTCGATCCGGCCAACTGGACCGTGCGCGGTGAGGCGATGCGCATGAAGCACAGAGAGTAGGGAGGAATCGGCTGCGACGCTCAAGAGGAGAGGGCGTAGCGGCTTGAACTATCGGGGCGCCGCCCCGCTAAAGGAGGAGACGAAAGCATGAATAAGTCCCGCACTTTGCTGGCCGCGCTATCGGTCAGTCTGCTCGCATCGACCAGCGCGTTTGCCGGCGACGTGCGCATCATGTGGTATTCGGACGGTGTCGAAGGCGATGTCATTCAGGACATTCTGAACCGCTTCATGAAGGACAATCCCGACATCCACGTCACGCTCGACAACGTCGCCTACAAGGTGATCCAGGAGCAGCTGCCCATCCAGCTCGAAGCCGGCCAGGGCCCGGACATCGCCCGCGTCACGAACATCAAGGAGCTTGCCCAGCACTGGCTCGATCTCAGGCCACTGGTGGCCGATCCGAAATATTGGGAGGACAATTTCGCTGACACGCTGGACTGGATGCGCCCCGACGGCTCCAACGCCATCCCGGGTTTCATGACCCAGCTCACGCTCACCGGCGGCTTCGCCAACAAGACGTTGTTCGAACAGGCCGGCGTGCCGCTGCCCGGCGACAAGGCGACCTGGGACGACTGGATCAACGCCGCCGCCGAGGTGGCGAAGAGCCAACAGCTTCCGGCTGCCTTCGCCATCGACCGTTCCGGCCACCGCATTTCGGGTCCGAATGTCTCCTTCGGAGCGAACTATATCGGCCCCAATGGCATGCCGGCCAAAGTGGACGACGGCACCAAGGCGTTCGTCGGCAAGCTCGTCGACTGGACCGCCAAGGGCCTGATGCTGAAGGATACCTGGGTGTCGGCGGCAGGCTCGACCTACCGCGCGGCCGCCGACGACTTCATCAACGCCCAGATCCCGTTCTACTATTCGGGCAGCTGGCAGGTCGCCAATCTGTCGACCAAGATCGGCGACAGTTTCGACTGGGTGGCAACCGGCTCGCCCTGCGGTACTACAGGCTGTTCGGGCGTGAAAGGCGGCGCGGCGCTGGTCGCCATCAAATACACGAAGAATCCCAAGGATGTCGCCAAGGTCATGGATTATCTGGCCCGTGAAGACGTGGTGGAAGAGTTCAGCGAGCGCACGCTGTTTCTGCCCGCGCACAAGGGCGTCGTAGACAAGGGCGGGCTGAAATGGGTCTCGGCCGACAAGAATGTCGGTCCGGCGCTCGACAAATTCGTCAAGGCGGCGGGTGAAACCCTGCCGGCGGCCGATGCGCTGCCGCCGTGGAAGTGGGCCAATGCTTACTTCGCCGCGCTGGTGACGCGCGTCAGCCAGGTGATGGCCGGCGAGCTCAGCCTCGACGATGCCTGGGGCAGGATCGACCAGGATATCGCCGACAAGGTTGCCGAGGCGAAGTGACCGCCGCCGCGACACTGAAGGCATGGATTGGCGCCGCCCTCGCGGCGCCGGTCGTGTGGCTGGCATCGATCGTCAACGTGCCGCTGAAGTTCTGGCAGCGCGCGACGGGCACCGGCGGCATGGCCGCGTTCTTCCTGGCCCCAAACATGGCGATCTTCGGCATTTTCGTCCTGGTGCCGATGATCATCAACTTCTTCTATTCGGCCACGTCAGGAACGGCCTACTTCCTGCAGGACCGAACCTATGTCGGGCTCGAGCAATACCAGCGCCTGCTCGATTGCGGCAACTACCTGGACACTGCCACTTGCCACGAGGATCTCTTCTGGAAGGCCGTGCACAATACCGGCCTGTTCGTCGTCGTGCAGGTGGCGCTGATGACGGTCGTGTCGATGGCGACAGCGCTGATCCTCAACCGTGAGATCGTCGGGCGCAGCTTCTGGCGCGCGGTGTTCTTCTTTCCGGTGCTGCTGTCGCCTGTCGTCACCGGTCTGATCTGGCGCTGGATCCTGCAACGCCAGGGCTTGCTGAACCTGATCGTCCATGATCTGGGCGGCGAGCCGCACAACTGGCTGACCGACCGCTTCTGGGCTTTCACCGCCGCCGTCAGCGTTTCGGTCTGGGCCCATATGGGCTTTTATACGCTTATCCTGCTTGCCGGATTGCAGGCGATCCCGCGCGACCTTTACGAAGCGGCCGAGATGGACGGCACGAAGCCGGCGCGGGTGTTCTGGCGCATCACGCTGCCGCTGCTGATGCCTAACCTGCTTGTCGTCATCGTGCTGACGCTGATCCGCGCCGTGCAGATCTTCGACGAAGTCTATGTGCTGACGGGTGGAGGGCCGGGAACCTCGACCCTCTATATCACGCAGTACATCTATGAGATCGGCTTCGCCTCCCTGCTGCGCAATCCGGGGCTGGCTTCGGCGGCTTCGATCTTGATGGGGTTGGTGCTGGTCGTGCTCACCTTAGTTCAGCTGCAGGTCGGACGCCGGGGTGAGCGGAAAGGAGCCCGCGAATGAGCAGCGTCATGACATTCCTGACCCGCCGGCGCGGCGGTCGCGGCTGGCACTGGACGGATATCGTGAGCTGGCTGTGGCTGCTCGGCGGCGTTGTCATCATGTTCGGTCCGGCCGTTTGGCTGGTGGGTTCGTCATTCAAGACACCGGCACAGCTCGCCGAGTTCCCGCCGACCATAATGCCTTATGTCAGCCAACAGGCGAGGGTCGAAGGCTACGATAAGCCGCTGGCCCTCTACAGGGTGAAGCTTCCGGATGGTTCGACCAAGGTGCTGGCCGAGGTGCGGCGCATCGGCATCATGGCGCAAATGGTGGACCCGCAGGCGCCGAACGATATCGTCAAGGTCAACATCGCCGACCGGCAGCCGGTGCGCGAAATCGGCTTCGCAACGGAGAACTACACCGAGCCCTTCGTCCATTTCGACTTCCTGCGCTATCTGCGCAATTCGGTCTTTGTGACGGCAATGGCGACGCTGATCACGCTGCTCACCAATTCGATGGCCGCCTTCGCCTTGTCGAAATACAAGTTCCGCGGCCGCGATCTGACGATGCTTGTGATCGTCGGTACGCTGATGGTGCCGCTGTCGGTCATCCTGGTGCCGCTCTATTCGGTGGTGGGCGCCGTCGGACTGCTCGATTCGCTGTGGGGCGTGATCTTGCCGACCGTGGCGACGCCGACCGGCGTCTTCCTGCTGCGCCAATATATGCTGACCATCCCGGACGAGCTGCTCGATGCGGCGCGCATGGACAACGCTTCCGAATGGCAGATCTACTGGCGCATCGTATTGCCGCTTGCAGCACCGGCGCTCGCCGTGCTGGCGATCTTCTCGGTCGTCTGGCGCTGGAACGACTTTCTGTGGCCGCTGGTGGTGCTGTCGCGCAAGGAACTCTACACACTCCAGGTCGGCCTCAACACCTATGCCGGCCAGCTAAACGTGCAGTGGCACTACATCCTGGCGATGACCGTGGTGACGATGATCCCCGTCGTCCTCGTCTTCGTCTTCCTGCAGCGTTACATCACTTCCGGCATTGCCGGCACCGGACTGAAGTGAGGATGTCATGGGACGGATAACGCTGACCAACATCGATCGCGCTTACGGCAAGATGAAGATCTTGCACGGCATCAACCTCGACGTCGGGGACGGCGAGATGCTAGTCCTCGTCGGCCCGTCGGGTTGCGGCAAGTCCACGCTGCTGCGGCTGATTGCCGGGCTCGATCGGCCGACCGACGGCAAGATTGAGATCGACGGGGTCGACGTCACCAACGTTTCGGCCGCGCAGCGCGGTCTGGCGATGGTGTTCCAGTCTTACGCGCTCTACCCGCACATGAGCGTGCGCCAGAACCTCGCCTTCGGGCTCGAAAACATCCGTATGCCGAAAGCCGAGATCGACGCGCGGATCACGGAAGCGACGCGCATGCTGGAAATTGCTTCCTATCTAGACCGCCGGCCCGGTCAATTGTCGGGCGGCCAGAAGCAGCGCGTGGCGATCGGCCGTGCGGTGGTGCGCAATCCGACCGCCTTTCTACTCGACGAACCGCTGTCCAACCTCGATGCCGAACTGCGCATCACCATGCGCGCTGAACTGGCGGGCCTGCACCGGCGGCTGGCAACCACGATGATCTACGTCACCCATGACCAGATCGAGGCGATGACGCTGGCGGACCGCATCGTGGTCATGCGCTCGGGGCGGATCGAACAGGTCGGCCGGCCGCTCGATCTCTACAACGCGCCGGCCAACCTGTTCGTCGCCGGCTTCATCGGCGCGCCGCGGATGAACCTGCTGCCGGTGAAGGTGCGTTCGGCAAGCGGCGCCGAGGTGCGTGTCGAAGGTCCGGGCGGGCTGTCGGCCTCGGTCGCCGCCGACGGGGTCGCGCTGAAACCGGGAGACGACGCGACGCTTGGCATCCGACCACACGACATCCAACTTTCGGATGGCAGCAAGGGATCGGTGGAAGCGCGGATAACGCTGGCCGAGGCGCTGGGACCGGAAACCGTTGTCCACGCCACCATTGCCGGCGACAGCAAACTTATCGCCGTTCTCAAGCAGCAGGGCGTTGAATCGCAAGGGCCGCCGATCCACCTCGCTCTGCCGCCGGAGCGCATGCATCTCTTCGATGCCGCCGGGCTGCGTGTCGCACCGCGTTAGCCGGAGGCAAGATAGCGGGTTGTTTCATGAACTGTCGCAACTGCTGCACAGCGAACGCGTGTTGCGCGCTTGTCAAAACACAAAATAGGTGAACGTTAAGACAACCAAACTCTTCAAGAGGGCGCTCTCTGCGATCATTGCTGCCACGGGATGTCCGGAATTTACTTCAAAGTGGATTTTCTCGTGGACGGTCTTCGGCAATACGGAGATCCGCGCCGCCACGTTCGCGCGCCTGAATCCGGCCGACTGACAATACGACCTGTGCTGAGGTTCAGTACGAACTACCGATCAGGGCAAATGGGATGTTCGTCCGCATGATAGCGGCGAGGCCGTGAAATCCGCGATCGTTCTTCAGTTCTGCCTTGTTGCAGAGCCGCAGCTCGACGGAGACGTTCTCGTGAGACTCTATTGCGCACCGTGGGTTTGCAGCCTTGCCGAACGGCTCGCTCTTCGGCAGGCGGAGATCTCCTTCGATAGTGAGCGCGTCGACTTGGGGTCGAGGCAATCATGAGCCAACCCCGCAAGATCGCGATCGCCCTCGTTGCCCTTATGGTGCTGCCAATGGCAGCTATTTGGAGCTGGCAGTGGTTTACAAGGGGCCGGTTCGAGGAAACGACCGATAACGCCTATCTCCGCGGAGACATTACCAGCATCGCTCCGAAGCTCGCCGGTTACGTCGTCGAAGTCGACATAGACGACAATGCCAATGTGTCAAAAGGTGCTGTCCTGTTTCGCATCGACGACAGCGACTACAAGGCCAAGGCGGAGCAGGCGAAAGCCAACGTCGCCGCCCGGCAGGCGGAAATCGCCAACATCAAGGCGACCCGTGAACTGCAGGACGCATTGATCGCGCAGGCCGAGGCGCAGAAGCAATCTGCCGCAGCCGACCTGCAATTCGCCCGCGCCAACTTAAGCCGCTACGTCACGCTGCAGAAGAACGGAACCGCAAGCGATCAGAAGCTGCAGGATGCGCAGGCCGGCCATGACAAGGCAAGGGCATCGCTGGACGGCGCAGAGGCCAATCTGTTGGCTCAGAAGTTGAAGCTCGGCGTCCTGGATGCACAATTGTCCGGCGCGCAGGCAGCCCTGTCGCAGGCACAGGCAGCGCTCGACCTGGCAATGCTAGACCTGGCCAACACCGTCGTGAGGGCCCCGGTCGACGGCATCGTCGGCAATCGCCAGATCCGGGTCGGCCGCTATGTCACCCCAGGGACGGCAGCCCTGGACATCGTTCCGGTTAACGATGTCTGGATCGTCGCAAACTTCAAGGAAACGCAGCTGAAGCAGGTTGAGATCGGCCAACGGGTCCGCGTCATGGTTGATGAATATCCAGATCTGCAAATCGACGGCCTTGTCGACAGCTTCGCTCCTGGCAGCGGCGCAGCCTTCAGCCTGCTGCCGCCGGACAATGCCACCGGCAACTTCATCCGCGTCGTCCAACGCGTGCCGGTCAAGATCAGGATGACGCGCAATCCGTTGCCCGGCCGCCTGGTTCCGGGACTCTCGGCTCGTGTTGTCATCACCGTCGGCACCAGGGATGCTCCGGCAGTAGCGCAGGAAATGCAGACAGGCGGGACCGCGAACGGGCGCTCAGCGCAATGATGCACCTCGCCGAAACGGCGGCTGTGCAGCGCCATCCCGGTACCCTGCGCGCTTCCTTGATAGCAACCGGCGTCGTGCTGGCCGCCTTCATGGACGCGGTCGCATCCACCGCACTGTCCATCGGCCGGATCGACATGCTTGGCGACACCTACGCAACGTCGGACGAGCTGGCGATGGTCGACGTGGTTTTCATCGCGGCGAAGCTGACGGCGTTCCTTGTCGCTCCGCTTCTTGTAACGGCAGCCAGGCCGACCGTCTGCCTGCGCGCGGGGGTTGTCGCCCTTCTGCTGGCATCCGCGGCCTTGACGTTGTCGGTGGACCTCACCTGGATTTGCATCTGCCGCATTGTCCAGGGGCTGGCTGGCGGCACAATTCTCGTCGCCGGCCAGACGCTGCTGTTCTTTCGCTTCCCTCATCGGCATCAGCCGGTCGTTCAGGCGGTTTTTGCCGTAGGCGCCGTCATGGCTCCGACAACCGTCACGCCGGCCCTGCAGGGCTGGCTTGTCGACCATCTGACTTGGGAGTGGATATTCCTGAGCATCATTCCGCTCGGCATCGTCTCCCTTGTCCTGTTGGCGGCGGACGGCGATCGGACCTTTTGGCGGAAAACCAGGTTTCCTGCCGTCGGGATATCGTTGCTCGGCATCAGCGCCGCGCTTTTGACCTACGTCCTGCTGCAAGGCAGCAGGTTCAACTGGTTCGACGACACCGACATCACCTTCCTTGCCGCAACCGGTGTGACGGCTGCCGGCCTCCTGGCCGTCTGGAAGACCCGCCTTCGTTCAGAAGGCTCACTGCTGGCCATCTCGCCCCTTGGCAATCCGGACTTTCGCTTTGGCCTTCTCGTCAGCATCGTCGCCGGCTCTGCCCTTTCGGGCAGCGCCTATCTCATTCCGGCTTTTGCCCTCAACGTGCTCGATTTTACCGCCACGGGCGCGGGAGTGCTTCTGCTGCCAAGCGGAGCCATGCTCGCGCTTGGACTTTTGTTGTCCGGCTTCCTCATCCAAAAGACCGGGATGCGCCCGATCACGCTTGCTCCGTTTGGCATTCTGCTCTTCGCAGGCGCCATGTGGCTGCTGTCCGCTTCGACGAGCGGTAGCGGATCACCGGACCTGACCCTTGCTCTGCTGCTGCGGGGATTCGGCCTCGGCCTTCTGTTCGTGGCACTGACGCTGATTACACTGCAGGGCCTTGCCCCTGATGCGCTGCCGTTCGGCATCGGGCTGTTCAACTTCGGCAAGCAGGCGGGCGGTCTGACCGGCACAGCCCTCTTGCAAACGTATATTGATCACCAGAATGTCCACAACCGGACGATACTGACGTCCCACCTCGTCAATGGCGATCCAGCCGTGGACCAGCGCTTGAGAGCCACTGCGAACGTTCTGGCGAATAGTATCGACAGCGCCGCGGCGACCAAGGCCGCGCTGCCGCTGCTGCAGCGCGCGCTTGAGAAGCAGGTCGCCACTATCTCGTTCGACGAAGCTTTCTTCGCGCTCGTCCTGCTGTTCGCGGTCGCTGCGCCCTGTCTCATTGTCGCCAAACAATTGCTCGCCCGCCAAGCCGCTCCGCAGAACTAAAACCGCGTCCAGGCCCTATACTTTGGAACAGATGTTTTGGTCGGGCGAGGCTTCCAGATTATCTCATGAGCCGTGTTAACCGGACGAGACAGGGATGACGAATGCAGAGGTTTTTCCGGTTTCACTCTGCAGCCGACGAAGAGGCAGCCGAGCGTCTTACCTGTCCGGCTCGTATTTCCCAGTGGTGGGTGTTGACGCGTCGATCCGCGTCGCTTCTTGCCCGAGGCGATCGTTAGGCGCGCCGTAGCGGCCGGGCCGCCGCAGCGGCGATATCTCCGCGCAATGCATGGATTTCCATGAGATGCAGCCGGGGCATCGCGGGACTAGATTTAGGCGGTGAGTTCGCCTGTCCAGATATTGAAAACAAGTGCTATATAAAGCGCTGACCGTCCCCAGGCTTTCTTTGTCCGACAGGAGAAGCCAATGACAGCAGCGTCCGACTCACTTGGCGAAATCGACCCCGAAGCAACGCTCGCGCTGCAAATCATCGAGAGTATGCCCGGCCACGCGTGGGCAGCCGATGCCGCCGGACGATTCACCTTTGTGAGCCCAAACACCGTGGCGTTCCTCGGCAACACGCATGAGGATCTCAACACCTCCGAAGACGACGATGAGTTCGGCTGGCGTCGAGCCGTCCATCCCGACGATTATGATCGTGTCGCCGCCAGATGGCGGCATTGCCTCGAAACCGGCGATCACTATGACACCGAGCATCGTCTGCGGCGCGCCGATGGCGTCTATCGCTGGTTTCGAAGCTCAGGACGACCTTTTCGCGATAGTCAGGGCCGCATCATTCAATGGTACGGCACGACAATAGACATTGAGGACCAGAAGCGGGCGGAGTCAGCATTGCGCGACCGCGAGCGGGAGCTCTCGCAGCTCGTGGACATGGTACCGAGTCACATCTGGCGGCTCGATCCGGACGGCGAGCCGATTTTCTTCAATAAGCGCATGGTCGATTTTCTCGGCCTGGACGTAACGGATATGGACAGACCGGGCATGAGCCGGCTGGCGGCGATGATACAGGCCGGCGTCCATCCGGACGATGCAGCAGCATTCGGCGATGCACTCCGTGGTTGCTTCGCTACCGGTGCGAGCTTCGCCATGCGCTATCGCCTGCGCCGTGCCGATGGCGTCTATCGCTGGATGTCGAGCCGGGCGGAGCCGATGCGCGATGACGCCGGCCGCATCGTCCAGTGGTACGGCCTCTGTCACGACATAGACGATCAGATGCACGCCGAAGAGGCGTTGCGGCGAAGCGAGCGACAATTGCAGCACATGATCGACGCCGTGCCGGTCCGCATCTGGAGCGTGATGCCGACCGGCGGGCCGGTCTACTTCAACAAGCGATACCAGGACCATTTCCGCTCCGTTATCGCGAACTTTGATGCTCTCGGCGAGCCGGGCATCGAAACGCTGCTGCACGAGGTTATTCATTCCGAAGATGCTCCCGAGGTGCAGCGCACGTTATCGAATTGTTTCGAAACTGGCGGCGGCTCCGCGATGCGGTTTCGCTGGCGCGAAAAAGACGGCACCTATCGCTGGGCTGAGTGCAGGGTGGAGCCGCGGCGCGATGACAACGGAACGGTCGTGCAATGGTACGGGGTTTCTCTCGACATCGACGATGAGGTGCGCGCGCAGGCGGCGTTGCGCAAAAGTGAGCGGCGCCTTCAGCAGCTTATCGACACCGTGCCCGCTTTGATCTGGAGTACGACACGGGAGGGAAGGCCATCCTACGTCAACAAGCGGTTCACCGACGTAACCGGGGCCACGCTCGGTGACATCACCGCCCCGGACGGCTCGCCGTCCCTGAGCGTGATCCATCCAGACGATATCGACACCGCACGGCAGGCGATCCGCCATTCATTCGCAACGGGCGTGCCTTACGTTCAGAGATATCGCCAACGGAGGGCCGACGGCGGCTATCGCTGGACCGAGACTCGCGCCGAGCCGCTGCGCGACGAAGATGGCAGCATCCTCCAGTGGTACGGCGTGAGCGTCGACATCCATGATCTGGTGACCACGCAGGCCGCATTGCACGACCGCGAACGAGAGCTCTCGCAGCTCGTCAACATGGTTCCGAGCTACCTCTGGCGGCTGTCTTCGAACGGCGAGCCGACCTTTTTCAACAGGCGCCTGATAGATTTTCTCGGCCTGGACATAGCGGACGCGGAAAAGCCGGACACGAGCCGGCTGGCGGCCTTCATTGCCAACGTCGTCCATCCCGACGATGCCGCCAGCCTGAGGGAAGCACTCAACAGCTGCTTCGCCACCGGCGAGCGCTTCTTCATGAAGTATCGCCTGCGGCGTGCCGACGGCGTTTATCGCTGGATGGAGGGCCGCGCGGAGCCGCTGCGGGACCAAGGTGGACGCATCGTCCAATGGTACGGCCTTACGCACGACATCGACGACCAGCTGCGCGTCGAAGAGGCGCTGCGCGAGAGAGAACGTGCGCTCTGGCAGCTCGTTGAAACGCTGCCGGCAATGATCGATTGCGCCGCTCCGGATGGCGAACCGATATATCGCAGCCAGCAGCTCCGCGAATTCCTCGGATACAATCTTGAGGAATTGGACGAAGCGGGAAAGTCCCGGCTGGCTGGCACACTCGACGCCGGTGTTCATCCCGACGACCTGACAGGTGTCAAAGAGAGATATGCCCATTGTTTGTCCACCGGCGAGCCGTATGCGCGACGGCACCGTCTGCGGCGCTTCGATGGTGAATATCGCTGGGTCGAGACGCGCGCCGCGCCGATGCGCAACGCTGAAGGTGCCATCGTGCAGTGGAACGTTATCTGCCTCGACATCGAAAATGAGGTGCGAACACAAGAGGAGCTTCGACTGGCACAAGAGAGACTTGCGCGTGCGAGCCAGGCGGCGAGCCTTGCCGAACTCTCCGCATCCATCGCTCATGAGGTGAACCAGCCGTTGGCCGCCATCGTCGCCAACTCCAACGCATGCCACCGTTGGCTGTCCGCCGTGCCCCCGAACGTCGAGCGCGCGAAAATCACGGCCGAGCGCATCATCCGCGATGCCAACTCGGCGGCGGATGTCGTCAGCCGCATCCGTGCCTTGTTCAGACCTTCGCTTGAAATGAGAACCAGCACGCCGATCCCCAGCGTTATTGCCGAAGCGCGTGACCTCATGGCCGAGGAAGCCATACGGCGTCGCGTTCGCATGGACATCGATGTCGAAAGCAATCTTCCGCTCGTCGCCTTCGATCGCGTCCAGATCCAGCAGGTCCTGGTCAACCTCATTCGCAACGGCATGGAGGCGATGGACTCCACCACGGACAGGGTTCTCGGGCTGCGTGTGCGCCGGATAGAGGACACGATCCAGACCGAGGTCAGCGACCGCGGCCCGGGTATCGAACGTCCTAACAAGATATTCGAGCCGTTCTTTACGACGAAAGGGAATGGGATGGGCATGGGGCTGGCGATCTCCCGTTCGATCGTCGAGTCTCACGGCGGACGCCTATGGGCGGAGAACAGTGTGCCGCATGGAGCGACATTCATCTTCACTCTCCCGGTTGAAGCGAAAGCTGTGCAATGATGCCGGACGACGACAATCGTCCTCATCTTGGACGATGCTGAACGTATCCGGCGGCGCTCAGCAAACGCTTGGTTTATTCTCCTTTCGGTGAAGGGCGTCGCTGCCCCCGCGCAATGCATGGATTTCCATGAGGTGCGGTTGGGGCGTGGCGGGATTAGGGTGACGGTGTGAGTCCGTCAGCCCAGATCCAGCTACCAAGAGCAAGTGCTATACGAAGCGCCGACAATCTCCAGAGTTTGTTTGTCCGTCAGGGGCACCCGATGACGACAGCGCCCAACTCACTTGGCGAGACCGATTCCAACGCAACGGGCGCGTTAAAGCATGACTTCGACCGATCCGGACCGGGATTGCAAGGAAGTGGCCGATCTTTGGCGACGAGTGAACCAGGCCTGATTCGCGGCAACATGATCAGCGATCTTGAAAGAGGCAGGTTATCGCGCGTCTGGTCGCACCGTCCCCAATTCTTGCATCTGGGGCTTTTTATTACGGTCTATGTCCTGGGCTGCGGCTTCGCCCAGTCGCTCGCAATCATACCTGGAACAGGGATTTCCATTTGGCCTCCGAGCGGACTGTTCATCGCTACGCTTGTCTTCGCCTCCAGGTATAGCTGGCCGTGGTGGGTGCTGGGGGCCTGTCTGGCCGAACTGTTCAGCAACTTCTTGTGGTTCCACACTCCGCTGCCCGCGGCCTTCCTGATCTTTGCCGGCAACGCTCTTGAAGCGGTGGCCGGCGCATGGCTCGTGAACCAGACCTGCAAGCGCCCAGTTCGGCTGGAAACCTTGCGCGACGTTCTCGCATTCGTCGTACTGGCCGCTGGAATTGCGCCAGTCGCAAGCGCGACGGTGGGAAGTGCGGCGCTTGCGTGGTTTGGCATACAATCGCAAACCTTTGCGACGGCTTGGCCGCTGTGGTGGATCGGAGACGCGACGGGAGTCCTGATCGTAGCGCCACTGGCGCTGGTCGTGTTCCAGAACTGGCGCGGCAAGGCGCAGCTCTCAGCAGCGCGGTGGATGGAAGCTTGCGTCCTGGGGCTGATCTTTCTTGGTATCGCCGCCCTTTCCTTGAGCGGCTATCTGCCCTTCGCCTACATCATCATGCCGCCTCTTCTTTGGGCCGCAGTGCGCTTTGAGTTCAGAGGCGCCGCCGTAGCATTGACCGTTCTCGCTCTGATCACGGCGGTATTCACGATATCCGGCGCCAGCCAATTTGCCGGCGATCCCGAGTCCCAGAAGCACAACCAGATCATGCTGCAGCTTTTTCTGGCCATCTCGGCATTTTCGGCGCTCGTCGTGGCCGCCATATCCCGGCAGCATCAGGCGGCGGTGCTCACTTTGCGTGAAAGCCTTGAGGCATTGGGCGACCGGGAGCGGGAGCTCTCGCAGCTTGTCGACATGGTTCCGAGCCACGTTTGGCGCCTGAGGCCCGATGGCGATCCGACCTTTTTCAACAAGCGCATGGTCGACTTTCTCGGCCTGGACGTAACGGATTTGGACAAACCGGGCATCAGCCGGCTGGCGGCGATGATAAAGGCCGGCGTCCATCCGGACGGCGCAGCAGCATTCGGCGATACGCTCAGTCACTGCCTCGCCACCGGCGAGCGCTTCTCCATGAGGTATCGCTTGCGCCGCGCCGATGGCGTCTATCATTGGATGTCGAGCCGGGCGGAGCCGATGCGCGATCACACTGGCCGCATCGTCCAGTGGTACGGCCTCTGTCACGACATAGACGATCAAATGCAAGCTGAAGAGGCCCTGCGGCGGAGCGAATTGCAGCTTCAGCAGATGATCGACGCTGTGCCGGTCCGCATCTGGAGCGCGGTGCCGACCGGCGGGCCGGTCTACTTCAACAAGCGGTACCAGGACCATTTCCGCTCCGTGATCGCTGATTTCGAAGCACTCGGAGAGCCGCGCATCGAGGAATTGCTGCAAGAACTGGTTCATCCCGAAGATGCTCCCGAGGTGCTGAGCACGTTGCTGAATTGTTTCGAAACAGGCGGCGGTTCCGCGATGCGGTTTCGCTGGCGCGAAACAGATGGCTATCGCTGGGCGGAGTGCAGGGTGGAGCCGCGGCGTGATGAGGACGGGGCGGTTGTGCAATGGTACGGGGTTTCCCTCGACATCGACGAAGAGGTGCGCGCCCAGGAAGCGCTGCGACAAGCGTCCGACAAACTCGCGCAAGCGGCTCAGGCTGCAAGTCTCGCCGAGCTTTCGGCTTCGATCGCCCACGAGGTGAATCAGCCGCTGGCTGCGATCGTCGCCAACTCCCATGCATGCCACCGTTGGCTGTCCGCAGCACCGCCGAACGTCGAACGCGCGAAGATTACGGCCGAGCGCATTATCCGGGACGCCAACTCGGCGGCGGACGTCGTCGGCCGCATTCGCGCGCTGTTCAAGCAATCCACCGAGACGAGAACCAATGCGACGCTCAGCAGTGTCATCGCAGAGGCACGCGACCTCGTGACCGAGGAAGCGATGCGGCGGGGCGTTCGCATCAGCGTTGATATCGGAAGCGACATTCCGCTAGTCGCGTTCGATCGCGTCCAAATCCAGCAGGTTCTGGTCAATCTCATCCGCAACGGCATGGAGGCGATGGACTCTGGTGCGGACGACGGAGTTATCAAAATCCGCGTGCGCCATATCGGGGATGTTGTCCAGACCGAAGTCAGCGATCACGGCCGGGGCGTCGAGTTTCCCGACCGGATATTCGAACCGTTCTTTACCACGAAAGAGCAAGGGATGGGCATGGGACTGGCGATCTGCCGTTCGATCATCGAGTCGCACAGCGGGCGTTTATGGGTCGAGAAGAACGAACCACGTGGAGCGACGTTTATCTTCACGTTGCCGATTGAAGCGAAAGCGGCGTCATGACGACGGACGGCCAAATTGTCTTCATCGTAGATGACGATGAACGCATCCGGGAGGCGCTCAGTGAGCTGCTGGCTGCGCACGGCATGCGTGCCGTAGCGTTCGGATCGGCGGGCGATTATATCCGCGCTGACAAGCCGGACGTCCCTGCCTGCCTCATCCTCGATATCGAGTTGCCGGATATCAACGGCCTCGATCTGCAGCGGCAGATTGCCGAGGGCGATCATCCGCCGATCGTTTTCCTGACAGGACATGGCGATATCCCGTCCTCCGTGCGTGCGATCAAGCACGGCGCCGTGGATTTCCTGACTAAGCCCTTCAGCGATGCAGACCTCATGGCCGCAATCCATGCAGCGATTGCCCAGGATCGGGCACAGCGATCGGAGCGCGCCGAGCTGGGCGTGTTGAAGCAACGTTATCTCGAACTGACGCCGCGCGAACGTGAGGTGCTGCCGCTGGTGGTCAGCGGCCTGCTCAACAAGCAGGCGGCCGCTGAGCTGGGGATCAGCGAAGTTACGCTGGAAATTCATAGAAGGAACGTCATGCAGAAGATGGTCGCGGCGTCGCTCGCCGACCTCGTGCGCATCGCCGAGCGATTGGGAATACCGATCACGCACTCGCGCCGGGCAGGGGGGAGCTGAGGGTGAGCAAGCGGAGGCCTGTCGTGGCGATCGTCGACGATGACCCAAGACTGCTCGAGTCGCTGGAGGACCTCTTGGAGTCCGCCGGCTATGTGGCCCGCAGCTTCTCGTCGGCGAGGTCGTTGCTGGTCAGCGGCCTGTCTGGATTGGACATGCTTATCACCGACATCGGGATGCCCGGCATGGACGGCTTTGAACTTCGCGACTTGGTCAAGAAGGCGCGTCCGGATCTGCCCGTGTTCCTGATCACCGGCCGCCACGAGATAGTGGATCAGCACCGCGCCAAGGGCATTGGCAGGCTTTTCCGCAAGCCGTTCGATGGCCAGGCACTGCTTGCGGCGATCGGCGACGCCTTACGCAACCCAGAAACGGAGGCTAAACATGAGAGTTGACCAATTGCCCTTACGGAGATCGACGCCGTCATCACAGCAGCGGAGGGCTGAAGCCGAGCAGCCGCTGGTCATTATTGTCGATGATGATGCCTCTGTTCGGGAGGCGCTGTCTGAATTGATCCTGTCGGCGGGTTTTCTGCCGGTGTGCTTTACCTCGACCCGTGAATTGCTTGACGCCGACGTGTTGGAGAGCCCCGGCTGTTTGATCCTCGACGTGCGCATGCCAGGGACGAGCGGTCTCGATCTGCAGCACCATCTTGCGAAAAACGGCAACCCCAAACCAATCATCTTCCTGACCGGGCATGGCGACATCCCGATGACTGTCCAGGCGATGAAGGCCGGCGCCGTGGACTTTCTGACGAAACCGGTGCGGGATCAGACGCTGCTTGACGCCGTGATCGCGGGCATTGCGGTGGACGCCAAACGGCGGGCGGATGCCGTGATCGTCAAGCGCAACATCGAGCGCGTCGAGACGCTGACGCCGCGCGAGCGCGAGGTCCTGCGTGAAGTGGCGCGCGGGCGCCTCAACAAGCAGGTCGCCTTCGACCTCGGCATCAGTGAAGTGACCGTCAAGCTTCACCGCGGCAATGTCATGCGCAAGATGGAAGCCGCTTCCATCGGTGAACTGATCCGGGCGTGGGAAACGCTGCCCGCGCCGATGCGCGAGGTCTAGAATTGGCACAAGCCGATCCATGCCCCATCCAATAGGATTGCCCAGCGCGCCCGGCCATTTCAGGCTGTGGGAAATTTGCTTCTTCAGCGCGCGAAGGCCTTCCTGCCCGTCGGCACGCTCCTGCTGCTGCGGGTGGTCCTGATGTACATCGGTGGTCCTATTGGGTGTTTTGCGGCCAGGCCCGCGCCAACATCGCTACCTCTGAGCGGCGCTCTTTTGCGGCGCCGGTCTGACCGACAAACTCGCAACATTTCATGCACAGCAACTGACGCCGGCCATGCCGCGTCGGTCCCGCGCCGCTACCCAAGCCTAAATTGACGTATGTCTATAAGAGCTTGCCTCGGCCCGTCCCCAATCCTCGGCGTGCCTGCCCTGCACCTTGGCATCGTATGACAGATGCTTCCGTAGAATAGGTTCGCGGCCCGGATCGGTGCATCCTGTTCCTCGCAAGCCATCACGACCGTCGCGTTTCTACCGCTCCTCGCTCGTTCCTCCCCGACCGCGACCGCACGGGCCGATTCGACGGTCGTGATGGTGAGCAGGATGTTCAAAGCACATGGATGGACATGATGAACAACGACGGACTTTTCTCCGTCGGCGGATCTCGCCGCGATGTCTTGTTGGCCGGCCTGATCGCCACCGTTGCCGCCGGACTGCCCCGCGCTGCTTCGGCCGCGAGCCGAAAACAAAACCTTCCCTCTTCCCCCTCAACCAAAGGAACCAAGACGATGAGCACCATCACGACCAAGGACGGCACCGAAATCTACTACAAGGACTGGGGTAAGGGTCCTGTCGTCACATTTTCGCACGGATGGCCGCTGAATTCCGACGCCTGGGACAGCCAGATGCTCTTTCTTGCCCATAACGGCTTCCGCGTGGTTGCGCATGACCGGCGCGGCCATGGGCGATCGAGCCAGGCCACGTCCGGCAACGACATGAATGGCTATGCGGACGATCTTGCAGCCGTGATCGAGGCGCTGGATCTCCGGGACGCCACGCTGGTCGGACATTCCACCGGAGGAGGCGAGGTTGCTCGCTATATCGGACGGCACGGGACGAAGCGGGTGGCCAAGGCTGTTCTTATCGCCGCTGTTCCGCCGATCATGGTGAAGACGCCGGCCAATCCGGAAGGCCTGCCGATCGAGGTATTCGACGGCATAAGGGCTGGCCTCGTCAAGGATCGTTCGCAGTACTACCGGGACCTCGCACCGTTGTTTTACGGCGCGAACAGGCCAGGCGCCAAGGTTTCCCAGGGGATTCTGGATCAGTTCTGGCTCTGGAGCATGCAGGCGGGTCTCGTGAACGCGTACGAAAGCGTCAAGGCGTTCTCCGAGACCGACTTCACCGAGGATCTCAAGAAGTTCGATGTGCCAACCTTGGTCCTGCATGGCAAGGACGACCAGATCGTCCCCGTCAAGGACTCGGCAGTCAAGTCGGCCCGACTGATCAAAGGCGCAAAGGATATCTATTACCCCGGCGCACCCCACGGGATTACGGCCACGCACCAGGATCAGGTCAATGCTGACCTGCTCGCCTTCATCAAAGGATAGCAAGCCTCAGTCACGACCGCATGTTTTCCGCAATTCCTTGGAGCCGCCGATGACCACCTTTGGCAATATTTCGCGCGCCCTGAACCGCATTTCGGGTGGCGCGCCAGGTCAAACCTTGTGCGCTCGCATAGCCGAGCGGTGGCCTGAATGCTGGTTCTGCCGGCTCATGTCCCGGATTGTGGAACCGAACCACTGCGCCATCGAGCTGGAGCGCTGGCAAAGGCGCGAAACATGTGCTGCGACACGGCTGCCATTCGGGCAACCGCGCCTGTGCAGCGCGGAGGCGATCGCCGGTGTTCGACACTACGTCGCGCTGTCGGGGGTCGCCGCCGCGCGCTTGTTCTGCCTTGAAGGCCACTGCGCTCTCCAAGACGTCAAACTGGCTAAGCGCCGCGAGTTTATCAATCGGTAGCCGTTTGCGATTGCCGCTCATTTTGGCGGTCTCAATTCGGCGTGAAATTTTCTTGGCCAGCGGTTGCGACTATCGCAGCAGCACCGGCACAATTTTTCGAAGGCAGGAACGACATGGGCGCACTCTCAGGCAAGATCGCGGTGGTCACCGGCGGAAACAGCGGGATCGGACTATCGGCTGCAAAAATCTTTGCCGCCGAGGGCGCGCAAGTCGTCATTACCGGCCGCCGGCGGCAGGCGGTCGAGGAAGCGGTCGCGCAGATCGGGGCAGGCGCGCTGGGCATTCAGGGAAATGTGGCCGACGTGGCGCACCATGATGAGGTGGCGCAGCAGATCCTCCAGAGGTTCGGGGCGCTCGACATCTATATGGCGAACGCCGGCGTAAACACCATCACCCACTCGGCCGACGTCTCCGAGGCAGAATATGATGCGCAATTTGCCGTCAACACGCGAGGCGTCTTCTTCGGCGTCCAGAAGCTGATTCCGATCATGCGGAACGGCGGCGCAATCATCCTCACAGGCTCGCTGGCCAGCGAGAAGGTTCTGGACGGTCATGCTGTTTACGCGGGCTCCAAGGCGGCCATAAATGCCTTTGCGCGCGCTTGGGCGATCGAACTGAAGTCTCGCGGTATCCGGGTCAACGTGCTTAGCCCAGGTCCGGTGGATACGGCTATTCTCGATAAGCTAGGCATACCGTTTGAGCAGCGCGGGCTGTTTGAAAAGGCGATGGCTGAGGCAATACCCTTGGGCCGGATGGGGCAGCCGGAAGAGCTGGCAAAAGCCGCCCTGTTCCTTGCCTCGGACGCGAGCAGTTTCGTCACGGGCATCAATCTGCGGGTCGACGGCGGGATGGCAGTGCTCTGAGCCACGACTGCGAAGTCGTCGCGCCAATAGACGGCCGAATAATGCCTGAGCAATCGGTCTTCCTCACGACGATTTTCCGGGAAGCTGCCGCACGAATCCCTCCAAATAGGTCGGAGGCGAGACGTTTCGCCGACGTGGTGCAAATTGTAAGCGGCAAGTCGCATTGCAGGGATCGACGCGCAAGAGAGAAGTCGGCTCGCCGATAGGGCTGAAGGACCGAGGTCTCGCCCCGGTCCTTCAATTTTCTGTAGGTCGGGATCAGTGACCCCAGATGCCCTGGCCATATTCATCGTTGGGAACAGTCGGCTTGCGTACGGTTTTCGGCACCCCGGTATCGCTGTTCATTTTTCTGATCGAGGATGTATACATGTTGTCAGACGCAGTCGCAGGCTGCTGGGCTCCGTTTGATCCATAGTGGTCGCTTCCGGCAATGGCGCTTCCTGCTGTAATAACAAGCGCGACGGCAGCAAGGACTGTCATTTTCATTTCAGTAACTCCATTAATAGCTTGGATGGTATTCACCCATACAAATATAAATGTCGTGACCCAGCGACACGATCAGACGGTCCGGCGGTTTGACCCATACCAAGGCATTGGGCGATGCGGGCCGAAGGCCAGGAACTATGTCGTTGACGAGAGGAGGCTTTGCCGCCGTGTTCGATCCGGCCGGCTCACCAGCGCTCAACGGATCGACCGCGCCAGGTTCTCGCCACGGCGGCAGCGGCGTCTTGCAAACACTCTCCGGCCGCGCGCGCCCTCAGTGTCTGCTCAGACGGCTGCCGACAGTGCACACTCGGCATAGATACCTCAATCATGCTGCAAGGCACCTGATCTCCCTGGTGACCTACCCTGCACCTTGGCATTGTATGACAGACCCTTCCGCACAATAGGTTGGCGGGCCGCATCGGCGCATTCTCCTGAGCATTGGTCACCACAGGCCACACGGGAGAAAGCAAATGCGAAACATAACTCGAGTCCTGGCGCTCACTGCGGCGCTTGCCGCGTCGGGCGGCGGGATGGCGCAGGCCGCGAATTCTCAGCCCAAGCCGACGATCGTACTGGTGCACGGCGCCTTCGCGGAATCGTCGAGTTGGGACGCAGTCATCACGAAACTCAGCAAAGACGGTTATGTAGCGATAGCCGCAGCCAATCCGCTCCGCAGCGTTGCCAGCGATGCGAAAGCAGTCTCAGCCATCGTCCGGTCGGTTTCCGGGCCGGTCGTGCTGGTGGGGCATTCCTACGGCGGGCCTGTCATCACCGAGGCCGCCAATGGCAATCCCAATGTGAAGGCCTTGGTCTACGTGGCGGGATTCGCGCCGGATACCGGCGAATCGAGCCTTACATTGTCCAGCATGTTTCCCGGCAGCACCTTGGGTAGCGCGCTTGCTCCAGTCGCGTTGCCGGACGGCGGACAAGACCTCTTCATCCAGCCGGCCAAGTTCCGCGCCCAGTTCGCCGCCGACGTTCCGGAAGAGCAGACCTTGCTGATGGCTGCCACTCAACGCCCTGTTGCGCAGGCAGCTCTGGCTGAAGCCTCGGGCGTCGCCTCATGGAAGACGCTGCCGTCCTACATGATCTACGGCTCAGATGACCGGAACATCCCGGCAGCCGTCATGAGTTTCATGGCCAAGCGTGCGCACGCGGTAAAGACCGTCGTCATCGAGGGCGCGTCCCACGCGCTCATGGTCTCGCATCCCGACGAGGTCACGTCACTCATCGAGGATGCTGCTGCATCGGTCAGTCAGTAGCAGGCCGGAAACGCCCAGCATCCGATCGAGCAACGAAAATAGACACGCAACACCAGGAGACTAGACATGAAGATCGTCGTCATAGGCGGAACCGGGCTGATCGGTTCAAAGACCGTGGAGAGACTGCGAAACAAAGGACACGACGTGCTTGCGGCGTCGCCGAATTCGGGCGTCAACACCGTTACGGGAGAGGGTCTGGCCGCCGCGCTTTCCGGTGCGCAGGTCGTCGTCGACCTCGCGAACTCGCCGTCGTTCGAGGAAAAGGCTGCCCTGGAGTTCTTCGAGGCATCCGGGCGTAATCTTTTTGCCGCCGAAACGGCTGCCGGTGTCCGTCATCACGTGGCGCTGTCGGTCGTCGGTACCGACCGGCTGCAGGGCATGGGCTATTTCCGCGGCAAGTTGCTTCAGGAAAAGCTGATCAGGGAGTCCGGAATTCCCTACACGATCGTTCACGCCACGCAGTTCTTCGAATTCACCGCCGCCATCGCAAACACGGGCGCTGTCGGAGATACCATTCATATGTCACCGGCCTACTTCCAACCCATGGCGGCTGATAATGTTGCCGATGCGATGGCGGACGTCGCGCTTGCCGCGCCGTTGAACGGCATGATCGAAATTGCCGGCCCGGAGCGCGTTCGCATGAGCGAACTTGTCGAGCGCTTCCTGAAGGCCACCAACGACCCGCGCAAAGTCGTCCCGGATCCCGGCGCGCTCTACTACGGCCAGGTGGCAATCGACGATCGAACGCTGGTGCCCGGCGAGAACGCGCGCATCGGCGCCGTGCGTTTCGATGATTGGCTCAGCCGATACACACCACCGAAATAAGTAATCATCGGATAGTCCACCATTCGCACAACAAGGAGACCAGACATGATCAAAACACTTCTCTGCGCCGCGCTCACCGCCGCTTCCGTCACCGCAGCAATGGCCAATGACGCCGCCAGTGTGAAGCTTGTCTACGACCAGGCCCTTCCAAACGTGCCCGGCAAGAGCATGAAAGCCGTGCTCGTCGAGTACGCGCCGGGGGGTACGTCGCCGGCCCATACCCATCCCAAATCCGCGTTCATCTATGCCACGGTCCTGGAGGGAGCGATCCGAAGCCAGGTCAACGATGGGCCGGTGAAGACTTATAGCGCCGGCGAGAGTTTCTCGGAATTCCCGGGCGACCGTCATGCCGTCAGCGAAAACGCCAGCAAGACGGAAGGCGCTCGTCTGCTTGCTATTTTCGTCGTCGACACCAGCGAGACGGAACTGACGACGAACGCGAAATGAAATCGTGGCCCTCCGGACCATCGGGGCATATGCGAAGGGACGGTCAGTGACATGAATTCGATCGCCAGCCGCACACTTGCGGGGATTTCGGTCCCCGATACACCGCTTGTCGGCCGAGCGATCGAACATGCTCGCGAGCGATGTGAACCTTACTTGTTCAACCACGTGGTCCGATCCTGGCTTTTCGCGGCCCGGATCGGACAGATTCAGAATATCCAGCACGACGCGGAGGTTGTTGCCGTTGCAACTCTGTTGCATGACGTCACGCTCAATGAGGACTTCGCCGGGCCGCGCCGTTTCGAAGTGGAAGGCGCCGATCTCGCCCGCACCTTCGTTCGGGAAGGCGGCTTCGACGAGCGGCGCGCCCAATTGATCTGGGACAGCATCGCCCTCAACTCGACGCCGTCGATCGGCCTCTACAAGGAGGCTGAGGTGGCGCTTTGCACAGCCGGCATCTGCCTCGATGTCGTCGGCTTGCAATACAGCCTCGTTTCGTCAGCCGAGATTGCAAAGATCATCGGTGAGTTTCCACGCCTCCAAATGAAGCGACGGATGGCCCGATGCTTTTGCCATATCGCCGAGGTCAGGCCGGAAACCACCTACGACAACTTTGCCCGGGACTTCGGCGAGCGCTTTGTTTCCGGCTACAAGGCGACTTCGGCAGTTGATCTTGTGATGAACGCTCCCTTCGAAGAGTGAGCGCAGTTTCGATCCAGGTTCTATCGACACCGGTCGGTTCAGCCTCGCCCTTCAAGTGACCCAAACGCCGCGCACCTGTCGCATGCCTGCGGCAAAGCGAATTGCCGAGGGCAGCGTTCAGGGTGCCAATTTCCACCGCTTCCTATACTTCGGTTTAGGCGCCCCAAACCGATCGAATGGCAATACATATCATCGGCACGATAGCAACAGTTTGGCTCACCGGTCATCCTTACGCTGCAATGGATTGCAAACACCTCAAGGAGATAAGTAATGAATATTGCAGCGTCACCGGTCGCTCCGAAAGGAAAAGCCGTCGCCCAACGCGCGAGTTATGCGGAGCAGTCGCCGGAACTTCTGAAGAAATTTATTGAATTTCTTGGTGCGACGCGAGAGGGGTCGATCGAAGAACCGATCCGCGACCTTGTTGCCGTCCGAGCCGCGCAACTGAACGGGTGCACCTTCTGCCTTGATATGCACGTCAAACAGGCGAAGATTCATGGCGAGCGCGAACTGCGCCTTTACCACCTGGCAGCCTGGCGGGATTCGACCCTGTTCGTTCCTCGCGAGCGTGCAGCCTTGGCATGGACGGAAGTCTTGACCAAGCTGCCCGAGCAGGGTGTCCCGGACGAGGTCTACGATCGGGTCAGGTCGCAGCTTTCCGAGAAGGAAATCTCCGATCTGACCTTCGTCGTCATGGCGGTCAATTCTTGGAACCGTCTGAACATCGGCTTCAAACCGGTCCCGGGCTCGGGGGATGCGAAGTTTGGCCTGAGCAAAGCAGCGCTAAGCTAATCTTTGGAATGGGTCAGAATGGCGCTTGTTTTCGCGCCATTCTGACCGGCCAGGCAAAGGCGCCGACCTCGGCGACCAAACCCTGGAACCGATCCCAGCCTCCCGGCCGCGGCCGCGAGGCGCTCTCAGGAGGGCGTCATGCGCATTGACAGTCTGCATCCAGTAATATCGGCCCGTCTCATGGTGATCGACGTCGACGCTCCACTCCGCAGTGCAGCACTCTCACTTTCCAGGCCCGCAATAGGCCTGGTCGTGGTGTGCCACGGCAGTGGGGAGGCGGCAGGCGTGCTGAGCAAGTCCGACCTTGTCCGCCATCTAGCGAATTCAGGGCCAACAGAAGCGCCGATTGCGGCATTGATGAGCCGGTCCATCGTGTCTTGTGGTCCCGATGATGATCTTCATTCAGTCTGGCAGACCATGGCCGCGCAAGGCCTGCAGAATGTGCCGGTGCTCGGGGCTGACTCGAAACCGCTAGGCGTCCTCGATATCCGTGATGCGATGAAGGCGCTCTTCAAACAAGAGGAACTGCAGGAACGGCTGCTTGCCAACTACATCAGCGGGATCGGCTATCAATAGATCATGGTCTCGCGTTTGGATATACAGAAGTATGTATCGGAGTCTTCTTAGACATAATGGATAATAAATACCATAAATTATAGTGTATTGAAGCAAATAGGTGTCGGCTGAGCCAACGGGGTAATGAAATGTTTCGTCCGGACATAAAAGAAGATGTCTTCGACAGCCCATCCGATGGTCCTGGAAGTGGTATGTCCGTGCAAATGTCGACGGCCGGCATCGTCCATGACCTGGGCAATCTCATTCAGGTCGCCTCGTCGGCGTTGAACCACCTGGCCCGCGATCCGAGCATCCAAGCGGCTCCGGCGCTTGGGCCTGTAGTTGCCGGCGCCAAAACGGCTTTGGAACGGGCTGGTGGCCTTGTCCGGCAAACCATCAGCCTGGCCCGAGAGAGCCCCGCGGAAATCGAATACACAAACGTAGGTGCTTGCCTGGCTGAGATCGAAACCCTCGTGCGGAGCGCCTTGGATGCCAATTTCGGTCTTGAGCTTCGGGTTGGATCGGACCTGCCTTTGGTGAGATGCGATCGCCTTGGATTGCAAAATGCGGTTCTGAATCTTCTGTTCAACGCGCGCGATGCAATGCCTGACGGCGGCTTCATCTCGATCGATGCCGGCTTGGCCTCTGAAAGCTCTACCGCCGGTCAGGTAGATATCCGTGTCGCGGACAGCGGTATCGGGATGACCAGCGAGACGATGGTCTGCGCCTTCGATCCGTTCTTCACCACCAAAAGCGAAGGCCTCGGCGGCGTCGGTTTGCCGATGGTGAAGCGCTTTGCCGAGCAGTCAGGCGGAAGCATCGATATTCAGAGCACACTTGGGGCAGGCACGACCGTCACTCTGCGGTTGCCTGCGGTGCGATAGCGGCCGGCCAATCTCCCTCCGGTGACAAACGTGACATACAATCGAGAGATAAAGATGGATGCACAAGTCGTTGAAAACGTCGAACAGGACCGTTTCGAGCTGCCGATCGCCGGCGATATGTTTGCGGCGGCCTACTATCGGCTCGAGGGCGGGAAGGTCGCGCTGATACACACCGAAGTCCCGTCGGAATTTTCCGGACAAGGGATCGCGTCGCGATTGGCGCAGGGCACCTTCGAGCTGCTCCGCAAAACCGGCCGTAAAGCGATCTTGAAATGTCCCTTCATGAGCCGCTTTTTCGCCAAGCACCCGGACTATGCAGATGTCGTCGACGGCTAGTCAGGGCACGAATGTTGAGGGTTTCCCAGGGATCTATCCTAATGCACGACGAGTATGATTTGCAGAGGTTCGTCAGCGCACAGGATCCGGTCTACGACGACGCGCTGGCTATTCTCCGTCAAGGAATGATGTGCACTCCCTATATGGAGTTCATCTTCCCAAGGTTGGCCACCAGGCGAAGCGGTACTGCGCCTGAGCCATATTCAATCACATCGCTCGACGAAGCCAGCGCTTATCTCTCATTTCCGATCCTAGGAGGCCGTTATCGGGAATGTGTTGGCACACTGCAGCGGCTCTCCGGCCTAAGCGCTCGCGCTGTCTTCGGTGAGGTTGATGCGAAGAAGTTGCACGCGTCCCTCACGCTGTTTTCCGAAGCAAGCAACGACGAGTTCCTGCTCGAGACAATCTTCGACGTCTGGTTCGACGGTTTGCTCGACGAGGAAACGATGAACGATCTCTACTTGATATCGTAGTGGTCTGCCTACGCCACCGGCGTAAAGCTGTCGCGGCGCTGAGGTCACCATCCGCTGCCTTATCCCTCACACGCTGCGATCTGGCAGAGGCATGAACTCGTGGTCTCCCGGCACGCCGGAGAAGCGGCGTTCGCGCCAATCCGCCTTTGCCTGCTCGATCCGTTCGGCTGAAGAGGAGACGAAGTTCCAATAGATATGACGTGGCTCGGAAAAGGGCTCGCCTCCTATCAGCATCAGCCTCGCCGCATGGAAGGCAGGCGCCTGGAGCACAATCTCAGCGCCGGGCGCCAGAGCTATCAATTCGGCCTCATGAAACGTCCCGAACTGGCCGACAATTCCAACCTCACCGGCGACGATGTAGATTGCACGCTCACGGTGTTCGGGTTTCACCTGGTATCGCGCACCGCTCGTGAGCACAATTTCGGCATAGACCATGTCGGAGAACGTCCTTACCGGCGAGACCAACCCGTCAGACGCGCCGGCGATCAACGTAAGCTCGACGCCGTCGGCACAGATCCTGGGTATTTCGGGAGCGCCAAAATGTGCGACGTCGGCGGCAATTTCTTCATAGCGGGAGGGGAGGGCGATCCAAGCCTGAGCGCCGAAGAGATTGCTTCCCGACGCCCGGACTTCCGGTGGCGTGCGCTCGGAATGGACGATGCCCGACCCGGCCGTCATCCAGTTGACCTCGCCAGGACGGATGGTCTGCACTTTACCGAAATTGTCGCGGTGGACGATCTCGCCGTCGATCAGGTAGGTCACGGCCGCAACGCCGATATGCGGATGCGGTCCCATATCGAAACCGTGACCTGCGTCGAATATAGCGGGGCCGAAATGGTCGAACAGGATGAAGGGCCCGATCATCAGGCGATTCGAGGAGGGCAATACGCGCCTTATCTTCAGTCCGTCGGCAAAATCACGGATAGCCGGCTGGATGATTGTATCGATGCCTGTGATATCGCTTTGGCGGATGGTCATGGATCTCTGTCCTTCTGCATGCCTTGTCAGCCAGGTGCTCGAACGCGCTTGAACGGAGCGGCGCGAAAGACTGTCTGAATGGCTTTGAGGAGCGCGAATTTGGAGCTCGCGTGGTTCTGTCCGGCGATGCCGCTTTCATTAAGAGCCGACACCCTCTTCGACAGGATCGCCGCAAGATCTTCAGCCATTTCGGGCCTTTCGTGCAGCAGCGGCGCAAAGCTTTCCTGGTCTATCTCGTAAACCTCGACGGGGGTCATTGCCCGCAAACTCGACATCTCGCCAATGCCGGCGAGCAAGCCGGTCTCGCCGAAGAAATCGCCGGGTGCAAGCCGGCCGATCTCCTGCAGGTGAGCATCGTCCTCGCCAATTTGCCGGACGATAACTCCCGTCCGTACGATCATGAGCGACGGCAGCATCTCTCCCCGTCGTGCGATGATCTCGCCCTTATGGTAGGTGCGAACCGAGGCCGCTGCGGCGAGCGACTCCTGCTCGGTATCCGTTAGCGCCGAGAATACCGGTATGGACCTGATGAGTTCGATCGGGGTGAAGCTTTGGGAGGCTGCCTTCTCGTCGCTCAGCCGGTTGGTCATGGCAATCGAAGCCGAAAGTGGCTCCGCCAGCAGCATGCCGGTCGACTTTGAATGGCGATAAATGAGATCGAAGATTTCGTTCCGAGCGGCACTTCGCTGGTCAAGATTTGCGACGCGAAAAAACAACTCGATCTCGATAGCTGCCGCATCCAGGCTTCTGATTGTGACCAAAGGCGAAGGGTCCTGGAGGATTGAATTGCAGCTCAGCAAGACGGTGCGCATGAGGTCTACGATGATCGCCGGCGTCTTCGTTGGCGCCATCTTGACGGTTACGGCAAGTCCATGGCTCTCGTCCGGACCGCTTAGATTTGTTACCCCGATCTTGGCGAGAAGGCTGTTCGGAAGCGCGACGACATTGTGGGTCGGGGTCAGGAGTTGGGTCGACCGCCAGTTGGTCTCGACAACGCGGCCTTCGGTTCCGTCGCTCAGAATGATCCAGTTTCCAAGTACGTAAGGGCGGCCGAGGTTAAGCGCGATCCCCGAAAATACGTCACCGAGCGTATTCTGGAGCGCCAGTCCCAGGATGACGGCAAACACGCCGGACGTGGCAATGAGCGTTCCGACCGGCACCGCAAAGACGAACGCCAGGATCGACAGGAACATTCCAGCATAGACGATACCGACCACGACGTCCTGCAGGAGACGTGCCTCGCGCGGCTTTCGCTCAAAAACGAGATAGATACGGACAAATCCGATTAGCGCCCAGGCAAGGTGAACCCACCAGAGCAGCTTGACCGAGCCCATGAGGATCGCTCCTCCGGTTGTCTCGTTGTCCCCTGCGGCCTCGTATGGCACGACGCGCAGGTCGAGAACCATGGCCGACATCGCGAGGAAAAAGCTGAGTTGGACGACCAGCTTCGCATTGGCGAAGCGTCTGGGGATGAGGGTCCAAACGACGATCCCGGCGAGGCCGAGCAACACGATGTAGACCAGAGGAGAGTTCCACCAGTTCATGAACGATCACCGCCATTCACAGTTCAATGTTTGGCCTCCGGCCCGGCGATCGGGCCTCGGCCGCTGGCCTTGTCTTTTTCGAGAACTGCTTCGGTGATCGAATTCGGCAGCCGTCGCGGCTTTTCGATCAGCCCGAGCACCGGCATGGCGATGACGAAGAACGCAAAATAGTAAAGCGTCGCCAGTTGGGACATGACGACGTAGGCGCCTTCCGCCGGTCGGGAGCCGAGCCAGCCGAGAAAGAGGGCATTGGCAACGAACAGCCAGAAGAGCACCCTGTACCAGGGGCGGTAGACCGCCGAGCGCACCTTCGAGGTGTCGAGCCACGGCACCAGGAACAGCACCGCGATCGAGCCGAACATCGCGAGCACGCCGCCGAGCTTGGAATCGATCGGCCCGATATTGAAGGTGATGGCCCGCAGGATCGCGTAAAACGGCAAGAAATACCATTCCGGCACGATGTGGGCCGGCGTCTTCAGCGGATTGGCGATCGTGTTGTTGTCGGGATGGCCGAGATAGTTCGGCAGGTAGAAGACGAAATAGGCGAAGAAGAACAGGAACACGAGGATGCCGAAGGCATCTTTGACGGTGGCATAGGGCGTGAAGTCCACGACATCGGTTTTCGATTTGACCTCGATGCCGGTCGGATTGTTCTGGCCGACGACGTGAAGCGCCCAGATATGCAAGGTCACCACGCCCGCAAGCACAAATGGCAGCAGGTAATGCAGCGCAAAGAAGCGGTTCAGCGTCGGATTGTCGACCGCGAACCCGCCGAGCAAAAGCTGCTGGAGCCAGTCGCCGATCAGTGGGACGGCCGTGAAGAAGTTGGTGATGACAGTAGCGCCCCAGAACGACATCTGTCCCCAAGGCAGCACGTAGCCCATGAAGGCCGTCGCCATCATCAGCAGGAGATTGGTGCAACCGAGCACCCACAGCAGCTCACGCGGCGCCTTGTAGGAACCATAGTAGAGCCCGCGGCAGATGTGGATGTAGACGGCAATGAAGAAGAACGACGCGCCGTTGGAATGGAGATAGCGCAGCAACCAGCCCGAATTCACGTCGCGCATGATCTCCTCGACTGAATTGAAGGCCAGTCCCGTATCAGGAGCGTAATGCATGGCCAGCACGATGCCGGTCAGGATCTGTGAAACCAGCATGATCGTGAGAATGCCGCCGAACGTATAGGCATAGTTCAGGTTGCGCGGCACCGGATAGACGATGAAGCTGTCGTGCACCAGCCGCGGCAGCGGCAGGCGGGCATCGAACCAACGTGCGATTCTGGTTTTGGGCGTATAGGTCGAGTGTTTGTCGCCGCTCATCGAAATGCCCCCTGCCTCAACCAATGCGGATCTTGGTGTCGGAAACGAACTGGAACACCGGTACCGCCATGTTCTCGGGTGCCGGACCTTTGCGGATGCGGCCGGCGGTGTCGTATTGTGAACCGTGGCACGGACAGAACCAGCCATCGAAGTCGCCTTCCTGACCATGCGGGATGCAGCCGAGATGGGTGCAGACCTGGACCATCACCACCCAGGCTTCCTTGCCCGGCATAGTTCGGTTAGCGTCGGTTGCCGGCGCGTCGACCGGCAGGTTGGCGTTGCGGGCGATTGGATCCTTGAGCTCGGCGAGACTGACTGACTGGCCGTCCTTCATCTCTTGCTCAGTGCGGTTGCGCACGACCACCGGATTGCCGTGCCAGTCGACGATCAGCGACGTTCCTGGCCTCAGCGAGGAGACGTCGACCTCGATCGCGTCGGGCGCTTCGACGTGCAATGTGTGCTCGGCTGTGGAGGTTTCGGAAAGGTCGGCCATGATGGCGACTCCTATGTTGGAAGCTGCGTCATCGCGTTGGTGGCAATCGAGCAAAAGCAGGCCACAGCTTTCGCCTTCCAGTCTGCTCATGCCGCGCGGAATATGCCGGCCGTGGCCGGGTGTGAGCCATCGTGCCAACGGCGCGTGCGTCCAATACTTTCGTTTATGATTTCCTGAGCGAAGGACTGGCCGGGCTGGCGATGACGCCGTCATGGAAGGTTCTGAATTCCTCCAGGTAACCGTTGGCCACTGAGCTGAGATACCGTCCGGCATTGCGCACGGCGATCCCGAACTTCAGCCCGATCATACCTCGGCACAGGCATGCCTAGCTGTCGGTGTCGTAGTCGTCGTCCCCGCCAAGTGCGAGTTTTTGGAGCAGTTGTCTCGCGTGGCGCTGGGCAGGTTTTCGCCCGGCGACGACCAATTGCGGAACTCAATCGGGGTCAGAAAGGGAAAACGGTGAAACTCTACTACAGCCCTCTCGCCTGTAGCCTGGCGGATCACATCGCATTGGAAGAGGCCGGTGTTTCCTTCGAGCGCGAAAGCGTGAACCTCAAAACCAAACGAACGAGCTCCGGGGATGATTTCACCACCGTCACGCGCAAGGGCTATGTTCCAGCCCTCGTGCTGGATAGCGGCGAAGCGCTGACGGAAAATATCGCAGTCCTCGACTGGATTGCGTCACAATACCCGGCACTGGGAGTGGCGGGGCCGTTGGGCCGTACCCGCGTTCTCGAAGCGCTGGCCTACGTCTCAACTGAAATACACCGAAGCTTCAAGCCGATGTGGCACCAAAGCAGCGATGCCGAAAAGGCCAAGGCGAGCGCGGCGATTACGAGCCAACTCGAGTTCGTCGCTGACGGGCTCGAGACCGACTATCTGTTCGGCGACAAACCCAGCGTGGCGGATTTTTATCTTTTCGTGATGCTGCTTTGGGCGGCCCGCTTCCACGTCCCTGTTCCCGCGCCTTTGCAAGCGCTTCGCGCCCGAATGGCTGCGCGACCGGCCGTGCGCATCGCAATGGATCGTGAGGGCCTCGTCTAAAAGCCGAGGGTGGCTCCGAGCATAAGATCAGACGCAATATATCCTCTCACCCCAACAAAGATCAGGAGTCATTCTCATGCTGCCGTTTCTGCGGATGCTACATCCAGCCGCTTCCAAGCGCGGGGACGGCCTACGTCTCGAATTTCTCAGGAGGGAAATCGAGGAAACGCTGGACCTTACCGGCATCCGGTCAGAATTCGCCGCACTGCCTCCTGGCCGAGCGGTTACAATCCTGGATTCGTCGCAGTCACCGTCGGAATAGGCGCAATATTTCCTGTCGGCCGATACGGCGGCGGGTTCTGGTCGCTCCCGCTTGTTGGTCATCATAGAGGCTTCATCATGAATGCGAATAAAGCTCCCGAGACGGTCGATCATCGCCGCCGACGCATTGTTGGTGCAACGGCAATGACGTTCGCCGCCACCGAACTCGGCTTGAACGCACCGGCAGCCACTTGGACGGTCGAGGCGAAGGCATCCGCGATGCAACCCAAGCAGAAATCATTCGGCTCGCTCAGCCAGGTCAATGCCGGAAAGCTGAGCGTCGGATATGCGGAGCTAGGGCCCGCCGAAGGTGCCCCAGTGATCCTGCTTCATGGCTGGCCTTATGACATTCACACTTACACCGACGTCGCTCGCCTGCTTGCCGCAAAGGGGTACCGCGTGATTGTGCCCTACCTGCGCGGCTACGGCACTACGCGATTTTTGTCGGACGAGACGATGCGCAATGGCCAGCAGTCGGCGCTCGCCGCGGATGCGATCGCGCTGATGGATGCGCTGGGGATCGAAAAGGCCACGATCGCCGGCTGCGACTGGGGCGCCCGAACGGCCAATGTCGTTGCCGCGCTCTGGCCGGAGCGTTGCAAGGCGATCGTCTCGGTGAGCGGCTATCTAATCGGAAATCAGCAGGTCGGCGTGGTGCCGCTGCCACCGGAGGTGGAGCTTCAATGGTGGTATCAGTATTACTTCGCCACGGATCGCGGCCGCGCCGGCTACGAGAAATACACGCGCGATTTCGCCAAACTCATCTGGAAACTCGCTTCGCCGCAGTGGAATTTCGACGATGACACCTTCCAGCGCAGCGCCGCAGCCCTGGACAACCCGGATCACGTCAGCATCGTCATTCACAATTACCGCTGGAGGCTCGGCCTGGCACATGGCGAGCCGGAATATGACGTTCTGGAAAACCGGCTGGCCGAAGCTCCCGTGATCACAGTGCCGACCATTACCCTTGAGGGTGATGCCAATGGTGCACCCCATCCCGACAGCAGTTCCTACGCCAAGAAATTCTCGGGCAGATACACGCACCGGATCATCATCGGCGGTATCGGCCACAACTTGCCTCAAGAAGCCCCGCAAGCCTTTGCCCAGGCTGTCATCGACGTCAGCGAATACTGATCAGGCAAGCTGAGTGAGCTGCTGATGCCTGCGCTGGATGGGTGGCGAGGACATGATGGTTGCGCATTTGCGCTGAACGTCGAGGCGAGGCGCTGGTCCACATCGATGTTGCGCTTGACTCGTTCATATTATCCGTAATAAATCATACATATTGCCTCGAAAAAAGACGGCAGGTCTGGGAGGACCAATGAAAATCACGGCCATCAAGGCGCGCGTCTGCAATGCGGAAATGCGCAACTGGGTCTTCGTTCGCGTCGAAACCGACGAGCCCGGGCTGTTTGGCTGGGGTGAGGCAACGCTGGAATGGAAGACCCGAGCCGTCGTTGGGGCGCTTCAGGACCTTGAGGCCCTGCTCATCGGGCAAGATCCGCGCAATGTGGAGCAGTGCTACCAGATACTTACGCGGCACGGCTTTTGGCGTCTTGGCGTCGAGGGAATGTCCGCCGTCAGCGGCATCGAGATCGCGCTCTGGGACATATTGGGCAAGTCGTTGGGCGTCCCCGTCTGGCGCCTTTTGGGCGGTCGGGTCCGCGACTATCTGCGCACCTATACGCATCTCGGCCTCGGGGACATGAAGGCGGTCTATGAGACCGGATCCGCGGATGCCATCGTGGAACGCGGACGCATCGTGACGCAAGCAGGCTACGATGCGGTCAAGGTCGTCTGCATTCCCTACACCCACTACGTGTCTCCTGCGAAGGCAGTCGATTCTGTTGCCAACATGGTTGGCTCACTTCGCGAGGCGGTAGGCCCGGATATCGACATCATGGTTGATTTCCACGGACGCCCTGCATCGGTTAACGCGGCGATGGATTACCTCAAGGCAATCGAGCCGGCCCGCATCATGTTCGCGGAAGAGCCCGTGCCGCCCGAAGATGTTGCCGGACTGGCGCATATCACGGCGCGATCGGCCGTGCCGATCGCGTCCGGCGAACGGCTGATCGGGCGCCGCGAATTCACGCACTCGATCGCAGCCCGCGCCTTCAACATTGCCCAGCCGGATATTTGCCACACTGGCGGTCTGCTCGAGACAAAGAAGATCGCGGCCATGGCGGAAACCGCAGGCATCGGCCTTGCGCCGCACAACCCGCTCGGTCCGATCGCCGGTGTGGCTGCTCTTCATTTCGGCATATCGACCCCAAACGTTGTCATTCAGGAGGAGATGTCCGGTGCCGTCGCCTGGTACGACGATGTCGTTACCTGGCCAATTCGGCGCAAGCCAGGCCGCTGGGATCTGCCCGAACTGCCGGGCCTTGGCGTCACCGTCAAGGAGGACGTTATCGCGCGCCACCCCTTCAAGCAGGAAGTGCTGCATGCCCGCAACGCCGTCATGCCGGACGGCACCGTGGTCGACTGGTGAATGCAATGGCAGGCCGGCTGCAAGGAAAGATCGCAATCGTCACAGGCGCCGGCCAAGGCATCGGTGCCGCCACCGCCCGGGCTTTTGCGATGCATGGGGCAAAGACCGTCATTGCCGAACTGAATGCGGCAAGCGGCAAAGCGATCGCCGACGAACTGCGTGTCGGAGGCGCCGACGTATCGTTCGTCGAGACGGATGTCACGGACGCATCCGCGGTCGCGGACATGGTCGCCCGCACGATCACGAGCTATGGCGGCGTCGACGTTCTCGTCAACAATGCCGGTGCCAACGTCTTCTACGAACCACTGGCGATGCCGGATGAGGAATGGGACCGCTGTCTCAAGCTAGACCTCCAGGCCGCATGGTTCTGCGCCAAGGCAGTCTTGCCGACGATGCTGGCGAAGGGCTCGGGGTCTATCGTCAACATAGCGAGCTGTCACGCGTTCCAGATCATTCCCCGTACATTCCCGTATCCGGTCGCCAAGCATGCACTTTTGGGCCTGACCCGTTCGCTGGCCATCGAATATGCCGCGCGCGGTATCCGGGTGAACGCGATCGCCCCCGGCTATATCGAGACGCCGATCGCGGAAGCCTACTGGAACACATTCCCGAACCCCGCCGAGGAGAAGCGGCGAGCCTACGACCTTCATCCGCCCAAGCGCATTGGCCGGCCGGACGAGGTTGCAATGACGGCGGTTTTCCTCGCTTCGGACGAAGCGCCGTTCATAAATGCCGAGACGATCACCATCGATGGTGGGCGCTCGGTTCTCTACCACGACTAGCAACGACCATCGAGCTCTCAGGGAGGATCTTCATGAAAACCACAACAAAGGCTTTGGCGACATTTGCGGTACTGGCTGCCGGACTGATGAGTGGCGCAGCAAGCGCAGACGACATCAAGATCGGCTACATCAACAAGATGGGAGACCATCCATGGTTTGTCGCCGAAGTCGGCGGCGCCAAGAAAGCGGCCGAGGCGGCAGGGGCTGCGTTCGTGTCGCAGGACGTTCAGTTCGACGCCAATTTGACGATCACGACCTTCGATACGATGGTCGGCGATGGCGTAAAAGGCATCGCCATTGTCGTCCCCGACAAGGCGCTGGGACCGGTCATCGCCGAGAAAGCAAAGGCCGCAAAAATTCCCTTGGTGGCGGTCGACGACGACATCTACTACGAGGACGGCACTCAGGTCCCCTATGTCGGCATGAATGCCTACAACATCGGTGCGCGGGTGGGCGAAGAGCTTGCCAAGCTCTACAAGGCCGACGGCTGGGCGGGTAAAGAGGTGCGCATCGCGTCGATCGAGGACCGCAAAGCGGATACCTGCATGCAGCGCAACAAGGGCGCGGAAGAAGCATTCCTGAAGGCGGTGTCCGATTTCAAGCCGGGCAATATCGTTCGCGTCCCCTACGACAATACGATGGTCAACGCCATCGACGTGATGACCACCACATTGACGGCCAATCCCAGCGTCACGAACTGGATATTCTATTCATGCAACGATGATGGCGTGCTGGGTGGTGCGCGAGCCCTGGAAAACGCCGGCTATACCGCAGACCAGGGCATGGGGATCGGCATCGACGGGAGCCGCGCTTGTGACGCTTTCGGATCCGGAAAGCCCTCGGCGTTCCGTGGTACGATGTGGCTCAATTCGGAAAATCATGGCGCGCTGGCGGTGAAGATTCTCTTGGCCTCCATCAAGGACGGAACGAAGCTTCCCGTTCAGTCCTTCACGGACCCGGAATACATCACCGCCGAAAATTTTGCGTCGGACTACAAAGCCAAGCTCTGCCACTGAACCAGATATGCGTCATGCCGCAGGGCGCATGACGCTCTTTGGGCCGGCAGTTCGTCGGCAGGCACACGGGATCGATCCTCGGGAGTGAGCTTTGATGCAATCGGATTTCTTCTCGCTCGACAGGATATCGAAGCGCTTCGGCGTCGTGCAGGCGCTCGACAATGTCTCGATTGCCTTTCGGCCAGGAGAGGTGCTCGCTCTGGTTGGCGAGAATGGCGCCGGCAAATCGACAATGATGCGAATTCTCGAGGGCGTGTTCGCACCGGACACCGGCACCGTGCTGTATGGCTCCACGCCGATCGTTTTCAGCGAACCGCGCGACAGCCACAGAGCCGGAATACGCGTCATCCATCAGGAGCCGGAGATCGTTCCGAACCTGACCGTGGCCGAGAACATTTTCGTCGGCGAACTGCCACGGCTGGCAGGCGTCCTGCTCGACTGGCATAGGCTCGAGGAGCAGACCGACAAGGTGCTTGCGACCTTCGGCATGCAGCAGGATATGCGGGCGCGTCAACTCTGCAGCACGCTCGGCCCGGCACAGCGCCAGATGATCGAAATCATGCGCGCCATACGTGCTGGCGGCCAGCTGATCGCATTCGATGAGCCGACCTCGTCGCTGACCGACGACGAAGCGCGCCGTCTGTTTTCAGTAATTCGGCGGCTGCGCGAAGAGGGCACTTCGATCGTCTACATCTCTCATAGGCTGAACGAGGTCATCGACCTTGCGGATCGCATTGTCGTTTTGCGGGACGGCCGGCTGGTCGACGATTCCCGCGCGGACGGTGCCAGCGAGCAGACCATAGCCAAACTCATGGTCGGCCGTGACATCGCCGATCTGTTTACGCGCGAGACGTGGCAATCGGGGCTACCGTTGCTGGAGGTGGCGGGCTTGACCACCGACCACGTCACCGATGTGAGCCTCAAGGTCCGCCGCGGCGAGGTGCTCGGCATTGCCGGCCTTATGGGTGCGGGTCGATCCGAGCTGGCAAAGGCGATTGTCGGCTATGATCGGCGCCTCGACGGAACCATAACGATGAGCGGCGTGCCCGTTGGCCCCAACAGTCCGCATGCAGCGATCGTGGCAGGCATCGGCTTCGCCCCCGAAGACCGCAAGCACGAGGCCCTGCTGCTGTTCCGAAGCATTCTTGACAACGCCTCGCTTTGCGTGCCCGACAAGACGTCGACCTTCGGCTTCTTCAACCGGCGCAAGGCACTGGAGATCGTCTCACCGCTTGCAGCAAAGATGTCGATCAAGGCGCCCAACCTCGACGAACAGGTTTCGAAATTGTCGGGTGGCAATCAACAGAAGGTCGTTCTCGCGCGCTGGCTTGCCCGGCAGCCGATGCTTCTCATCCTCGACGAGCCGACCCGCGGCATCGACATCGGCGCCAAGGCGGAAATCTATCGCCTGATCGATGAACTCGCCGCAAGCGGTATCGGCATAATCCTGATTTCCTCGGAAATGCCCGAACTGATCGGGCTCGCCGACAGGGTGCTTGTCATGGCTGGAGGCCGGATCACGGCCGAACTTTCCCGCCCAGACATCGATGAGGCCACGATCCTGAAGCACGCCATGCCGCAATCTGTAGCATCGCTCGGAGGACAAATTCAGTGAACAGCCTTGAGCTCAGGACAGCAACAACACAAACCGGCAAAAGACGCCCTTCCTTGCGCATGGCAGAGCGCATCGGCATTCACAACATAAGCCTCCTGGTTGCTCTCGCCATTCTCGTGCTCATTTTCGGCACTCTGAGAGGCGACGTGTTCTTCTCGAGCCGAAACCTGCTGAACATCGGTCTGGGCATTACCATCCTGGGCGTCCTGGCGATGAGCCAGACCGTGGTCATCGTCGCCGGCGGGCTTGATATTGCCGTCGGCGCAATCGTCGGTCTGACCACAGTATCGACGGCAATGGCCATTCAGGCGACCGGATCGCCGGCAGCGGGCATTCTTGCCGGCCTGGTCCTGGGTGGTCTTGCCGGCCTCGTGAACGGCATCATCATCACCTACGGGCGGGTCAACGCTGTCATCGCGACTCTCGGTACGATGGCGATCTTCCGCGGCATCGCGTTCATCATATCCGATGGGCAATCGATCGCGATTTTCAGCGACACTTTCCGCTTCATTGGGATCGGACGAATCCTCGGCCTGCCTCTGCTGATCTGGATTCTTTTGCTGACCGCGATCGTGTTCCATCTCTTCCTTGCCCGCTCGATCGTTGGCCGCAACATCTATGCCCTGGGCGGCAATCCCGTTGTTGCACGCTTCTCCGGCATCAACATCAACCGCTACCGTGTCGGCATCTACATCATGAGTGGAGTGGCGGCCGGATTGGCCGGGATTCTGTTGGCTGCCCGTACCGGCTCGGGGCAGCCCGTATCCGGATCCCAAGGCCTGGAACTCGAGGCCATCACAGCGGCCGTTCTGGGTGGCTGCGCCTTGCAGGGCGGTAAGGGCACGATCGTCGGCGCACTACTGGGCGTCGCCATCATTGGTGTCCTCAACAACGGAATGATACTGACGTCCGTGCCAACCTTCTATCAGTTGCTTGCCAAGGGCTCGCTGCTGATACTTGCTGTGGTAATTGCCGAGTACCACTTGAACAGGACATGACGATGGACACGGCGATCGCTTCGACTGGCCAAGGCAAGCAGGACATTCCTGCCGCAGATGGCGCCACGTCATCGCTCAAGGATCGCATCGCACGCGATCTCGGACAGCGAATCCTCGCCGGCTCCTACGCGCAGCACTCCGTCTTGCCGACGGAAGCTGAACTTTGCGTTATCTACGGGGCGAGCCGCACGGCGCTTCGCGATGCTCTTCTGACGCTTTCGGCGAAAGGATTGATCGAGGCACGCAAGCGGGCCGGGACGCGTGTGCGCGTGTCGAGCGAATGGAACAGGCTGGATGCACAGGTTCTGGAATGGATGCGCGATATCGAGCCCGATCTCGATTTCGTCCGCGGATTGATCGAGGCGCGGCTGATCATTGAACCCGCGGCCGCCCACCTTGCGGCCAAGATGGCGACGTCAGGCGATCTCGCAGTCATCGAAGCCGCCTATGAGGCCATGCGCACTGCTCCGCAGGACGACCTTGCTGCGTGTCTCGATGCCGACGTCAGGTTTCATACCGCCATCCTTCGTGCCAGCCGCAACCCGGTGTTCGCCAATCTCGGCAATATGCTTGCTGCCGCCCTCAGCTTCTCCTTCCGATTGACCACATCGGCCACCGCTAATTACCAGCAGACGCTGAGCGCGCATGGCGACGTGCTGGAGGCAATCCGGATGCGCAGGGCCGACGACGCTCACGATCAGATGAAGGCGCTCATCGGGATCGCGTCGAACGACCTCCTTGCAGTGGCTCGCAAAGGCCGCCATCCACAGCCGATCGCCGCTGCCAAGGCCGATACCGTCTGAAACTGATGGTCCGAACGATCAAAATCGGAAGCGGAGACCTGTCCGCTGAAATCGTCCCGTCGCTTGGGGCAGGTCTTGCGAGACTGGACCATGGGCGCGTGCCGATCTTCAGGCCTTGGCCAAACGGCGGGAGCAGCAACCCATTCGACCTTGCCTGCAACCTGCTTTTGCCGTGGTCGAATCGCATCTCGGGCGGCGGATTCACATTCGACTCCAAATTCCACGAACTGCCTGCCAATGTTGCAGGCGAGCCATTTCCCGTTCACGGCAATGGATTTTCGAGCGAGTGGGACGTCGACAGCGTAGCGCAAGATAACGCAAAGCTGTCCCTTATCAGCAAAGGACCCGGCCCATACCGATATCGCGCCGATGTGAGCTACGCGCTAGCCAGACAAGGGCTCGAGCTGAAGCTTCGCATCGTCAATCGGGCCTCGGTCAGGCTGCCGTTCGGGCTTGGTATCCATCCATGGTTCCCGAGAACGGCACGGACCGCGCTTCATGCGCCGGCCTCGCAGGTTTGTCTCGAACTGCCCAGCCATCTCCCCGAACGGTTTGTGGATGTCAAAACCCGTCCCGATTGGGATTTCGGCGCCCCGGCCGTATTGCCGAGCGGATGGATAAACAATCTGTTTGCCGGCTGGGACGGCGTCGCTACCATATCGTGGCCGGAGCACAGTTGCAGCCTGCGGATTGAAGCTTCGTCGCCCTTGAACTTCTACCTGGTCTATTCGCCATCGGACGAGAGCGACTTCTTCTGTTTTGAACCGGTCAGTCATGCGGTCGATGCTCACAATCGTGGTTCGATCGACAAATGGAATGGACTGTCGGTGCTTGGCCCTGGCGAGAGTCTGGCAGCCCGTTGCAGCTTCGCCGTCAATTAGACGGACCTCTGCGGCGCCCTCGAGTTGGCGTATGTCGGTGTCGGCCAGCATGTCCGGTTAGCCGGCTTTTCGTCCAAAGTGAGCTTGGGAAGAGGGAACTCCGGCGACCGGGAACCCGTGAGCCCGTTCGACGTTTGCCGGATGTCGCTGCGCAGTTTGTCTGCTTGACGGCACGGTACGGGCCTACTCCGAATGTACCTGGCAGATTGGATCAATGACAGATGTTGACCCAAAGGAATTCGTGCTCGCAGGCATCGTCATGAAGCGACTGGTCTCCGGCGAACAGACGGGAGGCTTGTTGAGTCTCTTCGAAAACCGAAGCGACGGGCAGACGAAAACACCAATCCATGTTCACGCGAATGACGACGAGACAGTCTACGTCATCGAAGGGCAGTTGGCCGCAATTGTGGCCGGCGAGGTCCGAACGCTCTCGCCCGGTGAGAGCATGTTTCTGAAGCGCGGCATCCCGCACCAGCTCGTGAATCCCGGCAACCAGCCCGTTCGCTACATCCTGATAGACACGCCAAGTGTGTTCGAGCAGTTCCTCGCCGAAGGTGGCCATGAACTCGGCAAGGGAGAGGTGGTCGGGCCGCCGACGCCTGCCGATATCGAGCGGCTCAAAGCAGCCGCGCCGAAATTTGGGATTACGCTTCTGCAAGACTGGCCAGCAAGAGGGTAAACGGTTTCGTGATAGCGGCTTGGATCGGCCGCTAAAGCCGATCCTTGCCCGAGAAACCACCATTGGCTAGCCATCCGCAATCCAATCCGAGAGGCTGCGGGCAAAACTTCGCGGCACGATGAGTTCGCACGCGGCCTCGCCGGTGCGCAGGAAGAGCACGGAGACATGATGGAAGGATGTCTGCACGGCGCGGCCCGGAGCGGCGGCCGGCGCGTGCCAGTCGACGGTAATGCAGCCGGACAGAAGCCTTGCGATGTCAGGGCCGGCCATTTTCAAACGAACACGACCTTCGCCGAGGGGAACAGAACAGCCGAGATCGGGGTCGACGGAAAGCGCGGGCGCTTGCGTGCCTTCGTCGAGAACCAGCCAGAGGCGGCGAGGTGCAATGCGGATGATTAGAAGCCCCTTGTGGCGAACGGTCTCTCCGACCGAAGCGGGAAGTTTCGTGCCGAGCGACGCCGAGACGCTCTTTTCGAATTGTCTCAGTGTCCCGTCCCAGCCCTCGATCTGGATAAGCGGACAATCGGCCACGGATAGGCTGAAATCCCGAGAAGAGGTCAAGCTAGCCATGCAGCCGTTCTCCCTGTGGATCGAGGAATACTGGCGAGACAATGCGGGCGCGAACTGTTTCGGCCTTCATCGGATAGACCGCCACGACCTCGCTTCCTTCTGCCGCGACATCGCCGGCAAGCAGGGCCAGCCCGACATAATGGCCGCGCTCGGGGCTGAAAGTGACGGAGGTGATGCGACCGCGCCCATGGCCATAGGGTTTCTCATCCGGCAGGAACAGGATGGCGCCGCCGCGCAGGCGTTTTCCGTCCTCGATGCATTCCAGTCCGACCAGGCGCTGCCGGTTGGGCGCCCGGAGGGCAGGGCGCCGTCGCAGGACGTCGCCGACGAAGCCGCTGCGCTTGCCGGCCATGCGGCCGAGGCCGAGATCGTCGAGCGTCGTGCGTCCATCGATTTCAGGTCCGGCGACATGGCTCTTTTCGACGCGCAGCGCACCTAGCGCCTCGACGCCGTAAGGCTTCAGGTCGAATGGTCTGCCGGCTTCGAGCAGACGGCTCCAGAGCTGTTCACCGGCAGTGGCGCCGGTATAGACTTCGTAAGCGCGCTCGCCGGAATAACTGAGACGTAGGATGCGGAGCGCACGGCCCCCCCATCCGCTTTCGAGTAGTCCCATATGCGAAAGCGCCGCGTCGGAAACGTCGAGAGCGGGAAACGCTGCATTCAGGATCGCGCGGCTGTTAGGCCCGGCAACCGACATCGCCGCCCATTCGTCGCTGACCGAAGTGACGGCCACGCGCAAATCCGGCCAGGCCGTGTCGAGCAGGAATTCGAGACGCGACAGCACATCGGCGGCCTTGGCGGTCGAAGTGGTCATGAAGAACCGGTTTTCCGCCAGCCGCGTCGTGGTGCCGTCGTCGAAGACGATGCCGTCGTCGCGCAGCATGACGCCGTAGCGGGCGCGGCCGACCGCCAGCTTGGCAAAGCCGTTGGCGTAGACGCGGTCGAGGAAGATTGCCGCATCCGGGCCTTGGACGTCGATCTTGCCGAGCGTGGAGATGTCCATCAGCCCCGCGGCCTGACGTACATTCCGCATTTCGGCGACATAGGCTTCATTCACGTCATGTCCGGACTGCCGGTAGAAATAGGGCCGCATCCAGAGCCCCACCTCGAGCATCTCGGCGCCGTTGGCCATGTGCCAGTCGTGCATTGGCGTGCGGCGGATCGGCTTGAAATGATGGCCGATGGCGCGCCCGGCAAGCGCCCCGATGGCAACCGGCGTATAGGGCGGGCGGAAGGTCGTGACGCCGGTCTCGGGAATCGTTGCGTTGCGCAGCGCCGCCATCGCGGCAAGCGCCGGAAAATTGCTGGTCTTGCCTTGATCGGTACCCATGCCGAGCGTGGTGTAGCGCTTCAGATGCTCGACCGATTCATAGCCCTCGCGATGGGCGAGTTCGATATCCCTCGTCGTCACATCCATCTGAAAATCGACGAAGGCTTTTCCATGTCCGACGGAAGGCGCTTCGCGAAGTAGCGTCGTGGCGGTGTCGCCGAGATCGAGTTTGGCCGGAGCGGGAACCGGCGCCGACTTGCCGCCGGAGGCTGCCGCGTCGATGCCGGCGCGATGACCGTCCTCGATGGCATCGGCAGTTGCATAGGCCCCAATCATCGCGCCGGCACCTAGCCGGCCGGCCGGAAACGCGCCCGGCACGAAGCCGCCGATATCGTCGCGATAGACAGGTTTGACACCGAGGTGCGAGGTGAGATGCACGGTTGGCGACCAGCCGCCGGACACGCAGACCAGGTCGCAGGCGGCCGAGGACTGGCCCTCCGGCCCGTTGAGCGTTACGTGCCTGACGGCATGGCCGCCGTGCAGGTCGACGATCCGCGTCCCGGCCCGTATCATTACGCCGAGCCGTGCGGCTTCCGCGGCAAGTGCTGCGGGCGGGACTGCGCGCAGATCCGCAACCGTCACCTCCGCGCCGGCTGCGGCATAGTCGAAGGCGGTGCGCCAGGCACCGTCATTGGTGGTGGCGACAATGATTTTCTTGCCCGGCAGGACAGCGAAACGGTTGAGATAGGTCCGGGCGGCTGAGGCAAGCAGGACGCCGGGCCGGTCATTGTTCGAGAACACCATCGGTCGCTCGATGGCGCCAGTGGCGAAAACGATCGAGCGGGCGCCCAGCATGGTGACCGTTTGCCGCGCCTCGCCGTTCGGCTTCGGACCGGTTGGATCGCGCTGTTCGACCAGCCCGATGACATTGCCGTCATAGCTGCCGAAAGCGGTTGTCCGCTTCATCAGCACGACGGTTTCGAAGCCCTTCAACTCGGCCTCGGCCTGCCTCAACCATGCGGCCGCCGCGCTGTCGGACGGTTCCGCCAGAAGCTGGCCGCCAAGCAGGAAATCCTGCTCGATCAGCGCGACCCGCGCCCCGGCCGCGGCGGCTGCCCGCGCTGCTGACAATCCCGCCGGGCCGCCGCCGACAATTGCGACATCGGCGAAAGCATGACGAACCTCGTAGCGGTCGGGATCCGGGCCGGTGCCGGCTCTGCCCAGACCGGCCGCCTTGCGGATAAAGTGCTCGTAGAACATCCAGGCGCGGCGCGTCGGGCCCATGAAGGTCTTGTAGTAGAAGCCGGCGGACAGAAACGGCGCCAACAGCCCGTTGACGCTTTGTACGTCGAAGGCCAGCGATGGCCAGCGATTCTGGCTTTCCACGTCCATGCTGTTGGCGAGTTCCAGTGTCGTCGCCGGCAGGTTCGGCTCGCGCCTGCCTGCGATCCCGAGCGTAACCAGCGCATTCGGTTCCTCCGGCCCGGCGGAAAAGATGCCGCGCGGGCGATGATATTTGAAGCTGCGCCCGACGAGAGTGACGCCGTTGGCGAGCAGCGCGGAGGCAAGGGTGTCGCCGCGATATCCAATCAGCTTGCGGCCGTCGAAGGTGAAATCGAGCGGCACCTCGCGACTGATACGGCCACCCACCGGCAGGCGTTTGCGGTTCGAACTCATGCCGGTGATTTCCTGAGAGTTGATTTCCTGGCGAAGTCGACTGATGCGACGGCATGGTTGCGGGTGTCGCGTTCGACCACCAGCCATTGCCGGCAACCGGTCACGTGCTGCCAGTATTCACGGTGCGGGCCGGCCGGGTTTGTCCTGATATAGACGTAACGGTACCAGGCCTCCGGATCGGGATCGTCATGGGCCGGACGCGTGACCGAGGCATCGCCGCCGTAGCGGAACTCGTCATGGTCGCGCGGGCCGCAGCAGGGGCATTCGATGCGCAGCATTTTGTTCCGCCTCCTATTGCAGCCAAGCGGAAGGGCCGACGCCGGCCTCATCGAGCGTGTGGCCGGTGCGGAAACGATCGAGCCCGTAGGCCGCGATCAAGGGATGCGGCTTGCCGGTGGCGATCGTGTGGGCGAAGCACCAGCCGGAAGCTGGCGTTGCCTTGAAGCCGCCATAGCACCAGCCGCCGTTGAGATAGAGGCCGTCGATCGGCGTCGGGCAGATGATCGGGCTGGCATCGGGGGTCATGTCCATGACGCCGCCCCAGTGGCGCAGCAGGCGGACGCGCGAAATACACGGCATCAATGCAATCGCCGCCTCCGCCACCTCGCGCACGACGCCGAGATTGCCGCGCTGGGCGTAGGAATTGTAGCCGTCGAGATTGCCGCCGAAGACCAACCCGCCCTTGTCGGACTGGCTGACATAGAAGTGGTCGGCGCCATAGGCGACGACGTGATCTACCAGCGGCTTCAGCGGTTCGGTGACAAAGGCTTGCAGGACGTGGCTTTCGATCGGCAGTTCAAGGCCGGCCTTGGCACCGAGCACGGATGTATGCCCGGCAACAGCGAGGCCGACCTTGCCGGCGCCGATCCGGCCTTTCGTCGTTTCGACGCCGACGATACTGTCGCCGTCGCGGAGGAAGCCTGTCACCTCGCAGTTCTGGATGATGTCGACGCCATGGCTATCGGCGGCGCGCGCATAGCCCCAGGCGACGGCGTCGTGGCGTGCCGTGCCCGCCCGGCCCTGGAAGATGGCGCCATGGATCGGGAAGCGGGCAGTGTCGGAAAAATCGAGATAGGGCACCAGCCGGCGCACCTCTTCGCGGTCGAGGATATCGGCATCGATGCCGTTCAGCCGCATGACGTTGGCGCGGTGGCTGAAACCGTCGAGCTGATCGGCCGAATGCGCTGTGACGAGCTGGCCGCGCTGGGAGAACATGACGTTGAAATTCAGCACCCGCGACATGGTCTCCCAGAGCTTCATCGAGAATTCGTAGAACTGGGTGTTGCCGTCGAGCAGGTAGTTGGAGCGGATGACGGTGGTGTTGCGGCCGACATTGCCGCCGCCGACATAGCCCTTTTCGAGCACCGCGACGTTGCGGATACCGTGGTTATCGGCAAGGTAGAAGGCGGTGGCGAGGCCGTGTCCACCGCCGCCGATGACGATCACGTCATAGGACGGTTTTGGCTCCGCCGCCCGCCAGGCGCGCTGCCAATTCTTCTGGCCAGACAGCGCGTTGCGGAAAATCGAGAGTGCCGAGTAGCGCGCCATACGTGCGGGCCTATCGAACGATCGGGCCGGCCGGCGTGCGGGTGAGCACTTCAGCACCCGCGTCGGTCAAAAGCACCGTGTTGGAGACGAAGTCATCGCCGCGACCGGTTCCCATCAGCCACGACAGGATGTGGAAGCTCATCCCGGTCTCGATCTCAAGGTCGGAATCGTGCCTCAAGCCGGTCACCGAATTGCCGCCGGTCCATGATGGCGGCTGGCCAGCGCCAACCAGGTAACCGCAGTGATGGCGGCGATAGTGGGAAAGACCGGCCTCGTCGGCGACGGCCTGCCAGGCGGCGTAGACATCGCGCGCCTTGGCGCCCGGCCGCAGCGCCTCGACGACAGCGTTGAACGCCTTGGCGGTCACCGCCGCCATTGTGGCGTCTTCGTCGCTTATGTGGCCGATGCGAATGAGCCGGCCGAGCGGCGCGTGGTAGCGTGAGATGCAGCCGGACAGTTCGACGAAGACCGGCTCGCCCCTGCGGTAGATCCCGTCGCCCCAGGTCGTGTGCTCTTCACCCAGGCGCGCGGCCGGGCGGATGAACGGTCCGAAGCCCGGCGCATGACCGCCGGCGCGGATCATTGCCGCAACACATTGGGCGGCGACCTCCTGTTCGGAAGCGCCATCCGAGATCGCGGCGATCGCGGCACCGGCGGCGGCGTCCGTCACCTTTGCGGCGCGCCGCATCAGCACCTGTTCCTCGGCGCTCTTCACCCGCCGCATCTTGTCGATCAGACCGGAGACGTCGCTCCACTTGGCATCCGCTTGCATCTGGAGTGCTACGGCAAGTCCATGGCTAAGGCCGGCCGTCCAGTATTCGAGGCCGATCCGCTTGCTGGACAGGCCGAGCTCCGCAAGCACCCGCGCGGCAAGGTCGGCCGCCGTTTCGCTGTCGGAGTGGCCACGGAATTCCGCTGCCTTCACCCGCTTCTCGATGGTCACCTTTTCCATCGAGCGGGTGACCAGGACAGGTTTTCCCTGGAGCGGGACGATCAGCAGGTGAGGGGCAAAATACCCCCAGTGATCGAGCCCGGTGAGATAGAAGACGTTCTCCGGCGAGGCGAAGACCGCCGCGTCGAGCTCACGCTCGGCCAGTGTAGTACGGACCTTGGCAAGGCGGCCGGCGATTTCGGCTTCGGAAAAGGGATTACGGTCCATCGGGCGTCCTCGTGCTTGTTGCCGGCTTGGTGGCAGGCATGGTCTTTTCGGCAGCCGGCTTCCCGGCCGCCATGTCAATCGATAACGATGAGTTCGCGCGCCACATCGCAGAGGCGTTCGCCGCCGCGTTCCGTGACGACGAACGATTCCGAGATGGCGATGCCGAAATCGTCGAGCCAAACGCCGGCCATGAAATGGAAGCACATCCCAGGCTGCATCTCGGTGGTGTCGCCGGGACGAAGGCTTGCGGTGCGTTCACCCCAATCGGGCGGGTATGCGAGCCCGACCGGATAGCCGACGCGGCTTTCCTTCTTCAGTCCGTTCCTCCGCAGGACTGCCTGCCAGACGGCTTCCACCTCTTCGGCGGTGTTGCCGGGGCGCGCCTTCTCGAGGCCAGCGTCGACGCCCTCGACGATCGCCTTGGCCATGTCGAGGATGGCTTGCCGCGGCTTGCCGAAATGTACCGTCCGGGTCAGGGCTGCATGATAGCGGCGGCGCACGCCGGCGATCTCCAGAATGGCGAGGCCGCTGTCCGGCAGCGGCGCGTCGGACCACGTCAGATGCGGCGTGCTGGTGCCTTCGCCAACGGGCATCAGCGGACAGATCGCGGCATAGTCGCCGCCAGCTCCGGGCACGCCCATGATCTGTGCGTGATAGATTTCCGCAATGACATGGTTCTGAGGCACACCGGGTCGCATTTTCTCGATGGCGCGGTTCATTGCATGCGTGCAGATCGCACCCGCCTCGCGGATCAGCACCAGCTCGGCTTCGGATTTCACCAGCCGCGCCCAATTGACGAGATCGTGGTTGTTGGCGAAGTGCGCGTCGGGCAGCCCCTCGACAAGGTGGGCGTGGCAGCGCGCAGTGTAATAATGCGCGTCCATCTCGACGCCGATGCGGGCCTTTCCCCAGCCGCGCGACCGGATCAGTTGCGCGAGTTCGTCATAAGGGTGTTCGACCGGCTGCTGCACCAGCCGTTCCGAGAACGGCACGATGTTTGTCTCGGGCAGGCCGGTGGTTAGGCGTGCGCTCTTGGCATCCTGCGCCCTGCCGAACCAGATCGGCCGGTCCTCCTCCAGATGGACGAGCACGCACTGCGGAACGTAGAACGACCATCCGTCATAGCCGGTCAGCCAGCACATGTTGGCTGGATCCTGACAGACGACGAGATCGAAGCCGGCTTTTTGCATGCGTGTCTTCACGTCGGCCAGGCGCTGCCCATACTCCGCTTGCGTGAATGTCCCGAACTCGTTCGCGGTCGCCACCGAAGTCCTGCCTTCTGGGTACGCTGTTGCCCTCGTGTAAATGGGCAAACCAGGCGAAATTGTGCACAACTCGACGTCAAGTTTGTTGGATAACTACGAATTAGCGCCGAATTTACATGGTTTCTATATCTCTGCTTGCGAAATGTCTAGTGCAGTTGTATACGTCTGATCAAGCAGGCGTCGACCTCGAAGAAGGCCGCGCCCTGGGAACCATCCACAGTTGTTCAATGGGAGAAAAGCATGCTCAAATCATCGATATCGCGCCGCATGGTCGTGAAAGCGGCTGCCTGCATCGCGCTCGCCGCGACGTCATTGACGTCGCTGTCCGCTCACGCGGAAACCACCCTCGAACGGGCCAAGAAGGACGGCTACATCCGCGTCGGTTTCGCCAACGAGGCGCCGTTCGGTTACGCCACGCCAGACGGCAAGCTGACCGGCGAAGCGCCGGAAGTCGCCAAGGCGGTGCTCGCCAAGATGGGCATACCGCAGGTCGACGGTGTTTTGACCGAATTCGGCTCGCTCATTCCGGGTCTCAAGGCCGGCCGCTTCGACATCATCGCCGCCGGCATGTTCATCACTCCGAAGCGCTGCGCTGAGATCAACTACTCCGAGCCGTCCTACGGCATCGGCGAGGCTATGCTGGTGGCAAAAGGCAATCCGAAAGGCATCAAGGATTTTTCCAGCATCAAGGACAATCCGGATCTCAAGCTTGCCGTGATGGCCGGCGCCGTCGAAGGCGGCTTCGCCAAGGAAGCGGGCGTTGCCGGTGGGCAGATCGTCTCCTTGCCCGACCAGTCCAGCCTGGTCGCCGCCGTCCAGTCGGGCCGCGCCGACGCTGCCGCACTGACCGCTCTTTCGATCGCGGACATGGCCAAGAAAGCCGACGGCGTCGAATCGACCAAGCCCTTCGGCGAGGTCGCCGGCAAGTCGGTGAAAGGTCATGGCGGCTTCGGCTTCCGCAAGGAAGACACCGACCTGCAGGAGGCGTTCAACGCCGAGCTGAAGAAGTTCCTCGGTTCGCCGGAGCATATCGCGCTGGTCGAGCCACTCGGCTTCGGCAAGGACTATCTCCCCAACAAGACGACCGCAGAGCTCTGTGCTGGCAAATAGGTTCCCAACTGCTGGCGGCGCGAAAGCGCCGCCCTTTTTCCCCGGGGAATCGCATGGGTATCCGTACGCTCGTTGCCATGCTGGTCATCGCGCTCGTCGTGATCGGCGCCTTGGCAACACAGGAAAGCTACCGAGTGTTCATGCCGGGGCTGCTGCAAGGCGCGGTCCTGACAGTCGAGATCGCCGTCCTCGGCAGCCTGCTCGCAATTATCATGGGCGTGCTTGCAGCACTTGCAAGGATGTACGGTCCAACGCCGCTCAGATGGCTGGCCACGGTTTATGTCGAGATCTTTCGCGGAACGTCGGCGCTGGTGCAATTGTTCTGGCTGTTTTTCGTCCTCCCGCAATTCGGCGTCACGATCAACGCGTTCGTGGTGGCAGTGCTCGCACTCGGCCTGAATGTCGGCGCCTACGGATCGGAGTGCGTGCGCGGCGCGATCCAGTCCGTCGCCCGCGGGCAGTGGGAAGCGTGTACGGCATTGAACATGAGCCGCCCACAGATGTTGCGCCGGATCATCCTGCCGCAGGCCTTTGTCGCGATGATCCCGCCCTGGGGCAATCTGTTCATCGAGCTTCTGAAATCGACAGCGCTGGTTTCGCTGATCACGCTTTCGGACCTCGCCTTCAAGGCGCAGCAAATGAACCAGAACACGTTCAAGACTATTCCGATCTTCACCCTCGTCCTTTTGATGTACCTGGCAATGTCGCTGGTTGTGACCATCGGCATGCGGCTTCTCGAAAGGCGGGCGTCGCTCGGACTGGCGCGGGGGAAGGCGGCATGATCTGGGATTGGGGATTTGCCCTGGAAATCCTGCCGGTGCTCGCCCGCGCCGCCATCATTTCCATCGAGGCGACGCTGATCGGTTTTGCGCTTGCGGCCTCGCTCGGCCTGGTGCTGGCGGTCGTCCGCATCGCCGTGCCATGGACCAGCTGGACGATTTCGGTGCTGGTCGAGCTGATCCGCTCGACCCCGCTGCTCATCCAGATATTCTTTCTCTATTTCGTCTTTCCGAAATTCGGTGTCGTGCTCGACGCCTTCACCGCCGGGGTGCTGGCCATCGGTATCCACTACGCCGCCTATTGCTCCGAGGTTTATCGCGCCGGTTTCGACAACATCCATCGCGGCCAGTGGGAAGCCTCGATCGCGCTCAATCTCTCGTCCTGGACGACGTTTCGCGACATCATCATCCCGCAGGCGATCCCGCCGATCGTTCCGGCGCTCGGCAATTATCTGGTGGCCTTGTTCAAGGAGACGCCGTTGCTTTCCGCAATCGCCGTGATGGAACTGATGCAGACTGCCAAGATCATCGGCTCCGAAACGTTCCGCTACACCGAGCCGATCACGCTGGTCGGCCTGTTTTTCCTTGCCATGAGCCTGGTTTCGGCGGCGCTCATCCGCTCCCTCGAAGGGCTGCTCAACCGGAGGACCACGCGATGACGGAACAACCGATGGTCCGCTTCGACAATGTATCGAAACGCTACGGCACGTTAACCGTTCTCGACGGGCTCAATCTCGAAATAGCGCGCGGCGAAAAAGTCTCCGTCATCGGTCCGTCGGGTTCGGGCAAGACGACGGTGTTGCGCATGCTGATGACGCTGGAAACGATCAATGACGGTGTCATCTGGGTCGAAGGCGAGCCGCTGACCCATATGGAGAGGAACGGCAAGCTTGTTCCCGCCGATCTCGCCCATATCCGTAAGATCCGCGCCAAGATCGGCATGGTGTTCCAGTCGTTCAACCTGTTTCCGCATATGACGGCGATGCAGAACTGCATCGAGGCGCCGATAACGGTGCTCGGCATGAAGCGGGCGGACGCCGAGGCAAGAGCGGCGGAGCTGCTGGAGCTGGTCGGTCTGGCCCAGAAGAAGGACCACTATCCGTCACAGCTTTCCGGCGGCCAGCAGCAGCGTGTCGCCATCGCCAGGGCGCTTGCCATGCGGCCCAAGATCATGCTGTTCGACGAGGTGACGTCTGCGCTCGACCCGGAGCTTGTCGGCGAAGTGCTGCAGGTGATAAGGCAGATCGGCCGCGAGCATGATCTAACCATGCTGATGGTCACCCACCAGATGGGCTTCGCCAAGGAGTTTTCCGACCGCGTTTGCTTCTTCTATCAAGGCAAGATCTGCGAGCAGGGGCCGCCAAGCGAACTGTTTGGTGCTCCCAAGAACGAGCGGACACGGCAATTCCTGCACGCTGTCCTGGAGGCTGGGTGACGATCGAGACAAAGGCCAAGCCGCCCACGACGGTGACCGCCGCGCCGCCGCGCCCGCTCTCCGCGCGAGAGCGGTTCGAGCGCATCTACCGGATATTGCGCGACCGCATCTGTCTGCTCGTCTATGCGCCGGGAAGCCGTCTGTCCGAGGAAGAACTTGCCCAGGAATTCGAGATCAGCCGCACGCCGGTCCGGCGTGTCCTGGCGCGCCTTGAATCCGAGGGTCTGGTTCAATCCGTCCACGGCGTCGGCACGATCGTCACCGACGTCGATATCGAGGAATTGCAGCAGGTCTATCATTTGCGCCTGGAGCTGGCGCTCCTCGTCGGCAAGCTTTCACCGATCCCGCGCACGGCGGACGACCTCGACCGGATACGGGCGCTCATCGCGCGCTGCGATGCCGATATACTCAATCCCGACCAGCGCGCTTTCCTGCGCCTCAACATGGACTTCTTTTACGAGCTCACGGCGATGACCGGCAACCAGCCACTGCGCGAGATCAGCGAGCGCCTGTATTTTCAGGTTGCGCGCGTCGTCCTGAAGCTGATGCCGCAATTGGGCCTTGTCGAGGAATTCACCGCGTTCCGCCGCGAAATGGAAGAGGTCCTTGCCGCCGCCGAGATCGGCGACTGGGAGTCCATAGGGCACATAAGGCGGGCGCATATCTCAATGAGCTTCCGCCGCATGATGCGCCATGCAGGCGAGGCGAATCTGGATAAAGCTACACAATCAGCCCCTTAAGACTGGTGGACTGCCGTCGAGCTGGCTTCGTTTGCCAGGGAAAGCATGGCCGCCCGCCCCGATGCCGACAGAATTTGCCAGCACTGGGGATGACTAACGCCGTTCGATACTGCAGGTCCGCGCCGCCCTAAAGAGAATCCTCACTCGGTATGTTGGCGGGGTTCCAGACGACCTCCCACAGGTGTCCGTTCGGGTCGCGGAAGTATCCGGCATACCCGCCAAAGAACGTGTCCCGGGCAGGCCTGATGATCTCGGCTCCGGCACGGGCGGCCTCATCCATCACTTGATCGACTTCCTCGCGGCGCACAACGTGTGGCCGATTGTGAACGAGGTCGAACTGATCGGCGCTTTGGGCAGGCCGGTGTCGTAGGCGAGGTCGTCCTGAGCCCAGATCGCGAGCTTCAACCCGCCGGACAGCGTGAAGAACGCGACGGCGCCATGCTCGAATTCGCGGCCGATGATCCCTTCCGTCGGCAAGCCGAGGCCGTCGCGGTAGAACACGAGGCAACTCTCGAGGTTGGCGACAGCGATCGTCAAAACCGAAATGCGCGGTTTCATGGCAGTCTCCTCTGGTTGTCGGAGACACCAGGATAAAGTCGGGCGACAGTGAAGACTTGAACAAAACGGCCAAAAGCGTGCCGCCAAGTCGAAGAACGCGCCGAGGTTTCACTCGCCGTGCAGCAGGTGATGAATCTGTCGCGGGGTGCTTCCTGTCAGGCGTCGGCTCTCGCGAACAAGATGCGCCTGGTCGGAATAGCCCGCCTCGGCTGCCAGGATGGCCGTAGCGCTGTTCGATTGGTTCGAAAGCCGCAGAAAGCGCTGGTAGCGGAGGATACGTTCAAGCGTCTTGGGGCCATAGCCGAAGCTCTCGTTGAAGCGCCGGCGCAACGTCCTTTCGCTCATTTCGAGGGCGCGCATCAACCAAGGGACGAGAGGCGCGTCGGGTGGCGGACCGCGCTCGATCAAGCGATATGCCGCCTGCATGGGAACGTCTGGGGCGTCGGGGGCCATCTCCTCGGCGACGACCTGTTGGAGCGAGCAGGCCAGATCTTCGAGATTGTCGCTGGCGCGCACGCGGCTGGCGAGGCGCCGGGCTCGCGCTCCCCACAAAACGTCGAGCGACAGCCGCTGACCGACCAGCTCGATTTGCGGCACGCCGAGCCATGCCGCCGCCGTGGCAGGATGGAAGCGCAAGCCGATCACGACCTCGTCCGCCGCTAGAACCTCGGTCTGCGGCTCCTTGTCAGGTCCGGCAATTCGGAAGCTGCCTCCGATCCATTGCAGATCGATCGTTGCGTCGGGCATGACGGCGATTGGCGGTGAGCCCGCCGGGTCCATTCGATGCACCCACACCGAAGCGAAGGTCGCGCGAAGCCGCGCCGACACTGGACGTTGCTGAAATGTACCCGTTGCCTGCGCTGGGACGGGATCGCTCATCTCGCTCCCCTTCGGATTAGCGGCGGTGAACCTACGGCGCAGCGGCTGCGCCCGGCCGTCGCTCGAGACAACAATCTGCACGACCGACAACGTCTGCCAATCGAGAACGGTTGCAAGAATCGGTTGTTTTCTTCCGGCCGGAACGAAGAGGGCAGATGAGGGGTGATGTCACGTGCATCGCCATCGGCGGCGCCGTTTGCGGCTCATACGTCGATGGCCGTTTTGTTCAATCCGGCAAGCGAGATGCGTGCTTATCTTTCGGCGTCGTACATCACACGAGAGGTATGCGTCATGAGCAACAACAACGACCAACGGATCGACTACGTCGAATTCAACGTGAAAGACATTCAGCGGTCACGCGACTTCTACGGAAAGGCATTCGGCTGGACCTTCACCGACTACGGCCCGCAATATTGCGAGTTCAACGACGGGCGCTTGTCAGGTGGCTTCGCCGCTGGCCCAGCGAGATCGGGAGGAGGCCCGCTCGTCATTCTCTATGCCGATGATCTGCCGGCAACGGTCAAGCGTGTCGAGCAAGCGGGAGGCAAGATCGTCAGGCCGATCTATGGCTTCCCCGGCGGCCGGCGCTTCCATTTCGCTGACCCGGATGGTTACGAGCTTGCGGTTTACACCGAAGACGGCAGCAAGGAATGATCGCGGTCCTCCACCACCTCGGACTGGTTTTGCTCGGCGGCGTCTTTATCTGGGCAGGCGCCGAGCATTTCCTCAGATTCCGGGCGATTGCAGCGTCCCTGGCCGAACGGGGCTTTCCTGCTCCCAAGCCTCTTCTCGCGGCCGGATCGGTGCTTGAGATCGGCGGCGGCTTTTGCCTCGCAACGGGCCTTGGTGGACCCTTTCCCGCCGCGGCCTTGGCCGTGTTCACCATTGCGGCGTCTTTCATGGCGCTCAACTTCTGGCGCTACAGCGGCGATGAACGCGAAGTGCTTCGTACCGGCTTCACCATCAATGTTGCCGTCTTGGGCGGGTTGATTGTCGCCGCGACCACTAGCCTGTGATCATCGTTTCGAGGCGGCGGCTTCGTCTTCACCTGCCACTGCTCGTTGGTGATCCGGTGTCTTTGCAACTCGCCTTATCGTTGCCAGAAGGGCAGCTTGGCGATCTCTTCCTCGGCCTGCCTTTTCGTCAGGCCGATATCGTCGATCAGATGGGGATTGGTCTCCGCCAATCGCTTGAGGTCCCAGCGAAAGCGTGTCTGCTCGCGCCAGGTCGCGACAATGCTTTGCAGCGTCGCCAGGCTGTAGTGCCGACGCGACACTTCCGCCAGCCGAGCTGCCTTATGCTGGCCCGAGGCAAAGGTGGGAATATCGTTCATGGCAAACCTCCATATGGTTTGAGGTCCAATACGATTTGGGAGGACCCTCGACCTGAAAGAGGAGGAATTCTGCAGGATACGAACAGCGCCGTAATTAAGCTCTCCCAAATAGTTCTCAAAACTTCCAAACGGGCTATAGATGCGCCGTATGCAGGGATCGCGCTTTGCCTTTGGACCGTTCGCGCTTGATCCGGGCGCGGGAACGCTCCTCCGGAACGGTGTCCCCGTTGCCGTTGGCTACCGCGGGCTAAAGCTGCTTGCGGCGCTCGTCGGACGGTCCGGCGAAATCCTGAGCAAGGCTGAGTTGATGGACGCGGCGTGGCCGGGCACCGCCGTCGAGGAGGGCAACCTTACCGTCCAGATAGCGCTGCTGCGGAAGCTGCTTGGTCCGGCCGCCGACGGCGGTGAATGGATCGTCACGGTTCCGCGCATCGGCTACCGCTTCACGGGCGCCGTCGAACAGCTCGGCGGCGCCAAGCGAAGACCTTTGCCGCTACCCGGCAAACCATCGATAGCCGTTCTGCCTTTCGTTAATGTCAGCAGCGATCCCGAGCAGGAATCCTTCGCCGATGGGCTGACCGAAGACCTGATCACGGATCTGTCGAGGATCTCCGGCCTGTTCGTTATCGCACGCAACTCGGCCTTCGCCTACAAAGGAAAGGCGATGGACGTGCGCGGGATCGCTGGGGAGCTTGGCGTGCGCTACCTGCTGGAGGGAAGCGCAAGACGCGCCGCCGGGCAGGTGCGCATCAATGCACAACTGGTCGACGCGACGAGCGGCGATCATCTATGGGCGGAACGCTTCGATCGCAGCCTGGAAGATATTTTTGCCGTTCAGGACGAGGTCACCGGCAAGATCGTCGAGGCGCTGCTCGGCCGGCTACGCGCACCAGCGCCGCGCAATCGGCCCAAAAATCTCGAGGCCTACGATCTCTGCGTGCGGGCGCGCAAGCTGATGGATGATTCGCCGCAGACGGCGCGGGAAGCGCATCTGATGCTCACCCGCGCGGTTTCGCTCGATCCGGAATACGCCGAGGCCTATCGCTGGCTTGCCATGAACCACTGGATGGGATGGGTGCATTCCGGCGGACCAACCGAAACGTCCCGTAGCGTTGCTTTGGAGCTGGCGCGCAAAGCCGTGGCGATCGATCCCAACGATGCCGGCTGCCGCTGGGTCTTGGCTTACCTGCTTGCCTATGAGCGCAGCTTCGCCGAGGCGGATGCGGAATTCGCCAAGGCCATCGAGCTCGACCCGAACGAGGCCGATGCCTGGGCGGCACTGTCCGACATCGCGATCTTGGCGGGGCAGGTCGAGGAGGGCCTTGAGCACATCCGCAAGGCCTTCCGGCTGAACCCGTTTCCGGCAAGTTGGTATTATCTGACGCTCGGGCAGGCGCAATACGCGGCCCGCGAATACGAGGCTGCTGTCGAGACACTGCGCAGGGACGAGACTTATCGTACAAGCTCACGCCGTTTCCTGGCGGCAAGCCTTGCCCAACTCGGCCGGCTCGACGAGGCGCGTGCAGAGGTCGAACTGTTCCTCGTCGGCAACCCGCATTTCACAACCCGGCACTGGGCGACGACGGAGCCATTCCGCGACGCTGCGACGCTTGAGCATTTCGTTGACGGCTTCCGCAAGGCCGGCCTTCCGGAGTGACGCGCCGGCGCCGTCGCACCGTTCGTGCGACCTATTCCTCAAAGCGACCCGTGGCGTCACGATCGCGCTCGTATCGTCTGGTGAGCGGAAACGGCGGCAACCAGGACTCGCGACGGACGATCCAGCTTTCGTAGGTCGGCATCAGTTGGTCAGGCGCATCCAGGGATCCCAGGTTCACTTCGATTTCGTCGGCGGTGCGTCCGAAAATCGACGAGCCGCAGCGCGGACAGAAAAACCGCCCGGCATAGTCGCGTGTTTCGCCGTCGATCGTCACCGCATCCTCAGGAAATATCGCGGAAGCGTGAAAAAGGGCGCCATGATGCTTGCGGCAGTCGAGACAGTGGCAAAGGCCGACCCGGTATGGGCGCCCCGACGCGACAATTCGGACGTTGCCACACAGGCACCCGCCGGTGAATCGGTCCATGCTGCGTCTCCTCCAAAATCAAGCGGCCGGAATGGTTACAACGACCGGCACTGTTGTTGCAATCGCCGCGCCGTAGGCGGGGACACGTCGTTCTTCCGTGGCGATGACATTGCAGCCGCCTCTCTATGCCTTACGCGAGCTTGCCGCCGAAAATAGGCTTTGGTTTGTCATATGGAACGAAACGGCGCGTTCCATTGAGCCGCCAACTCGGCGGCCGAGGCGATCTTGACGCCGCAGTCGGCGAGTATGCGTGCGACCGTCGCTACCGGTTCGGCGTTGGACGAAGCTATTCTGCCGTCCGGAAGGAAGAGATTGTTTTCGAAGCCGACCCGGATATGGCCGCCAAGCAACGCGGCGGCGATCACGCACGCCGCTTCGTTGCGGCCGAAGGCGCAGACGCTCCAATGGTCGAAGCGCGGCGTGTTCGCCGCGAGGAATGGCAGGAGATCGGCAGGAACGGACGTCTGTCCCGGCGTGTAGCGGCCCAGCACGTAGAGAACCGGTATGCTTGCCCAGGGGATCAGTCCGCGCTGCTGCATGTCCGAAAGCCTGACGGCCTCCTCGGGCGAATAGAGGATGATCTGCGGCGCTACTCCCTCGGTGCGCAGCCAGGCCATGAAGCGCGCGAATGCGAGCTCCGATCCGGCATCAGGAACGATTTCGCGAAGCGCCAGGGAGACAGCTTGCGGCTTCACATCTTGTACGACGGCCATCTGCTGGGCCGGCGAATAGATACTGAGTGCTTCGGAAGTGATCTGAACTACCAAGCGGTCGCCGGCGGCACCGCGGATGGCGGCGATCGCCTGGCGGTAGGCGTCGGCGTCGAGCAGATGATTGCCGCTTCTGTCGCGGACATGGACGTGGATCATAGCCGCACCGGCATCGGCGCATTCCGCGGCCGTCCGCGCAAGTTCGGCTGGTGTCAGCGGAATCGCCGGATGGTCGGCCTTGCTGCGACGTCCCCCGTTCGGCGCGACAGCTATGGCGACGCGATCGAGACCATGGGCCGGCTTCATGGAGACGCTCTGTGAGTGACAAGATTCATATGAATCAATCTTTGACCACACTGAAACAGACGTTGCAATCGCTGGTCTGGCGAGCTAGCAATATCCATGGATCAGGGAGAGCTTGCTGGACAGATCGTCAGTGCCTTCGACGGCATGTCGGCGCAGCTTCGGTCCGCCGCGCGCTATGTCCTTGATAAGCCGTATGATGTCGCGTTGTTGTCCATGCGGGAGCAGGCCCGGCACGCGGGAGTGCAGCCGGCCACGATGACGCGGCTGGCCCAGCATCTCGGCCTTGATGGCTACGAGACCGTACGCGATATCTACGCCGCCGCGATCCGGGACGGCGAAATCGGTTTTGCCGGCAAGGCGGGCCTCCAGGTGGCCAGCCAAAAGCTCAAGGGCGACCACGCGCTGGCGGCCGATATTCTGGATTCAATTTCCAGCCAGCTTGCCCATCTCGCCGAAAGCAGGTCGATCGACCGTCTGGTCGGCACGGCCAGGGCGCTGAGTGCGGCAAGGCGCGTCTATTGCCTCGGCCTGCGCTCGAGCCACGCAGTGGCCTGGCATCTGCATTACATCCTGTCGCTGATCGGCGAGAAGTCGGTGCTGCTGCACGGCATCGGCGGAACCGACGGCGACGCTCTGGCCCACGCGACCAAGGACGACGTGCTTGTCGCCGCCAGCGTCCTGCCCTACACGCGCTTCACCATCGAGCTTGTCGAGTATGCTGCCGGCCGCGGCGTACCGGTCATTGCGATCACCGACAGCGGGGTAGCGCCCTTGGCGCTGCTTGCCGATCACCTGGTCATCGTGCCGACGGGCAGCCCGTCCTTTTTCCACACCATGACGCCAGCTTTCATCGTTGCGGAGGTCCTCGGTGCTCTTGTCGCAGGGCAGGCAGGCGAGGGCGCTGTTGAGTCGCTGCGACGTTTCGATGAGCAGGGCGCCGCCCTCAAGACCCATCTGAACCAACGTCCGCCGAAGAAAATGCCCATGAGGGACCGTCGATGACACACATTCTTCATCGAACCATCCACTCGACGCTGCCGATCGCCATTCGCGGCCAAGGCATCGAACTGTTCGATGCCGAGGGCAAGTCCTATATCGACGCGTCGGGCGGCGCCGCCGTGTCCTGTCTCGGCCACGGTCATCCCGACGTGATCGCTGCACTGCACACCCAGCTTGACCGCATCGCCTACGCTCACACCAGCTTCTTCACCACCGAGGTGGCGGAGCGCTTGGCAGATCGGCTGGTGGAGGACGCGCCGGAAGGGTTGGACCATGTCTATCTGGTCAGCGGCGGCTCGGAGGCGGTCGAGGCCGCGCTCAAGATGGCCAGGCAATATTTTGTCGAGAAAGGCGAACCGCAACGGCGCCATCTCATCGCACGCCGGCAGAGTTATCACGGCAATACGCTCGGTGCTCTCGCCACCGGCGGCAATGAATGGCGGCGCGCCCAATTCAGGCCGTTGCTGATCGAGACCCATCACATCGACCCCTGTTACGCCTATCGCTATCAAAAGCATGGCGAAAGCGACGAAGCCTATGCGGCGCGCGCCGCCCAGCAGCTCGAAGACAAGATCCTCGAACTCGGCCCGGACGAGGTCATCGCCTTTGTCGCCGAGCCGGTGGTGGGTGCCACACTCGGCGCCGTGCCGCCGGTTGCCAATTATTTCAAGCACATTCGCGCGATCTGCGACCGCTACGGCGTGCTGCTCATCCTCGACGAAGTGATGTGCGGCATGGGCCGTACCGGCACGCTGCATGCGTGCGAACAGGACGGCATCACTCCCGACCTGCTGACCGTCGCCAAGGGGCTCGGCGGCGGCTACCAGCCGATTGGCGCGGTGCTGCTTGGCAGGCATATCTTCGACGCCTTTGCCCAAGGCTCGGGCTTCTTCCAGCATGGGCATACCTATATGGGGCATCCAATGGCGGCCGCGGCCGGCCTTGCCGTGCAGGAGGTCATCCGACGTGACCGTCTGCTCGACAACGTCAGCGCAATGGGCGCGCAGCTGGACGAACGCCTGCACCAACGCTTCGATAACCACCATCACGTCGGCAACATTCGCGGGCGGGGTCTGTTTAGGGGAATCGAGCTGGTGGTTGATCGCGCCACCAAGGAGCCGTTCGACCAGAGGCTTGAACTCAACGCCCGCATCAAGCGCGAAGCAATGGCCCGCGGCCTGATGATTTACCCGATGGCCGGGACGATTGACGGTGTGCGCGGCGTTCATGTGCTTGTGGCGCCGCCTTTCATCATCTCCAAACAGGATATCGATCGGATAGTCGAACGGCTCGGTGAGGCGATCGACGCTGCGATCGCTTCAGCGGCCTGACCCGCACGACGCGGATCGTCTCAACCCAATTCCAACGCGTCATCGGCGACGGGCCGGGACAACCACCAGAGAGGTAGCAACCATGTATAGTTCGATGAAAACCCTGATCGGCGCGGCGGCCTGCATGCTGCTGGCGCTGCCATCCGTCGGAGCCGAGCAGCGCTTCGTCACGGTCGGCACCGGCGGGGTCACCGGCGTCTACTACGCTGTGGGCGGCGCCATTTGCCGACTGATGAACAAGGACCGGCAGAAAACCGGCATCCGATGCTCGACCGAGTCGACCGGCGGTTCCGTCTTCAACGTCAACTCCATCCAGACCGGCGACCTCGATTTCGGCTTGACCCAATCGGACGTCCAGTACCAGGCCTATGAGGGGACTGGAAATTTCGACGGCAAGCCGTTCAAGGATCTGCGGGCCGTGTTCTCCGTCCATCCCGAGCCGTTTACCGTGCTGGCGCGGCCGGACGCCCGCGTCACCAAATTCGAGGACTTCAAAGGCAAACGCTTCAACGTCGGCAATCCCGGATCAGGCACCCGCTCGTCGATGGAGGAATTGCTCAAGCAGATTGGCTGGACGCTCGGCGATTTCTCGCTTGCCGCTGAGCTGAAGGCGGACGAGCAGGGCAGCGCGCTGTGCGACAACAAGATCGATGGTTTCTTCTATGGCGTCGGTCATCCTTCCGCCGCGATCCAGGATCCGACCACGGCCTGTGGCGCCAAACTCATCCCACTGACCGGTCCGGCAGTGGACGCGCTGTTAGCAGCCCATCCCTACTTTTCAGTCGCCACCATCAAGGGCGGCATGTACGCCAACAATCCGGACGACGTGAAGACATTCGGCGTCCGCGCCACTGTCGTGGCGAACGCCAGCACGCCCGATGAGGTGGTCTACGAACTGGTGAAGTCGGTCTTCGAAAATTTCGACGACTTCAAGAAACTGCATCCGGCCTTCGCCAATCTCGATCCCAAGGAGATGATCAAGACCGGTCTGTCGGCGCCGGTACATCCGGGCGCGGAGCGCTACTACAAGGAAAAGGGCTGGCTCTGAGGCCTCCGATGCGAGGCGCAACGGGCACCTCGCATCGCAAATAATTGTGGGGAACGATGACAGATCAAAGCCAGCGGGCGGCAGCGCCTGACCAACCCGTTATCGACATTGACAAGCTCAGCGAGATCGTCGCCGAGGCCGACACCGGTGGGCGCAAGCCGACCGGCCGCACCGCGAAGCTGATCCTCGGCGTATCGCTGGCATGGTCGCTGTTCCAGCTCTGGTATGCCTCGCCCCTTCCGTTCATGCTCAATTTTGGAGTTGTCAGCGACGGCATCGCCCGCTCCATTCATCTGGCCTTCGCCCTGTTTCTGGCGATGCTGACGTTTCCGGCCTTCAAGACCTCGTCGCGCAGCCGGGTGCCGCCGCCCGACTGGGTGCTAGGCATCGCCGGGGCGGCGTCCGCCCTCTATCTGTTGGTTTTTTACAGCGATATCGCCCATCGGCCGGGTCTTCCGACTACGGCTGACCTGGTCGTCTCGATCGCCGGCGTCCTCATCCTGCTCGAGGCCGCGCGTCGCGCCGTCGGGCCTGCTATCACCGTCATCGCGGCGATCATGCTGATCTATATCTTCGCCGGGCCTCACCTACCTGGCCTGCTCGGCCACAAGGGCGCGACGTTATCGCGCGCAGCCTCGCAGATGTGGCTGACGTCGGAGGGGGTCTTCGGTGTTGCCCTCGGTGTGTCCACCAATGTCGTCTTCATGTTCGTTCTGTTCGGAACATTGCTGGAGCGCGCCGGCGCCGGCGGCTTTTTCATCCAGCTTGCCTTCTCGCTGCTCGGCAAATACCGCGGCGGTCCGGCCAAGGCCGGTGTCGTGGCTTCCGGCCTGACCGGCATGATTTCTGGGTCGTCGATCGCCAATGTCGTGACCACCGGAACCTTCACCATCCCGCTGATGCGCCGGGTCGGATATTCTGCGGTGAAGGCGGGCGCCATCGAATGCGCGGCCGGCGTCAATGGTCAGCTGATGCCTCCGGTGATGGGCGCCGCCGCGTTCCTGATCGCGGAATATGTCGGCATCTCCTATGCCGAGGTGGTCAAGCATGCCTTCTATCCAGCGCTGCTGACCTACGGCTCGTTGTTCTACATCGTCGATATCGAGGCGATGAAGACGGGGATGAAGGGCCTGCCGTCACGCAGCACGCACTCCGCATTTCAGGGTGCGCTGCGTGGGCTGATGGGCATATGCGGCTTCATCGTCCTCGCAGGGCTTGTCTATTACGGCATTGGCTGGACGAAGATCGTTTTCGGCGCGGCCGCGACCTGGATGATCACTGCCGCGCTGATCGCCGTCTACATCGGCCTTGTCGCCTACCGTGCGCGCTATCCCGACCTGCCGCTGGAGGATCTGGAGGGCGAGATCGTAAGGATTCCGCATTTCGGCGAGACGGCGCGCACCGGCCTGCATTTTCTGCTGCCGGTGATCCTGCTGATCTGGTGCCTGATGGTGGAGGAGCTGTCGCCCGGCCTGTCGGCATTCTGGGGCGCTGTCGCCCTGATGGCGCTGATCGTGACGCAACGGCCGCTCACCGCCTTTTTCCGCAAGGACCGTGCGCTGGCACGGCATTGGCTTCGCGGTTTCGACGATCTGGTCGGTGGCCTGTCCGCCGCTGCACGGAACATGACGACGGTCGGCATTGCCACTGCGACGGCCGGCATCATCGTCGGCACGGTTCTGCTCACGGGCATCGGGCTGGTGATGACCGAGCTGGTCGAATTCATCTCGGGCGGCAGCTTCATCGTCATGCTCTTGTTCACCGCGGTGATCTGCATCATTCTCGGCATGGGCATGCCGACCACTGCAAGCTATGTCGTCGTCGCCACCTTGATGGCGCCGGTCATCGTCGATTTGGCGGCGCAGAACGATCTTGCCGTGCCGCTGGTCGCCGTCCATATGTTCGTTTTCTATTTCGGGCTGATGGCAGACGTGACGCCGCCAGTGGGGCTGGCGGCTTATGCTGCTGCGGCAATTTCCGGCGCCGATCCGGTGAAGACCGGGATTCAGGGTTTCAAATGCGAGATCCGTACCGGCCTGCTGCCGTTCATCTTCATCTTCAACACCGGACTGCTGATGATCGATCTCGAAGGTCCGTTCGACTTCGTCGCGATGGTGGTGACGTCGACGCTGGCCATGGTCTCGTTTGTAGCAGCGACGCAGAATTGGATGCTCGTGCGCAACCGCTGGTACGAGACGATTGCGTTGCTGCTGGCCTGTTTCATCTTGTTCAGGCCGGGACTCTTGCTCGATCAGGTGAGCGAACCCTATCGGGCAGTGCCTGCCTCCGAACTCGGCCGTATCGTCGACGAGACAGCCGAGGGGGGCGCAGTTCGCTTGCGCCTGACGACACTGAACCTCAACGGCGATGAGATATCGAAGCTGGTGCGACTACAACTCGGGCCTGGAAATTCATCGGCCGAACGCCTGAAGGCCGCGGGCTTGGACGTCAGTGCGCTTGGCGATAACGTGACGGTCGGCGTGGTGCGACTGGGCAGCCAGGCGGCCAAATTCGGCCTGCAGCCGGGCGACGAAATCAATCAGGTGCTAGTCCCTGCGGAACGGCCGTCGCGCTATTGGTTCGCCATCCCGGCACTGCTGTTGCTCGGTCTCGTCGTCTGGGGTCAGAAGCGGCGAAGGCGGACGGTTGGTCTATAAGCGCCTTATGAGCGGAAGAGTCTTGGCCAGCATGTCGGTAACAAGAGAACCAAACGGCGCCCCGGAGCCGGCTACCGCGGAAAAGCGCACAACGACGCGCGACCGCCCCTTCGAACCCGTCGACTACGGGCTTTACGCGCTGACGGTCATCGCCTGGAGCGCATCGTGGTTCGCGATCGAACTTCAGGTCGGCAGCGGCGTATCGAACGAGGTCAATCTGGTCTGGCGCTTCGCCATCGCCACGCTGCTGATGTTTGCCTGGGCCGGTTTTTCCGGCGGGCGGCTCCGCTTTCCGATCACCGATCATCTGCGCTTTGCTGTGCTCGGCATCCTCATCTTCTCATCGAACTTCCTGTTTTTCTATTACGGCGCCGGCTATCTCGTCAGCGGATTGCTCTCGGTCGTCTTCTCGCTCGCCTCGGTCATCAACATGCTGCTCGGTGCCTTGGTCATCGGCGAGCGCCCGGCGCCGCGCATTCTCGCCGGCGGCGTTATTGGCTTCGCCGGCATAGCGCTGATGTTCTTTCCCGAAATTGCCGCGAACGGTCTTTCAGGCAGGACGTTGGTGGGCCTTCTGCTGTGCCTCTGTGGCACGCTGAGCTTCTGCGCCGGTAATCTCGTCTCCGTCGCAAACCAGCGCCGCGGCCTGCCGCTCGTTTCAACCAGCGCCTGGGGCATGCTCTACGGCACTCTGTGGTCGGCGTTCCTGGCCTTCCTGCTCGGTGAGCCGTTCGTGTTCGCGACGACCGCCTCTTATATCGGCTCGCTGGTCTTCCTCGCCGTCATATCGACGGTCATGGCTTTCGCCGCCTACCTGACGCTGCTCGGACGCATTGGCGGCGCCCGCGCCGGCTATGCGACCGTCATATTTCCCGTCTTTGCGCTTTTGATCTCCACGGCGCTGGAAGGCTATGCCTGGACCGCTTACGCGATCATCGGGCTCGTCCTCGTCGCCGCCGGGAACGTCCTGGTCATTCGCGGAGGACGGCGCTGACGCATGGAATGCCTGCCGAATGCCGCCGCCTTCCGGTGCGCGGGCCGCGGTTCTGTCGAGCTTGACTCTCTGCATGGTCTGTCTAAGCTTGCGGTCAATGGGTCAGACCAATGTACCAGGGGCGAGCCGGGGAGGGAACTAAACACGCATGCCGATCCAGGCCGTTGAACCACGCCGGCTATACCGACAGGTCGCCGATCAGCTCAGGCAACTGATCGATGCCGGCGAGTTTTCCGTCGGCGACCGTCTGCCGACCGAGCGGGATCTGGCCGACCAGCTCGGAATTTCCCGCCCGACGGTCCGTGAAGCGCTGATAGCGCTGGAGGTCGAAGGCCGCATACGCATCCGCGTCGGCTCGGGCATCTACGTCACCGATCCGCCGAGCGCCCCCGCCTCCGAACCCGAAATCGAGGAAGGCCCGTTCGAGCTGTTGCGCGCGCGCGAATTCGTCGAAGGCGCGATCGCCGCCGAAGCTGCTCTCCACGTCCGGCCTGCAGATATCGAACGGCTCGACGACGTGCTGCGCCGGATGGAGGCCATGCGTCACCCCAACAAGATGACCATTACGCTCGACCGGGAATTCCATACTGCAGTCGCCGGCATTCTCGAGAACGCGGTGCTGGTGCGCTTCATCGGCGAGCTCTTCGACCAGCGCATGAACCCGTACTTCGAACGCCTGTCGATCTATTTCGAGACCAACGATTCCTGGCAGATAGCGGCAAAGGAGCATCGTGCCGTGCGCGATGCGATTGCCGCGCGCGACCCCGAGCGGGCCAAGGCCGCCATGCAGCAGCATCTGCGCCAGTCGCAAATCAGATTCTCACGCAATTTCGATGAGAGAGCCGCAGCCAAGGAGGTTGCGGAATAGCAGTTGGCCGGGGGGAGATCCGGCCGTCAAATCCAACCAGGGAGGAATTAGATGCTGAGAAAATACGCAGTTCTGCTCGGTGCGATCGCCGCAATTGCCATACCCATGGCGTCGGCCTCGGCGGAAACGGTCCTGAAATGGGCACATGTCTACGAGACGACGGAGCCCTTCCACACCGAATCCGTGTGGGCGGCCGACGAGATCAAGAAGCGCACCCAGGGCCGCTACGCCATCGACGTCTATCCGGCCTCGCAGCTTGGCAAGGAAGCAGACATCAACCAGGGCCTGATGCTCGGCACCGTCGATATCATCATTTCCGGATCGAGCTTCGCAGCGCGCGAATATCCACCGATCGGCGTCACCTATTTCCCATACACTTTCCGCGATGCCGACCATCTGCTGAAATACACCAAGAGCGACGTCTACAAGGCCCTGACCAAGGGCTACGAGGACAAGACCGGCAATCACATCGCCGCCACCACCTATTATGGAACGCGGCAGACCACCTCGAACCGGCCGATCGCCAAGTGCTCCGACATGCAGGGCTTGAAGATGCGCGTCCCCGACGTGCCCGCCTATCTAGCCATGCCGCGTGCCTGCGGCGCCAACACCGCGCCGATTGCCTTCGCCGAGGTCTATCTCGCCCTGCAGAACGGCACGGTCGAGGCCCAGGAGAACCCGCTGACCACCATCGAGGCGAAGAAATTTTACGAGGTGCAGAAGAACATCGTGCTCACCGGCCATATCGTCGATCATCTCAACACCATCATATCGGCGTCGCGCTGGGCCTCGCTTTCCGACGAGGACAAGAAGATCTTCACCGAGGTGATGCAGGAGGCTGCCGCCCGCGCCACGGCGAAGATCGTCGCCCGCGAAAAGGAACTGGTGCAGGTATTCAAGGACCGCGGCATCAGCGTAACCGATGTCGACCGTGCCGACTTCGAGAAGAATGTGCTGGAGAAGGTCACCTTCGAGGAATTCGGCTACAACAAGGCCGATTGGGAAGCGATCCGCGCCATCAAATAGGGCATCGGGAAATCGGATGCTCAATCAAGAGGATAGGGCGGCAATCGGATTCGCCGCTTTAACCTGCCCATCCGTCCGGCTTGAAATTGTGCCGGACGGCCTTTCCAATCCTTGACGACCACCAGCTTCGGGAGCCCGCGCCAATGGCCGAGGAACACCACACCGAGATCACCGTCGAAGAGATCGCCCACGCCTTCGAGGAGGTGCCGGTACACGTCGACCTGTCGGACCACGGTATCGAGGACTGGATCACGCTTGCCGTGTTCTGGGGCATGGTCGTCTGTGTCTTCCTGCAGTTCTTCACCCGCTATGCGCTGAACAACAGCCTTGCCTGGACCGAGGAGATCGCCATCAACGCGCTCGTCGTCGTCGTTTTTCTCGGCGCCGCCATGTGCGTGCGCCTTTCGCGCCATATCCATGTCGATGTGCTTTACCACTATCTGCCGGAGCGCGTTGGCCGCTGGCTGGCGCTCGCCGTCGATATTATCCGCATTGCATTCTTCGCCTACGGAACATGGCTGATGTGGCGCTACGTCACGATCGTGGCGCATGAGCGCATGGTCACAGTCAACCTGCCGCGGCGCTGGTTCTTCTACGCCGTCTTGGCTGGCTTCGTGCTGATGCTTCTGCGCTCGATCCAGGTCTTCATCGGCAATTACAGGCGCGGCTATTCGGTGCTCGAGCGTCCCGGGGCGTTCGAGACGGCGGGGGTCTGAGCGATGCTGCTTCTGGTAGGGGGCTTTCTTGTCCTGATGCTCATCGGCGTGCCGGTCGCCGTTTCGATGGCGGCCGCCTCGATCCTTTACCTCGTCATCTACGGCGTGGCGCCCGATATCATTGCGGCCCAGCGCATGATCGCCGGGGTCGAGAGCTTTCCACTGCTCGCCGTTCCCTTCTTCATCCTGGCCGGCAACCTCATGAACATCGCCGGCGTCACCGGGCGCATCTATTCCTTTGCCCTTGCCCTGGTCGGCTGGATGAAGGGCGGCCTGGCGCAGGTCAACATCATCGGATCGGTGATCTTTTCCGGCATGTCGGGCACCGCGCTCGCCGACGCCGCCGGCATTGGCACGATCGAGATCAAGGCGATGAAGGACCACGGCTATCCTATCGACGCCGCGGTCGGCGTCACCGCCGCTTCCGCCACGCTCGGGCCGATCTTTCCGCCCTCGCTGCCCTTCGTCATCTACGGCATGATGGCCAATGTCTCGATCGGTGCGCTGTTCATGGCCGGCATCCTGCCCGGCGTGGTCATGACCGTGCTGATGATGATTACGGTTGCCATCTTTGCCTACAGTCGCGGCTGGGGTTCCGACACACCTTTCGAGCTTCGGCGGCTCGCCGAAGCAGCAGGCGAGGTGCTGGTGGTGGCTGCCTTTCCGATTGGCTGTTACGTGCTTGTGCAGCTTGGCCTGTCGATCAATATCGCGGTCGGCATCGCGCTGCTGGTGCTGGTCGCGGCGGACTGGTATTTCGACTTCTCCGCGGTCATGGCGCTGATGACGCCGGTCATCCTGATCGGCGGCATGACGATGGGCTGGTTCACGCCAACCGAAGCCGCGATGGCGGCTGTCATCTGGTCGCTTTTCCTCGGGCTGGTGCGCTACCGCACGATGACGCTGCGTTTGCTTGCCAAGGCCAGCTTCGACACGATCGAAACGACCGCCTCGGTGCTCTTCATCGTCACCGCCGCATCGATCTTCGCCTGGCTGCTCACCGTCAGCCAGGCAGCGCAGCTGTTTTCGAACTTCATTTTCGCGCTCACCGAAAACAAGTGGGTGTTCCTGATCCTGGTCAACATCCTGATGCTGGTGGTCGGCTGCTTCCTCGATACGATCGCCGCGATCACGATTCTGGTGCCGATCCTGCTGCCGGTTGCCGCCGTCTACGGCATCAACCCGGTGCATTTCGGGCTGATCATGACGCTCAACCTGATGATCGGGCTTTTGCACCCGCCGCTCGGCATGGTGCTGTTCGTGCTGTCACGTGTCGCCAAGCTTTCTGTCGAGCGCACCACCATGGCGATCCTGCCGTGGCTGGTGCCGCTTATCGTGGCGCTGCTTCTGATCACCTTCATACCCGCCGTCACGCTCTGGCTGCCGACCGAGATGGGCTTGATCCGGTGAGCGGCCAGGTGGTTGCCGCGACGCTGTTCGGCCCGCAGGACCTGCGCGTCGTGGAGCGTCCGCTCGAACCGCTGGCGCCAGGCATGGTGCGGGTGCGCTTCGAGGCCGGGGGCATCTGCGGCTCCGACCTGCATTATTTCCGCCATGCCCGTACCGGCGATTTCGTGGTGACCTCGCCGCTTGTCCTCGGCCACGAAATCTCAGGCGAAATCGTCGAGATCAATGGCGCGGCACCCGGCCTGGGCGTCGGCGACCACGTCGCGGTCAATCCGTCGCGCTGGTGCGGGCATTGCGCGCGATGCCTGGAAGGCCGCGCCAATCTCTGCGAGAACATCTATTTCATGGGCTCGGCATCGAAGACGCCGCATATGCAGGGCGGTTTCGCCAGTCTGTTCGACGCTAAGCCCGCGCAATGTTTCAAGGTTCCATCTGATGTGGCCTACCAGGCGGCGGCGCTTGCCGAGCCGTTGGCGGTCAGCCTGCACGCCGTCGCGCGGGCGGGCGACATCAGGGGCCGCAACGTCATCCTGTTCGGTGCCGGCCCCATCGGTCTCTTGACCATGCTCGCGGCCAGGCTTGCCGGCTGCGCTGAACTGACCGTCGCCGACATCGCCGCCGCGCCGCTCGCCTTCGCCGGCAGGTTGGGTGCCGACAGGACGATCGACATTGCCAGCGGCGACGGCGAGCTCCAGGCGCTCGCCGCCGGCGGTTCGCTTGACGTGGCGTTCGAGATTTCAGGCACTGCCGCAGGCCTTGCCGCGGCAATCGCCAGCGTCCGGCGCGGCGGCACGGTGGTCCAGGTCGGCAATCTTCCCGGTGGCCAGATCCCGCTGCCCGCCAATGCGGTGATGGCCAAGGAGATCGACCTCAAAGGCACCTTCCGCTTCGGCAGCGAGTTCGGTCGCGCAGTCGACCTCATTGTGTCGCGGGAGGTGGACGTCCTGAAGCTGGTGACGGCGGAGCGCACGCTTTCCTCCGCCCCCGATGCGTTCCGACTTGCCGCCGACCGCACTCAGAGTGTCAAGGTCGTGCTGACCGCGGACTGATTGAGGATTCGCAACGTCCCTGTTTTTTACGAGCCCATTTGGCGCTTCACCGTGCAGGTACAAACAGAGGATGTGCGACGGACCGTGCCGGCTTCCCAGCATCAGGATAGAGCATACGCGTGTAACCATCATAAGCCGATGCCGCGCTTCTTTCCCAGGCTCCAATCCACGCCCCCCGTATCTGAGCACACGACCCCGGTAACTTGATTACCCAATCGCTTTTCGAGCGACGGCGACCAGGGCACCAGCTTGAATTCGAGTCCATTATCGATCATCGCGAGCCGGCCTGAAGCCAGCAAAAAACGCCGCCGGTAAATCCCAGCCACATGATTGCCGTTGGGAGCCTTCGTGAATGACAGGCCCGTCTCGGCGGCGATGCGGGCACCAAGCGATTCCACCTCATGATCGTGTAGTGTATCGATCAGATTGCGGGCAAGAATGACGCGCTGTCCCTCGCGCCTGGCCAGATCGCGGCTGACAAGGTGATCTACCCGATCTTGCAGTGCCTGTCCTACGTCCTTGCCAAAGCCGCCGTCACCGAATTCGGCGGGCTCGCGTGCAACGAGTTGGCGATCGAGCCAAGTCGCGCCGGAAGCATGGACCTGCTGTTCGATTGAGAGGTCGGAGCGGACGGCGAGCGTGACCCGGCCACCGCCATTTGCACTCGCATCGCGACACAACTCCACGACCGAGCCCGGGTCGGAATCTCCCGCCGCATCAGGATCATGGAAGCGAATGTGGTGCGTGCGTCCATCGATGCCATCGACGATGGCATAGGCCGCGCCGCGCCGTTCGTCATCAAGGCCGCGTTCGAGCAGTCGGCCGATCACGGGCGCATCAATTTTTTCGGCGGCCAGCACGTAGTCGGCTGTCCCCTTTTCTAGCCCATGCACGGTGAGACTGCGGTGCATGCGCTTGATGATGTCGCCGCGTTCACCGAGGGCGCGCAAAGTGGCCTCGGCCTCTTCGACCACCATCCATTGGCCGGGACGGATCTCGTTCGCGAGACCCAGGCGTTCCAGTTGCCGCAGCCGGCCGACTTTGAGCCCCAGGAACTGGTCGGGATGGCGATCAGGGTGTGGCGCGAGATCAATGATACCATGACGGTCGGCGTCACGAGCAAGCTGGCGATCGAGCTGCGTCCAGCGCTCAGTGTCGACTTGGTGCTCGATGGCCTGGCGGATGTCGAGGTCGGTGCGGAGCCCAAGCGTCTGGGTGAGAATGTCGCTCGCCCGATCGCGCATGCCCTGGCGGATGTAGTCGCGCGAGATGACAAGACTCTCGCCATCGTCGGCAACGCCGCGAACGAGGATGTGAACGTGCGGATGTTTGGTGTTCCAGTGATCGACGGCTACCCAGTCAAGCCTCGTGCCGAGGTCGCGCTCGATGTCGACCATCAGGTCACGAGTGAAGTTCTTGAGCTCGCCGAGCTCCATTGCGTCGTCCGGTGAAACGATGAAACGGAAGTGATGCCGATCGTCCTTGCAGCGATCGCAGAAGGCGTCATGATCTGCCTCTTTGGTGTCAGGGCCGAACATCCTCGCCTTCTCACCATCCCGTGTAACACCTTCGCGGCGAAGATATTTGAGATGGGTGGCGAGTGGCGCAGACCCTCTGAACTGCCGCACCACACGGGTCTTGACGACGGCGCCGCGTGAGCGGTCAGAGATGAGGCGACTGGCGCGGATGCTCGCTGATCTGCCGCGGCCAAACGTTGAAGCTCGCGGGGAGGTGATCCGACCCTCGCGTGTAAGGTGACCGCCGGCGCGCTGTGTGGCCGCAAGAGCCTGGAAGATGAAGGGTCGTGCGCGCTGGCCGGCGCGGGAGCGGATACGACCCGGGCGGACGCGAAAGCTATCGTCACGCGTCATGCTAGGCGGCCACGAGGTGCGGTTTCCATTGAAAGACTGAAAAAATGGGAATAGCGCACATCGCTGATTGTGGCAGCACATCGCGAAATGAGTCGAAAATTGTAAGGAAAACAATCGGCCGATCCGAGCCGCACCTCGCGGCCCTTTATCCTGCCACTCTCTCTGTCCTCATCTGCGGACAACCCTTCCGCCGCAATTTCCGCGACGGAACAGGCCGGAATGGAATTGAGGAGGAACGTGGCGATCATCGCGATATGACTAAAGAGGGCTGAGCGAATAGGCCGGAAACAGCGTGGTTCGATTGGAAATCGGTTTCACCCGGCCGTGGCTCGATCGCAGTCAGGTCCGCAACAGGATGGCCCATTGGCGACCGCATCGCGGACGAATGAATCGCCGCAAAGATCGTCTCGGCATAACCATTGCCATCCGATGCAGCGGCGTTCCGAATGTCATGGGGATGCGCAAAGATCGTTGCACGGAGTGAGCTGGCTCTGCCCCTTCTTTGCCGCGCGCGCCGCGGACTGAGAACTGCACCATCGAGCAGCGGCGCGAGTTTCCTGACGTAGTCGACCGTCTCGCGTGGCAGCGGCCGGCCGGTTGAGAGATGTTCCCTGTACCGACCAGGACCGGCATTGTAAGCGGCAAGAAAGCCGCTGCGCCCGAAGCTGTCGAGCATTTCGCGAAGATATGCTGCACCTGCAAGAATGTTGTCACGCGGTTGATAGGGATCGTCACCGAGACGGTATTTGATGCGCAGTTCTTCCCAGGTCGCCGGCATGATCTGCATCAAGCCCATTGCGCCCTTGCTTGAAAGCGCACGAACATCGCCGACGCTCTCAACATGCATGACGCCGCGCAGCAACCGCTCTGGAATGGCGAAGCGTTTTGACGCTTCCCGGATATGCCGCGACCACGGGCCTGCCGACAAGATCGTCGACTCGGAGTGCGCCGGCCGTTCACCAGCAGAGGAAGCCGCTGCAACAGTTTCGGGCGCCACGAAGCCGAGCATGACACATGCGGCAAACGTCGTCATGCCTCTGTGGGCTGCATCCCGCAGACCGCAGAACCGATGCGCCGCCAGCCTGCGACGGTGTTCGCTTCCGTTAAGGGCAGGGGCTCGCCGATCGAACCGGCTTTGCCAAAACTGTGATGAAATCTGCGTCCGGAGCCACAAGCAAGTGTCCGGCCCTCTGTGGGCTGCCTCGCGGGCGGTCGGGTCGAAGGGTTTAACCGGCGCCCAATGGATCAAAAGGATTGGCGAGAAAGATTCGTCGAAGGGCTCCAGAAGCATTTGTTCAGCCTCGCCCGTCGCGCTTCGATGATCGGTTCCAGTGCATGCTCCAGACGCTGTTCTCTGCATCGGACCGGAACAGCTTGGCGCGGATCGGCTGCGTAAAGGACGGGTCGTCAATTGAGACGGAGAGGTAATCCCCAGCCTTGTCTCCGGCGCGGTCCCAAGCCGCACCGACCGCCGTCCCTTCGCAATAGATCAGATGGTCGGGCGCGTTTTCGGTTTTGGATTTCTCGGCAGGCAGAATGGCAATCTTCGCCTCGATCGTTAGCGTGGAGAGATTGCCGAAGAAGCCGTCATCGTTGCGCGTGAATGTTCCGATCTGAGTCATTGCAGTGCTCCTTTCATGGGTGTTAGTGCACGTCGAACCGAGCCGTCACGGCTCGCTAGCAAGGGGATCGTTGGTGAATTCCAGCACCGGAGTGGTGGGCTCCGTGGTCCAGACGGGAAGCGCGCGGCCAACGATTGATGAGAGCGGGAGCGGGCCGAAATAGCGGCTGTCAAAACTGTCGGCTGCACCCGGGTTCATAAGGAAGACGTCCGCCTCGGCAATGTCGCGGCAGCCCTGCCAGATGGGCAGGGGTCGACCGCGACTGTCACGCTCGCGCGCATGTCCATACGTCTTGCCGTTGACGATGATCGTTGTGCCTTGGCGACAGACGGTTGCGCCCCCCAGTGCCAAAATACGCTTCAGGAGCGGCACATTTTTCGGCAGATACCCGCGTCTTGCCATGAAGGCCGCCAATGGCTCGGGCGGCATGATGACGGCGATATTGGCAATACCGATTTTGTCGGCCGGCTGGACGCGGTAGAGCCCGACGGGGATGCTCGCCGATGCGTTCCAGATGGACAGCGGCGGATGGCTAATCCATGCCGGCGCCGCGGCGAGCACTACGCCGCCAACCATCGTGGCGATGATCTTTGTGCGCTTGCTCATGACTCGATCCCGGGGCGCAGCAGGCAAGTTTTACGACGCTTGGCCGTGTATGGACTCGGCTGCTCGCGTGCGGCTATCCGGCTGTGGACATGCCGCCGTTTACGCAGCGACATGAAGATCAGGGTTTGCTGCTGTTTCGCCGCTACCAGGCGGCGCGGTTGCAATCTCCTGGCTTGCGCGTGGATGGTTTGCGACGCAGCCCAGACCAGGATGGCGGCGTTCCAAATCGTTGCCATGCCGTGCACACTTGCCGCCTCAACGCAGGTCGATTCTTCGCCCGCATGAGAGTGGATCGGTGTCAGGCGGCCGGATTTCACCATCAAGACGAGCTGCCAGGCCACAACGTCCCGCGTGCCGGGTGGAGGGAAGCCGGATGAGGGGACATGAGGCAGCGCAAATTGCTGCTGAACGGTCTCGCGATACGGCATTTCGGTGCGCCACAGATCAGGAGCTGCGGTCGCGCCTGCCGACATAGGCGGGCGCGCGGGCTGCATGGGGTTTTGCCGGCGGAACATAGGTCGCGTTGGCATCGCTGGTGGAGGTGCGTGCGCCCAGGTCTATCCAGGCGTGCAGGTCGTTGATGTCGTAGAGAACGCGCCCGCCGACCTTTCGGTATTTTGGGCCGGTGCCGTAGGTCCGGTGCTTTTCGAGTGTGCGGGCGCAGAGCCCGACGATGGGTGCTGCCTCCTTCGTGCGCAAATACTTTTGGGGCGCGTCCGCGGGACCCTTCGACATCGCTCGATCTCCATTCGGTTCTGCTGTCGTCCTGGCCTGCCGGGACGCGCGAAGTGGACCATGATCGAAATGAGGAAAGGCGAGGGAGGGCAAAGATGGGGGGGTGCGTTTTTGCTACCCCGAAGAAGGACTTCGGCGGCCGGACCTTTCGCTGCGGTTGTGGGGGTAGAAGAGAAGATCGCGATAGCCGCCGGCGACAAAAAAAGCTGCACGGCGTAAGATAGCTCGGACCTTGTGGCGGAGATGATGATCACGCCAATCTCGCGGCACAATCGGCTCTTGCGAAAACAGCACCTCCGCGAGCTGACGATAGGTTGCACCCGTGCGTTGACCATCATGTGCGCGTAAATTGAGGATATGCCTGGTCTTGGTCTGTTGCGGCAGCGCGCCGTAAGATGGACTGGCTGCCCGGCCGTTCAGTGCGCGCCAGAACCGGCGCGCTGCATCGAGCCGCGTCTCGAATGCAGCGTCGAGCGGCAGAAGGATAGCGTTGAATTCACCGGCGCGGTCGTCAGCGACGAGATGACTTTTCCCAATTAAGGTAGACCAAATAATGTGAAGGCCTTCGTCCTGCGGCCAAACGCTGGCTCCGCCAAGGCTGGAAGGTTGAACTGTCTGGTGGGATGCAGGTACCCGCATGACCCGGAGCACGCGCGGCGAGGCCTGTTCCGTCCAGATGATATTGTCAGCTTTCGGAAGTCCGGCAGCGGCAGTTTTGAAATCGCGCGCCCCAACGGGCGGCGAGATCGGGCTGACCGGCAGGTTCTCCAGAACCAGCGGATTGCGATGCAAGCTGGCTGCACTCTGCCACGAATTCGTCATTCCGGATCAGATACTCGGCAGCGAACTCCGTAGCCTGGTAGCTGCACATATGTGCATACGCCGCCGGATCGGTCCAATCGCCTTGCACTGCTCCTGTCCTCTCCGCGTACCCGGATGTGAGGCGTCGGCGTCAACATTCAGGGGGATAAGGAAGTTGGATAGTTGGAGAATCGGCAAACCATTATGCCGATTCAGCAAGGTGGAGCGCCGGTCGCGTCAGTGCGGAGCGCCGCCAGCGAGAAGATATCGGTAGCCGCTGGTCGTCATCCATCGCGCGCGAGCAAGATGGGTCTCCCAGGACCGGAACGCTCGTTCCGGCTCCTGCTCCGGGTCTATATGCAAGACGATCCTGGCCACCTCCTGCCAATCGGCATCTTCCGCTGCCGCATCAAGCAGGCGAATGTAGGTGAGCAGACGCTCCTCGTCATAGCCGGTCAGGACCGGGGCATCCGGCGCAATGTCGGCGACATCAGGATCGAGCAGCGGTTTAAGCATGGTATTTGACCGTTCATATTTCGATCGCGATCTCGAAGGAGCCGTCCTTTAGATCGAGCACCAATCATAGCGAATAGGAACGATCATTCCTAGAACGATAGTTCCCTTTCTGGTCCCTAATCCGTCATGAATCTCAAGGAGATCATGGCGGCCAACATGCGTCGTCTGCGCCATGACCAGAACGTGACGCAGGAGGAACTGGCCGCCCGCTCTGGACTGAGCATGCGTTACGTGGGATCGATCGAGCGCGCTCGGGTCTCGGCCAGCATCAGTGTTCTTGGGAGGATCGCCACTGCGCTGAATGTGGAGCCTTGCGAGTTGATCAGAAAATCGGCACCGTGAGTTGACGCGGGAAGCACCGCGAATTTTCGATGATCGGCGAGGCAACATGCAAGAATGAAGTCGCCAGTCGCGAACACGACCGGTAGTCGCCCCACAGTCCGACGGAGCTCGTTGCGCAGCGACTGCGCTCAACTTGTCGGATGAAAGGAGATCGGCCCCGCCCTGTTCGTCCGGGCGGAGCCTTGGTCGGGCCCTTACTCGGCGTTGCGGCGCCCGTTGGGGCGGGACCAGATGAGGCTGAAGCCTTCGCCTTCCTCATCGTTGAAGAGGTTGGCGTAGATCGGAGCAGTGAAGCTCGGATCGTCCAGCTTCATGCCGAGATAGTCGCGGCCGTCATTGGAGCGCTTGGACCATGCGGCGCCGATCTCGACCTGCCCGACGAAGACACGGTGGCTGGGGGCGCTGTCGCCAGAGCGGTTGGTCTCGGGCACGACCCGGACGTTCTTGGTCTGGAGCGAGAGGGTCACGATTTCGCCGGTGAACTCGTTGTTGCCGGCCCTCTTGAAGGTTCCGATTATCGCCATGAGTTTTCTCCTTGAACTCTGTTTCGAGCCCGCACCGTTGCGGCCTCGATGGCGATCGGCGGGCCGGGGGCGATCGACGCCGCATCGCTTGCGACCGCAGCGCCAGCGGAGGATGGCAGCCAGGCGACTTTGTTGTTTGGCGAGGAATGACGGCGTAGCCGGCAGGGGAAGAAAGTCGATCGGCGCCATTGCGGCTTAGGCGATCGAGGCGCAGCCGATCTTCGGCCAGATCAGCCCATTAAAGAGGCCGTTTGGAGCGGCCCACCAGATAGAGACATCAACGGAGAACCTGGCGATACCGTCGCTGGCGAAATCCCGGCTACGACGATCAGCGGCGTCGATGCTCCTCTGTACAGGCATCGCGAGTCGCAAGCTGTTGTCAGCACCGCGCTTAAGACACGGTTCAAGTCACGGCTGACGTGCATCGCCGGATATCCGCGATCTTTGGAACGAGACGGCACGCCGTGGTGGATTCGAGCTGTGCGTCGCGCCATGCCGTGTCAGCGACAACGCTAACAATGCGACGGCCGGTCAGAAACAAGCATCCTGCCCACGCCGGTTGTTCGGTGAGTTCGCCCAGATCCAGCCCCTGTTCGGTTGAACAGGCGTCGTTATTCGCAGCTGTGATGCCAGCTGCGACGCAGCTGAAACGTTGACGGCAAGCGTGACGGCGTCGCGCGCCTTTGCTAGGGCGCGGACTTGAGTATCGCATAAGACGGGCGGCGCCGCGCTGCCCCATCGCGGCCGTATCGTACAATCGAAAAAAGGGTAGGGGCGGGCAGCGCTTACGCGCCGCCTCCCTTGGGGCGGAAGTCGAGGACTGGGATGCCGAGCTTTTTTGCCTTGTCAGCAAGATTGTCCTGAATTCCGGTCCCGGGAAAGACGATGACGCCTATCGGCAGCAACTCCAGCATTGCGTCATTGCGCTTGAACGGGGCGGCTTTGGCATGCTTTGTCCAATCAGGGGCAAAGCCGATTTGGGGTACCTTGCGATGGTCTGCCCAACAGGAGGCGATCTTTTCGCCACCCTTCGGCGATTTCCCGTGCATCAAGACCATGTCTGGATGCCGGGCGTGGACCTGGTCGAGCTTGGCCCAGATCAGCTGGTGGTCATTGAAGTCGAGCCCAGCGGTGAAGGCGATTTTCGGGCCAGGTGGCAGAAGGACTTCCTGCGAGGCGCGTTTCTTGGCGCTGAGAAAGTCGCGGCTGTCGATCAGCGCAGAGGTCAGGTTGCGGTGGTTGACCATCGATCCGCTGCGCGGTCGCCAACTTGATCCGGTGTGGCGCTCGTAGTGCTCCGCGGCCTGATCACGCATCAGTTCGAAGGCGCATTGGCGTTCGATCAGCGTCTGCCCTTCGGCTGTCAGGTGTTCCAGCTCGACGGATTTCACTTCGCTGCCGTCTTGCTCACGCTGGCTGCGGCGTTGCGCCTGCTCGTTGTGGTCGAGTTCGCGCTCGATTCGATCTGCGGCGCGGTGAAAGATGTTGACGGTCGACCACAGAAGATCGTCGAGATCGGGCTCGAGGCGACTGTCTTGCAGTGCCACGATGAGGGCGTCGAAGATGTCAGCGATCGCGCCGGCGACGCAGTGCCCCTCTGGAAGCGGTCGAGGATCAGGCTCATCTGCGAAGGGTCGGTAGCCATAGAGCTGGAGTTCGGTGAGGACTTGGTCGATGGGTGAAGACGAGTGCTGTGGTTCGTAGTCGTCATGCTCGCTCATTAGATGCTCCGCCGGTTGGACCGCGACCTCGCGGCCTTCATGGCGACGGAAGCCGGCGGACGGGACGGACCTGCACCCGCAGCGAAGCGAAGGGCCGGAGTGTCAGCGGAGGAGGGGGAAGGCCGGCTATTTTGCTTCGCGATGGAAAGCGCTCCCTTGGGAGCGCGCCGGAAAATAGTCGGCCGAAGACATTGCGGGTCCGGGTCGTTTGCTGGCCGATCGCCCTCTCGAAGGCCCGCAGGCGCGGTTCTCTCCGACTTCGGGGGGCATTCGAGCGATGCAAGCGACAGCGGACAGGTTGTTCGTTTCGAATTATCCCGCCACTGCCATGAAACGGGCGATGTCCTGCGGGGCGAGCTGGACACGCGCGCGTGCTCGAAGATCATCCACGCCAAGCGTACAGAGATCTTCGTTGAAGTCTCCAAGTGCCGGCGAGAGCACGATCGCCTCAATCCCGGCAGCATTCGCTCTTTTGATCAAGGTGTCACGCGCGCTGTCGCCGGCTGGATCGGCATCGCGCACGATGTAGAGCCGTCTCAGCGTGAGGGGGAACAGCATGGCAGCGAGATGGGCTGCCGAGAGTGCCGCTGCCATAGCCATATCGGGCAGGATGCACCGAAGCGACAAGACGGTCTCGATGCCTTCGCCGCCCGCCATGACGTCGCCCGGCAGGCCAAAGCGAACCGCGTGACCGAGAAGATCGCCCATCGCGCGCTTCGGCGTACCGACCGGTGCCTTGCCCCTGCCGGAAGGATCAAGCCAGGTGCGATGTGCGCCAGTCAAATGGCCGTCGAGATCGGTGACGGAAGCGATCATCGCCGGCCAGGTCTCAGTCGGCGCATGTTCGTGGGGCCGGTAGTAGCAGCGCGGGTGAAAACGCAGGCTTTCGGTCCCGTGCAAAGCGGCAATGCTGCGGTTGCGCAGATACGCCTCTACGACCGTACCCGCAATCGGCTGCGACATCGCAAACAGCCGACGCGCTGCTTCCGATGATCCGGATGGCGTGTCTACCGATTTCGGCCGGGGAGAAATCTGCTCTGGTTCGGGATGCGGCAAGCCGAGAAACGTCATTGCTTCATTCGCAACGTCCTTGAAGTTGCTGAAGCCGCGGCTTTCGCGAATGACGTCTAGAAGGTCGCCATGCTCGCCAGTCGCCGCATCGGCCCACTTGCCGGCGGCTGCTTTTCCGTTCGCTGACCCGACGAGCCGCACGAACATTGAGCGGCCCGGCGTGTTTTGCACATCGCCGACAAGCCAGTAGCGGCCCTCGCGATGCCCGTTCGAAAGATAGTAGCGACAAACCGCCTCAGCGTGCCGGCCGAGGCGGTGCGCCAGTTCTGACGCATCGTGGCGGGCCATCACGCATCCTCCCGCGTGTCGATGCGCTGGACTGGATAACCCTTCAGCAACTTGCCCAGAATTGCGGGTCCAGATGCGTCGGCGGGCACGAACATGCGCAGCTTCCAGGAGATGATCTCTCGGAAGAGGCCGTAAGCCGAAAGACGGTCACGCATTGTGTCGTTGAAGCCCGTCAGCTCGATTCGGCTGACGCCCATGAGGCGGCTGCGCCGAAGCTGCAGACCATCGACGAGGTCGAGGATCGTTCGACCGCCCAGAAGCGCAACGAAAGCATCACTGGCTGTGATCGAAGGCGAGCTTGTTGCCAGTGCGCCCGCGATCCATGCTGGCGGGACCTGACGACCGATGATGCGCTCGCCATCGTCAGTCTGGAGCCGGTACACACGTGAGAATTCCCTGGGCAGACGCTTCCAGATCGGCAGCAGCATGCCGGCAACGACATGGATAGTGCTGTCCGTGAATTCGGGCACGTCAGCCGTCTCGGCACTCCAGGCGTCAGCGAATGCAGCCTGCTCAGCCTCAACCCAGTGGCTCTCCGCCATCATCTTCAATGAGGCCTGATGGTGCTCCATCGGCCGGATCAGCCGGACTCGCCATTCGATCTCGCCGTTGTCGAGCATCAGCGCTGGCGCTGGCACCTGTACGGCGGCGCGGCCGGATCGGTTGTTGACCAGGAGCTTCGCGCGGGGATCGTGAAGCTGAGCAAGGGCATCGGCAAGTGAAACGGGTCGGTTGCGCTTGCGCTGGGCGATGGTCAGCAGTCGCGTTTCCGCACCGGTGGCGGCATGGACATGGATGACGCGTCGCTCGGTGACGACGAAGCTCTCCGCACGCAGTGTTTCCAAGCCGATGTCGTAGGCACCGGAGGCGATGGCGCCCTCGATTTTCGCATTCAGCAATTGCTCGAAGGCCGTAAACAGGGCGGTTTGAAGCGGGATGGTAAGCGCCAGCAGCCGATTGAGGAAGGTCGTGATCGGCGGCAGCTCGTCCTTGATGCCGGTGGAATCCGTCAGTGTTAGGCCGGTCGCTTCCTCGAACATCTGGAGTGAGCAGCCGTCCACCTTGCCGCGAACCAGCAGCAGGTAAAGCTGCCGCAGCGCGTCGCGGGCATAGTGCGACTCCAGATTGTTCTCAGGGCGAAATAGGCCCTGGCCGCCGGTCTGGCGCTGGCCGCGCGTAATGGCGCCCAATGTGTCGAGGCGCCGGGCTATCGTCGAGAGAAAGCGCTTCTCAGCCTTCACATCGGTCGCAACCGGCCGGAACAGCGGCGGCTGCGCCTGGTTCGTGCGGTTGGTGCGCCCCAAGCCCTGGATGGCGGCATCGGCCCTCCAGCCCGGCTCGAGCAGATAGTGAACTCGAAGGCGGCGGTTCTTCGCAGTGAGATCAGCGTGATAGCTGCGGCCAGTGCCACCGGCGTCGGAAAACACCAATATGCGCTTGCAGTCATCCATGAATGCCTGTGCCTCGGCGAGATTGGCCGATCCGGCGCGGTTTTCGACGACAAGGCGATCGATGCCTCGAGTGCTGGTCTTGCGCACGATGCGGCGCGACCGGCCTGTCACTTCCGCTACGAGGTCGGTGCCGAAGCGCTGTACGATCTGATCGAGTGCCCCCGGGACGGGGGCGAGTGAAGCGAGTTGCTCGATGAGGTGATCGCGGCGGGCGACCGCTTCGCGGCTCTCGACGGGCTGGCCGTCACGATAGACCGGACGTGACGACAAATTGCCTTCGCTGTCGGTGAACGGCTCGTAGAGTTGCACGGGGAAGGAATGCTGCAGATACGAGAGGACATATTCGCGCGGCGTGATGTCGACGCGAACGTCGTTCCATTCCTCGGTTGGAATTTCCGCGAGGCGCCGTTCCATCAGCGCCTCGCCGGTCGAGACGATCTGGATGACGGCGGCATGGCCTTGATGGAGATCGCGCTCGATCGAGCGTATCAGGGTCGGCGTCTTCATGCCGGTGAGCAAATGGCCGAAAAAGCGCTGTTTCGTGCTCTCGAAAGCCGAACGTGCAGCCGACTTTGCCTGACGGTTCAGTGTCCCGGTCTCGCCTGTGACGTTGGCGGCCCGCATCGCGGCGTCGAGATTGTTATGAATGACGCTAAACGCTCCGGCATAGGCGTCGTAGATGCGGGTCTGCTCGGAGGTAAGCTGGTGCTCGACCAGCTCGTATTCGACACCATCGTACGAGAGCGATCGGGCCGTATAGAGACCGATTGCGCGGAGGTCTCGGGCCAGCACTTCCATGGCGGCAACGCCGCCAGCCTCGATCGTCTCGACAAATTCGGCCCTGGTCGCAAAGGGCAAATCGTCGCCACCCCACAGGCCCAAACGCTGCGCGTAGGCGAGGTTGTGGACGGTGGTTGCTCCCGTCGCCGAGACATAGACGACGCGGGCGTTCGGCAGGGCGTTTTGGAGGCGGAGCCCGGCGCGTCCCTGCTGTGAGGCGGCGACGTCGCCGCGTTCTCCCTTCCCGCCTGCCGCGTTCTGCATAGCGTGGCTCTCGTCGAAAATGATCACTCCGTCGAAGTCGGTGCCCAACCATTCGACGATCTGCCGCACGCGCGAGATCTTCTCACCGCGTTCGTCGGAGCGCAGCGTGGCGTAGGTGGTGAATAGGACCCCTTGATCGAGGCGGATGGCCTTGCCCCGCGGGAACCGCAACAGCGGCGTGACCAGCAGGCGCTCCATGCCGAGAGCAGACCAGTCGCGCTGGGCGTCTTCGATCAGCTTGTCGGATTTGGAGATCCACATCGCCTTGCGGCGGCCCTGCATCCAACTGTCCAGGATGATGCCTGCTGACTGGCGGCCCTTGCCGGCGCCCGTCCCGTCGCCGAGCATGAAGCCCCGGCGGAATCGCACGGCGTGCGCGGCATCGTCGCGCGCGGCAGAGACAAGGTCGAAGGTGTCGTCCACCTTCCAGGAACCGGTGAGGAACTCCGAATGGGCCTCGCCGGCATAGATGACTGTTTCTAGCTGCGCGTCGGACAAGAGGCCGTCGCTGACAACCTTGGCAGGAAGAATCGGCCGGTAGCTCGGCTTCGGCGGGGCAACGGATGCCATTGCCGCCGATTGGACCAGCTTGGTCGGATGCGGATGGGCGCCCGGAATGCGGATCGCCTGCAACCCGTACTCCTCATAGATGCCATCGGTGATGCGCCTACTTTCGGCAGGCGTCCAGTCCAATGTCTCGTAAGCAAGCGCGGTGCCTTCCGGCTCGGCAAGGCTGCGCACCGGAGTGGGACCGGCGGATCTGGCGAGATAGCCGCGCACGCCGCGCGCGGTGGGCCCCGTCGCCTTGACGGCGGGCACGAAAGCCGAAGCGCTGACCGGCAGTCGCGCGGGAACATGCTTGTCAATCCAGGCGATCAGTGTGGCGACATCGGGCGCCATGCCGGCCGATGCTGGAAGGGTGCCTCGTTTGTCGGCCGGCAGTTTGTCGATGACGGTCAGCCGGGTCTCGACGGTGGTGCCATGCCTGGCGTAGACGGCGCCGTCGATCGCGGCGGTGAACACGACGCGACCGCGCTCCTGGAGCCTGACGAAGGACTCGCGCCAGATGGGCAGCTCTGGGGAAAAATTTGCGCCAGTGATTGCGACAAGCCGCCCGCCCTCGGCGAGCCGGGCCAGCGCAGAGGCGACGTGACGATAGGCAGCGTCGGACACGCGGCCGCTGACGTTAGCAAGCACCGAGAACGGCGGGTTCATCAGCACGACGCTTGGTGCAATGCCGGGATCGAGATAATCATCGATCTGCGCTGCGTTGAAGCGAGTGACGGGGATGGCCGGAAAGAGCAATGAGAGAAGCCCGGCGCGGGCCTCGGCCAGTTCGTTGAGCAGCAACGTGCTGCCACTGATCTCGGCCAGAATAGCAAGTAACCCGGTGCCGGCGGAGGGCTCAAGCACGCGGTCGGCAGGGGTGATTGCCGCGGCAGTAACGGCCGCCAGACCGAGCGGAATGGGGGTGCTGAACTGCTGAAGCGCTTCGGTCTCTTCGGAGCGGCGCGTGTGAGTTGGGAACAGGCCGGCGATCTTGCCCAGCATCGGAAGTGCGGCGGCCGCAGAACCGGCTTTGCGGAAAAGCGACTTTCCGTATTTGCGCAGGAACAGCACCGTCGCGACTTCGCAAGCGTCATAGGCTGATTTCCAGTCCCATGCGCCGGACGCATCGGAGGCACCGAAGGCAGCTTCCATGGCCGAGCGAAGGCTCGAGACGTCGACGCGCTGACCGCGTTCGAGATGGGGCAGAAGAAACTGCGCCGCGCTGTGGATGGCGGCAGCTGGTTCGACAGCCGGGGATGAGACAAGCGGAAGCGGCACTGCCGGAGCGGCAGTCTTCGAAGAAACATCAAACATGGAGAAAACCTCGAGGAGAGCGGAACGGGAATGAACCGGGCGGCCCTCTCTCTCGACCAATCCGGCTCAAATCCGCCCTGGCCGGCCTCTCCCCTCTGGACTGCGGTCCTGCCGATAACGATCCTTCTTCGATCCAGGCGCTGCGCCGCTACCCGCCGTCAGCCCAACGACGACAGCGGCAACGCGGTTGGCAGCCCGGGGCGATATCTTGGCACGCAGTGGGGACGGCGGGGCAGCAGCCGCCGAGCGAGAAGGACGCGGCTGAAGCGGCCAATTAGCTTTGCCCGTGTCTGAGAAAGTGAGCGTCCGGCAGCGGTAGGAAAGGGCGCGGCGCGGGCCGCACCCGCTCCGCGCGAGGCGATCTATTCAGCGGCCATGTGCGGTTCGCTGTCTTCAATCTGCGCATCGTCGTCTGAGAGGAATTCGGGCAGCTCTTCCCCATAGCCGTCGGTGCCGGCGCCGTTATCAGCGCCAGCGCTGCCGTCGAGGTCGACCAGGCGCAGCGGCTCGGGCAGCCAGCCACTATCGGTCAGCAAGCGCTCGGCTTCCTTCGCCATATCTCCCTTTTTCAGATGCTCGATTAGCTGCGCGGCCTGTTCGCCCTTCGCCTCTCGCACCGCCTCGAGAATGCGGGACTTGGTGATGCGGCCGAGATAGTTTTCGACTGTCGGTGTCCAGCCGGCGTCAACCATATCGAGACCGACCGCGCGTGCCAGTCGATCAGCTTGCGCGATCCGCTGCCGAACGCCGTGTGCCGAGACAGCGCCGCCATAGCGGTCGCCTTTCTCGTGGAGCGCGTTCACGCCGTAGCTGACGCAATGGGCGAGCAACGCCGCGCGGCTGGTCTCATCAAGTGAGGCGATCCAGTCCCAAAGTGCATCGTCCTCGGTCGGCAGGTCCGATTTCCAGCCCTCATGGCGTTCGGCCACCGATTTCGCCGAGGGGCTGTCCTTCAGGTCACCTGCCTGCAGAGGGAAGAAGACGTGACGGATCGAGGCCTCCAGGCACCCGTTCGTGGTGCGGTGCTGGAACGTGTCAGTGACCAGCTTGTGCAAGAGCGCTGTCATGGCGACGTGAGGGTTGCCGGCAACCGCATCGCGCAACGCCAGTGTCCGGTGTGCGGTCAACTCTGTCATCAGTCGGTCCGGCAGGGGCTTGACCGCATCGTCCTCGTCTTCCTCGCACTCGACAGCCTGGCCGCCAATGGTGACAACGGCACGGTGCACCGACGAGCTGTCGGCAGCTCCGGACCTGCCGTCCCTTTTCGATTCATTCGCGCCGTCAAATGACATCAGCGGCACGTCCTCAGGCCGGAGAAAGCCGCGGTCGACCGAGAGTGAGCCGTCAGTGTCGATGCTGACGAACGCGCCGGCGACGGCGATGTCGGCCGGATCGAATTGCCTTGGGCGCTTGTCGAAATTGGCGAGCGCGGTCTCGATTTCACCGAGTCGCTGATCGACGTCTTCGGGCAGCTCGTCAGCACCCTCATATTCGGTTTCAAGCTTGGCATGCTCGGCGTTGAGGGCATCGATGGTAGCCTGCTCCTCGGCAGAGAGATCGAGCGGATCACTCTGCAGATGATACAGCCCACGCGTTGCGTCGTAGGGGAAGCTGATGGCGACCTCGACCCACTTCCAACCCTCGGCTGCAACTTCCTGGGCAACCGCCTTGAGCTTCTCTGTGACCAGGCGGTCCAGCAGCGCTGCATCCTGCAGCCAGCCGCCGTCATCCGACTGGAACAGGTCGTGCATGACGATACCACCCGCGGCCTCATAGGCGTCGGTCCCCACGAAGACGGCGCGCTTGTCGGAGGCGCGCACCGTCGTTTCGGTCAGCATGCGCCGGATTTGATAGGGCTCTTTCGACCAGGCATCCCTGATTGCCTCCCAGATCTGCTCCTGGCGAGCGCGGTCTTCAGAGACCGTGAAAGCCATGAGTTGCTCCAGCGTCATCCCGTCATCGGCATACACATCGAGCAGCACTGGGGAGACAGAAGCCAGCCTAAGCCGTTGCTTAACAACGTTGACCGGCACGAAGAAGGCTGCGGCAATCTCCTCCTCGCTCATGCCTTTTTGGCGCATGTCCTGGAAGGCGCGAAACTGATCGAGCGGGTGCAGCGGCGCTCGCTCAATGTTCTCGGCGAGCGACACCTCCTCGGCAACGATCGCGCTGTGACGGGCGCGCACGACACAGGGCACGAGGGCGGTCTTGGCGAGGCGCTTTTGCTTCACCAGCAGCTCAAGCGCGCGGAAGCGCCGGCCTCCGGCAGGCACCTCAAACATGCCAGTCTCGTTACCGTCGCTGTCGACGACGGGCAAGACGCTGAGGCTCTGGATCAAGCCGCGGCGGGCGATCGAGGCCGCAAGATCCTCGATCGAGATGCTGACCTTGACGCGCCGGACATTGGACTGGGAGAGCACCAGCTTGTTGAACGGAATGTCGCGCGAGGACGACAGGGTGATCTTCTGAACGGCAGTAGCCATCGGGATGTACTCCGCGACGGGCGGCCGAGAGCCTCTCTCTCGACCTCCAAACCCGTCATGAGAATTCCGTCACTCCTCGCCCTCTGATGTGCTCGGCAGCCACGCGACACTTGTCGCGGAGCAGCAGGTCGGTCCTGGCGCTCTGCAACGACTTCGCCGCAGCGGGGTCCGGCATCGAGGCAGACTTCGGTCATGAACGCATCCGCAGGAAGACGCCGAACTGGAAGCGGGCGGCCATTACGCTGCCTCCCGCCGATCGTCGTCAGCGGCCACTTTGTCCGGCAAAAAACCCAAGAGATAATCCGCAGCCCTGCTTGCCAGAGAGGCGGCGCGAACGATCGCACGGTTATCCTCGCGCAGCACCTCCAGCCACGAGCCGATATAGTCGGCGTGACGCACGGTCGGCGTGATGCCCAGCGAGGCGCAACAGAAAGCCGCACATATCTCGGCAACCAGCTCTTCGAAGGCATACTTCTTGGTGCCGAAGGAACCAGACAAATCCCGGTTGAGGCGTGAGGCATGACCGGTGGCGTGCCCGAGTTCATGCAGGGCGGTCCGGTGCCAATTGATCGGCTCGAAGTAGGCTTGGGGTGGCGGGACCCGCACATAATCGTGGGCCGGAGCGTAGAAGGCGCGGCTGCCACCAACCCGGAAATCGATCCCCGTCTGCTTGATCAGCCTCTCGACCTTCGGCTCGATCAGGCCGGGTAGGGGCGGGTGCGTGGCCATCGCAACATCGTCGGGCAGCCCGTCGCACTGCGCGGCGTTGAACACCGTGAAGCGTTTGAGGAATGGGATCGATCGGGCTTGCTCGCCGGTTTCGCGGGTACGCTTTTTCTCGTCGTCGGGCACGAACCGATGGGCGTAGACGACTGTCGTTCCATGCTCACCCTTGCGGACGCTACCGCCAAGCGCGAGCGCCTGGCGGAAGGTCAGCCAGCTCTGTCCTGAAAAGCCCTGCTCGATCACCGAACCCCAGAGGATCAGGACATTGATTCCAGAGTATTGCCGGTCGGTGGCGGCGTTCTTCGGCATGGCGAGCGGCGCCTTCGCAGCTGCCATTCCCCATGGCTGAACCCAGGGCAGCCGACCGGCCTCCAGCTCGCCGATGATCTTGCTGGTGATGTCCTCATATACGCTGGCCCGCGTCGGGGCAGCTTGGTGCCGATGCTTGGTCATTGCGAGTCTCCGCGCCGGGCGCCGGGAGCCTCTCTCCCAGCCTTCAACCCGTCAGTGCGCCAAGCGCGGCCCTCCAACTTTATGAACTCAAATGAAGATTTCGGTTGCCGACCAACTCCGAGGTGGAAGACACCATTCGAAACCGCAGCGTGAGGCGATCAGCAGAACCCACTAGCCGGGCGCACGGGAGTAGGCCCAAGCGACCCGGCAGTGAGTCCATGAAAACGGAAGCCGCACAGACAGCCGAAGCCAGTCAGGAGCGGTTCCACCGGCCACGGAAGTGGGGAGCCAGCCGAAAGGCTCGTGGAGTGCGCGTCAGCGCAACCGTTCCGATTAGCAGGTCAAAGGAGCATCTTTGCCGCAGGCGCTCCAGTCGGCGCTTTTCGCAGCCGTATATTCAGAGAAAAGATCGTGCGGCAGGGCATCCGGAATGGCGAGACAGAAAAGTGTGCTCAATGCGAACCGCGATCCGTCTGTTTCCGAGCGAAACTATCGGACCATAGAGATTGGCTGAGGGCTCCGTTTTGAAAATCCCCGACCAATTCGACGAGACCACGCCCCTGCGCGTCGCGATTGCAGCACGAATTGCCTTTCCCGATGGCTCGATGTGCGCAGCAGGCCTACGCAAGGAACGTGACGCCGGCCGACTTGAAACCGAGCTAATCGCAGGAAAGGAGTACGTCACCTTGCTGGCGATCACCAGAATGAGGGAACTATGCCGCGGGCGTCGAAAGGGCCACGCCTCGTCTGGCGCGGCGAAAGCTGGAAAAAGGACGGAACACTCCGAAACAAAGCTGGATGGTTTATCCGCGATCGAACAACGTTCATCAGCGCTGGCAGCGGCGAAAAGGGCCATCCAGGACCTGAAGCTGAAAAGGCGCTCGCGGTCTACATCGCCAGCAAGTACCACCGAGCGCGCGGTGCCGAAGATGTCTTGATAGCCGATGTCGTCAGCGTCTACCTGAGAGAGGTTGCACCGAAGCATGCCGCGCCGGAAGAGACGGCGGCTCGGCTAGACAACATCCTCGATTTCTTCGGTGAAAAGACCCTCGCCGCTATTAACGGCAAACTCTGCCGCGACTACGCCGCGTCCTGTCCCACAGAAGCCGTTGCGCGCCGCCAACTCGAGGATTTTCGTGCAGCCATCAACTACTATCGCAGGGAAGGTTACACGACTGCCGCACCGACGATTGTCCTGCCCGACAAGGCTGGTGCACGCGAGCGCTGGTTGACGCGCAGTGAAGCGGCCGCTCTCATCTGGGCAGCTTGGCGTATGAAGCAGAAATGGAAGGGCCAGGAGAGCGGCCGGCGTACCGGACGACACCTCGCCCGCTTCATGCTTGTCGCGCTTTATACAGGAACACGCTCTGCCGCAGTCTGCGGCGCCGCCGTCCGTCCAACCAAAGGGCGTGGTTATGTGGACCTTGACCGCGGCATCTTTTACCGCCGTGCCGATGGCGCAAAGAAGACCAAAAAACGCCAGCCGCCCGTGCGCCTGCCGGACCGGCTATTGGCTCACCTCCGCCGCTGGGCGTGCACGGATCTCGATATCAGAACCAAGGCGCGCGGCAAAAGCGCAAATATCGGCCGAAAAATATCGCAAGATTTTGTCGTGGAATGGAATGGAAAGCCGGTGGTGTCGGTAAAGAAGAGCTTCAGGAGAGCTCGCGAGGCAGCCGGCCTCGGTCCCGACGTCACTTCGCACACGCTTCGCCACACCGCTGCGACCTGGCTGATGCGGGCCGGCGCCGACATGTGGCAGGCGGCGGGCTTTCTGGGCATCACCGTGGATGTCCTGATCGATACTTATGGCCACCATCATCCCGACTTCCAGGCAGACGCCGCCGAGAAGATCGCCAAGAAGCAGGTCGCCGCCGAGGCGACGAAATCGGTCTCAGGACAGATGACAATGAAACATGAACTCGGCAGGGGGGGCCCTATGTTTCCCACCCAAAGCTCGAAAGGAAACGCGATCATTGCGAAGCAAGCGTGACGATCGGGCCCAAAAAGCTGCGGCTTTGCTGGTAGCGCACATCGTTCGGGACGATGGGGTCGCAGGTTCACGCTGCCACCCGCACCACTTTCTCTAATTTGGGTTGGGCGGTCACGCCGTTCGAATCCACTCCGACTCCCCGGACTGAACGAAACTGCGAACTACGAGCTGCCGATCCCCTCGAAACAAGAGGACCAGCTCTCCTCCTTCATGAATGATCGCTGCGACCGCGGCCGAATTGCTTCCACGAGGTCCGGTTCGAACCGCCGTGTTGTTGCGATTTTCGTCTAAGAGTTTGCGCCAGCGAGCAAGACGCTCAGGATCCAGCATACTAGCGGCCAAAGCTGCTTGTACCGCATAGCCGGGTTCATTCTGCTCCATTCCTCTGAAACGTGGCGAAGACAACCCGCTTGCTTTCGCGCACGCAGTCTTCAAGCGGCTTCGCCTTCGCCAGATGCGCCGCAATCGCGCTGGCCAGTATGCAACCTGTTCCGCGCATTGATGTGGCAAGGCGCGGTGTATCGACGTGGATGGGTTCATGATCGGAGCGTAATAAAATATCGGTCGATCGGAGTCCCGAGGCATGCCCACCCTTGATCAGCAGGGCCTGAGGGCCGGCGGCCAACAGTCTTTGTCCTTGTCGGAGCGCATCGTCCTCATCCACTGCCAGTTCGGAGCCAATAAGGTGCGCCAGTTCGGGAAGGTTGGGCGTGACAAGGCAGCAAAGCGGCATCAGATCGCGCTTCATGACAGCGATAGCGGCTGCCTGTAAGAGCGCCCGGCCTGAGGTGGAGGCCAGCACTGGATCGAGTACTGCCGGCACCTGTCGATTTTCGCGCAGTACGGCGGCAACCGCAGCGATGGTCTCGGCTGTTCCGAGCATGCCGATCTTGATTGCCGCCACTTCGTTGGCCTGCAGCGCGGCGCGCATCTGATCAGCCACCAGGCTTGGTGGCGAATGAAGGATTTCCAGTACGGCGTCGTGCGTTTGCACTGTGAGCGCGGTGACAGCGAGGCAGGTGCGCACGCCAATGGAAGAGATCGTCTCGATATCGCGTGCAATTCCAGCCCCACCGCTGGAGTCTGATCCGCCGACCACGAGCACATGCGGTTCTCGCCTCAGCGCCATGGCTTTGTCTTTTCGATCCATTCTCGCGTGCGCGCTTCGGGATCGGCATTCAAGGTGATGTCGGTGACCACCGCGGCGCTGTCCGCACCAGCCTCGAAGACACCGTCGAGCCGGTCGGGGTTGAGGCCGCCGATGGAGACCAATGGGATCGGCGCCACCCGATGCTTCCACTCGCTGATCCGCTCGAGCCCTTGCGGCGCCCATTTCATCTGCTTCAGGACGGTGGGATAGATGGGGCCGAGCGCGATATAGTCGGGCTCGGCAGCGATGGCCGTTTCCAGTTCGAGATGATCGTGCGTGCTGAGCCCAAGCTTCAATCCGGGGTACTTAATCGCCAGCAGGTCGGCCGCAGCCAAATCCTCTTGGCCGAGATGGACGAAGTCGCAGCCTTCCTCAATGGCGAGCCGCCAATGGTCGTTGACGATCAGTTGGCAACCATGGACCGCGCAGACGCCGTTCGCGCGGCGGATTTCCGTCCGCAACGTGGCCTCGTCCCTATCCTTGATGCGCAACTGAACCAGCTTGACGCCAAGCGGCACCAGCCGTTCGATCCAGGCGGCGCTGTCGACGATCAGGTAGAAGGGGTCGAGCTTCATGAAAAAACTGCCCTGCCAATTGTCGGCGTCGACGGCACGGCGACGTCCTGCGGTTCGAGCATTCCCGAGTTGAAAGCTTCACGACCGGCCTCGACCGCCTTGCCGAACGCACGCGCCATGCCGACCGGATCGGCCGCCTTGGCGACTGCGGTGTTCAGGAGTACGGCGTCAAAGCCGAGCTCCATGACGGTTGCCGCGTGCGACGGCCGTCCGAGCCCCGCATCCACGATCAGCGGAACGCCTGGGAAATGTGCGCGCATCGAGCGCAGCGCCGGAATGTTGATCGGCCCGAGGGCGGAACCGATCGGTGCACACCACGGCATCAGAACCTGGCAGCCCGCCTCCAGCAGTCGCTCGGCGACGACAAGATCGTCGGTGGTATAGGGGAATACATCAAAACCGTCCTCGCACAGGATGCGGGCGGCCTCGACCAGCCCGAACACGTCCGGCTGCAGCGTGTCGTGGTTGCCGATCACTTCGAGCTTGATCCAGTTGGTGCCGAAAACTTCGCGCGCCATCTTCGCGGTCGTGACCGCTTCCTTGACGGAGTGGCAGCCGGCAGTGTTGGGCAGGATTCTGACGCCGAGCGAGCGGATCAACGACCAGAATTGTTCGCCGGCCCTGCCGCCTGCCATCTCACGGCGTAACGAGACGGTTACCGCCGAAGCGCCCGACGCCTTGACGGCCTCGGCAAGGATGGCCGGCGATGGATATTGAGCGGTGCCGAGAAGCAGGCGGGAGGCAAGCGACGTTCCGAGAAGATCGAACATGGCCTAGCCTCCCTGCATCGGTGAGAGGATTTCGATCCGGTCGCCGTCGCTCAACCGGAATTCCGCCCGGTTGGCTTTGTGCACGAGTTCGCTGTTGACGGCCGTTGCCAGCCAATCGCCTTCATAGTCGAGCGCCGCAAGCAGCTCGGCCAGCGTGGTGGCTGCAACCTCATGCACTTTGCCGTTGACCGTCAGTTTCATGAGCAAGCTCCTTCGTTCCGTCTTGATGGAAGACCAGGTCGGCCGCCTGGCGCGCCATGGCAGGGGCGAGAAGAAAGCCATGGCGATAAAGCCCGTTGACTGCGACGGTGCTTCCATGTGCCTCGACACGCGGCAGATTGTCGGGAAAAGCAGGACGGACGCCGACACCGGTTTCAACGATCCCGGCCTCGCCGAATGCCGGATGGAGGGCATAGGCGGCACCCAGAAGCTCCATCATCGAACGCACCGTGGCCGGCTCGGCGGACCCGCTCTCGATCATGGTCGCACCGACCATGAAACACTGGCCGGTGCGCGGCACCACATAGAGCGGAAAGCGCGGATGAAGCAGCCGGACCGGGCGCGACAGCGAGATGTCGGGCGTGCGCAGGATCAGCATTTCGCCGCGAACGCCACGTAGCCGGTCATCGATGGCTGCCATTCCCGTGCAGTCGATCTGATGATCGAAACCAAAAACATGCCAGACCTCGGTGCCGAAGTGAAACTCGACACCCATGGCTGCGAGCTTGTCATGAAGCGCTGCCATCGCCTGACGCGGGTCGAGATGCGCCTCGTCGGAGAAGAGCAATCCGCGCCGGAAGCGGCCGGCGAGGTCGGGCTCCAGGAGCGCAATTTCGTCTTCATCGACACGCCGATGGCCCGAGGTGCGGCTGGCGAAGCGGTCGATCTCGCCCGTATCGCGCGGCGCGGCCACGACCAGCGTTCCGGCCCGCGTCACCTGGCCGGGGGTTGCGGCATCCCACCAGTCGGCGGCACCGCGCCCGAGATCCAGCACCGGCTGCTCGGCGCTTTCGCGCTCGCACCATGGCGCCAACATGCCGCCGGCGAACCACGACGCATTGCCCCCAAGGCCAGGCCTTGTCTCGGCAACGGAAACCGCCGCGCCGCGTGCGGCGAGCTCGAAGGCGGCGGTGAGGCCGGCAACGCCGGCCCCTTTGACCAGCACCTTCATGATGGCTCACGTGGCTGAGGTATGAGCGGTGCGCCGGTCTCGTCCGCCGGCAGGTAGAGATCGCCGCCCTCGCGGTATTTCGCCGCCATCGCCGCCATGCCCTCCTTCTGCGCTTCGGTGCGGATGTCGTGGGAAATTCGCATCGAGCAGAATTTCGGCCCGCACATCGAGCAGAAATGCGCCAGCTTGTGCGCCTCCTTGGGCAAGGTCTGATCGTGGAAGGACCGCGCGGTTTCGGGATCGAGCGACAGGTTGAACTGGTCCTCCCAGCGGAATTCGAAGCGCGCGCGGGAAAGGGCATCATCCCTGACTTTCGCCGCCGGATGACCTTTTGCCAGGTCGGCGGCATGGGCGGCTATCTTGTAGGTGATCACGCCGATCTTGACGTCGTTGCGATCGGGAAGGCCGAGATGCTCCTTGGGCGTGACGTAGCAGAGCATGGCGGTGCCGAACCAACCGATCATCGCCGCGCCGATGCCGGAGGTGATGTGGTCGTAGCCCGGCGCGATGTCGGTCGTCAGCGGCCCAAGCGTATAGAACGGCGCCTCGCCGCAGACGGCGAGCTGCTTGTCCATGTTCTCCTTGACCTTGTGCATCGGCACGTGGCCGGGGCCTTCGATCATTACCTGGCAATCCTTCGCCCAGGCGATCTGTGTCAGCTCGCCGAGCGTCTCCAGCTCGGCGAATTGTGCTGCGTCATTGGCGTCGGCGATCGAGCCAGGACGAAGGCCGTCGCCCAGCGAAAAGGACACGTCATAGGCGCGGCAAATGTCGCAGATCTCGGCGAAATGTTCGTAGAGGAAGCTTTCCCGGTGATGATGCAGGCACCATTTGGCCACGATCGAGCCACCGCGCGAGACGATGCCAGTGACCCGGTCAACGGTCAGCGGGATGTAGTGCAGCCGCACGCCCGCATGGATGGTGAAATAGTCGACGCCCTGTTCGGCCTGTTCGATCAGCATGTCGCGGTAGACCTCCCAGGTCAGGTCCTCGGCGATGCCGCCGACCTTTTCGAGCGCCTGATAGAGCGGCACCGTGCCGATCGGAACCGGCGCGTTGCGGACGATCCAGTCGCGGATGTTGTGGATGTTGCGGCCGGTCGACAGGTCCATCACCGTGTCTGCGCCCCAGCGGATCGCCCACACCATTTTTTCGACCTCTTCAGCCATCGACGATGTGACGGCGGAGTTGCCGATGTTGGCGTTGATCTTGACCAGGAAATTGCGACCGATGATCATCGGCTCGCTCTCGGGATGGTTGATGTTGGCGGGAATGATTGCGCGTCCGCGCGCCACCTCATCACGCACGAAATCCGGCGTGACGAAATCGGGCAGTGTCGCGCCGAAAGCCTCGCCGTCGCGCTCAAGCTTGCCGTGCAGGATCTCGCGACCAAGGTTCTCGCGGATGGCGGCGAACTCCATTTCGGGTGTGATGATGCCGGCGCGCGCATAGGCAAGCTGCGTCACCGCCTTGCCTGCTTTGGCTCTGAGCGGTTGATGGCGAATGGGAAATTCCGGCGTCAGGCGTTCGCCCGTCGCGAATCCGTTGTCCTCCGGCCGGACATGGCGGCCGTCATAGGCCTCGACATCGCCGCGCGCCGTAATCCATTCGTGGCGAAGCCGTGCAAGGCCATTTTCGATGCTGGTTTCGACAGTCGGGTCTGTATAGGGGCCGGACGGATCGTAGACGGTGACGGGCGGTTCGCCGGCCGTCGGATGGACGGAGATTTCGCGCATCGGCACCCTGATCTGCGGGTGGATGGCACCGGGCTTGTGGATTTTTCGTGAGGCGGGCAGCGGTCCCGTCGAGACGGCGGGGGTGAGGGCATTCATCTTGAGGCTCCTTTGCTCGTTGCATTGGAGACCCAGTTCTGTGCCGGGAGGATGAAAAGACGCTTCTGTCGACCTGCCGAAACAGGACCTCGGGCGTAAACTCCCGCAAGCGCTTGCACCGTCCCTACGCCAGTATGAACTGGATCAGGTTCAACGGGTCACTGCGCCGCGAATGCCAGCAGTATCTCAGCCCCTTGCCGGGACTCCCCTGGTGAATGCGTGAGGTTGGACGGGACGGCTCCGGTTTGTCAAGCGCGTTCTGGCCGCGGCTGATCGGCGGCCGGTCAGACCGTGCGGAAAAAATCGTGCATGTCTCGGCGACAAGTCAAGCCTCGGAGATGAAGGCAGGGACAAGGGAATTACAAACCGTCGGACTAAAAATCGATCCTGATGATCACACCTTCAATGGGCACCAAAGGTTTGCGCGTAGATCGCCTCGATTCTTCCTGCCTCGTCACTGGTCAGCGTGGCGAATTCCTTTTCGCGCGCGCGGTTCGATAGATGTCCATCATTCTGGTGAAGAAAACGGAAGAGCAGATCGGTCAACCGCTCGGGCATGTCAATAAAGGCGTCCACCTGCTGCCGGAACTGATCGTAGCGCTGCAGAAATGCGGTTTCCTCGGGAAGGTCCCGTTCGATCGTCCGCTGAACGCAGGCATAGAGGAATTCGGCGTGCGGGGTTGCATCGAAGAACCGGTAGAAATCACCGGTGTCATTCAGCACCCGGACGTTGAATTGCGGCGTCGGTTCCCATTCCACCAATGGCAGAAGGCGCTGCGAATAGCTCTCGAGCACGCCCCTGTACTCGTTGATCTGGTCCAGGATCGCGGCCGAGACGGGAAAGACCACTCCCGGCGGATTGAAGCCGCGCATGGCAAGGACGTGGTGGATTAGGTAGCGGTGAATGCGGCCGTTTCCGTCCTCGAACGGGTGAATGTAGACAAAGCCGAAGGCGAGGATTGCGGCGGCTACGACTGCATCAAGGTTTTGCGCGGGGCCCTGATCGAACGCCGCCATTCCATCGATTAGCCGCGGCAGGTCCTCGGGCCGAGCGCTGATGTGATCGGGCAAGGGCGTGCCGTTGTCTCGGTCATGCTCACCGACGAAACCTCCTTCTTTTCGGAAGCCAAGTCTTGCGAAACGGGCGTCGCCAAGTACAATTCTTTGCAGACGCAGCAGCTCATCGCGATCGATCGGCCAGCGGCCGGCTTCGCCGATGGCGCGGCCCCAGCGCTGGATGCGATCTTGCGGCGGGCGCTCGCCCTCGATCGCATAGCTTGATCGCGAGTCTTTGAGCAAAAGAAAGGCGGCGGTCCGAGCAAGAAGGTCGCGCGGCACGTCCGCTACGATTGCCTCCGCGCGCCGCGGTAGTTCAAGGCCGATGAATTTTTCGAGAATCTTGGTGCGGAACACCAGAGGGCAGAACTCACGCGTGCCGGGGAGATTGTCCCTTACGCGGTAGCGCGAAGCGGTCTTGTCGGGTCCGGGCCACTGCAGCTCGGGATCGACAACCGGAATGTATCGTCCGGCCGCCGCGTCCGGCAGATCGATACGGGCGCCCCTCAGCCATTCATATAAAAACCAGATGCGGCGGGCATAACTGCCGGTCGGGCTTTCACGGACCAGCGCCTCGATCGGCGTGGGACCGGTCACTTGGAACAGCCGCTTGAGGACGGCAAGGTCCAGTCCCTCGTACTTGAGCGCAAAGGTCAGGTGGCCTTCGAGGGTAGGATTTGGGGCGTGGCGGGGGGTCATGATCCGCCAGCCATCCCGTTCGGTAATGCGATGATGCTCGCCCGTGGCGAACAACCTACGGGGCAAGGGCACGGCGAGCCTGTAGGCTCCGACCAGGGCGCTGTACCCGGCCGGGGTCGCCGTTTCAGGAAGGCGGATTTCCTGAAAAACGGTAACAGGACCTGAAAATTGGTGCTCTTGCACCGGAGGCATGAAAAGCGAATCCTTTCATCGAATTTTGGTTCAGCTGGGCCAACACCTGTGAAAAATGATCCTATTCCATGAAAATTGATGCCACAAGACAAATTTTCCGAAAACCGATTCTAAACGGTGCTGGAGTCATCAAGCAAGAACTCCGCCACCGGCTCAAGGAAGCGACTTCATGACAAAAAGGTGAGTCCAGGAACCGCCATTCGCCCGTCTCTTAGTCACGAGGCCGGCACGGATGGCCCGCCTTACGTCGAGCCGGATTGCTCGAGGAGAACCGCGCCGTTCGGGGCTCACTCATAGAGCGCTCCGGCGCGCGATCCCGATTTGATAGCCGCGATCACGCTCGCGACTGATCTTGGTGACGTGGCGGCGTCGGAGTAGAAAACTGATGCAGGATCTCGGTGGCGTCGTGTGTGTGTGTGTGTGACCTGAAGTGAGTTCTCTGCGGTTATGGGGGACGGCACGCAGCGCGCGCGTCTTCTCGGCAAACAGATCGACGAAGCGGCACCGAAGGGAAGTTCCTGGCATTCATTCTCGCCATCGCTGCCCCAATTTGCCGACCGGACTGCCGATCGATCTCGCCCAATACTTTGCGCGCGCAAGGGCCGAAGTTGAACTGGGTGGCACCTGCTCATTCGGGAGCTAACTCATGCTTGGCGCGCTAGCCCGAGAGAGCTGTGCCTGATCGAATGCGTGAAATCGTAGCTCGGGTGGAGAGGCTGACACGGTCATCTGTCACCCGCCTTCGGGCTGTAACGGAAAGCGCGACATCGTCTCCAATGCTCGTTCCCCACGTCGAGGGCCCAGCGGCTTGGCTGCGGGGGGACTGTCAGCTAGTGGCCGCTGGGCCTTGACGACCAGCGAGCGTAAGAGGAGGCCCTGCGCTGGCTGACGAAAACTTGCGAGCAAAGCCACGGAAAAGCATCATTCGAACGAACTCTTTCGTCGAGACGAGGAGGGCAGTGAGGCGGTAGCCGCCGCTTTGAAGCTCTCCGGCAGCTGCTACGCTGGTCGTTCAGAGGGTCGCAGCTGCGCTTGCGCCGTCATATCAGATAAGTCTAATATAATCCGCGCCTAGCCATCGAACGCCGCGGCGCCCTCGGGTCGGCGCTATTCATCGGGTCGGCATGTCGGGTACGCAAGGGAGGACGAAATGAGACTGGTTCAGTCATTTGCATTTGCTGCTGTGCTGCTTCTTTCGTCTGCATTGTCTGCGGCCGCCCACTCGGCTCGTGAGGACATCGAAGCGGCGTTGGTAAAATTCATGGACGCCTTCAACAGCGGAAACGCAGCAGCGGTAGGTCAAATGTATACCGACGATGCCGCTCTGCTGCCACCCGACGGCAAACGCGTCGATGACCGCAAGGGCGTGGAAGAATTCTGGCAGGGCGCAATCAAGGCCGGGATGAAGAATCTCACCCTGAAGGCGCTGGAAGTGGAAGGGAGCGGGAATCTCGCCTACGAAGTTGGCGCATTTACGCTCAGTGTGCCGAGCAAAGGCGGTGCCCCTTCCACCGTTGCGGGCAAGTACATTGTCGTTTGGAAAAAAGGGGGCGACGGGACATGGCGCCTGCATCGGGACATCTGGAACTTAGGTGCGGCCCAATAGATTCCGCGATCCGTGAGGCCGGCGCGGCTTGCAACAGTTCCAACGAAAGTCCATGGCAATAGTTGATGTGACTGAATTGATTAACAAAATTGAACAGACTTGATGGGTCTGCTCATCGAGTCGGCTCTGGATCTATCGCGCTACCGATCAGGGAGGCGGTAAGATTCGAGCTCAGCAGAACGGCTGACCACCACTTGCCGGGACTAGAGTGTTCTCCGGCTCGGCGCGCCGCTGAGGACTCTTGTTCATTTGGTCATGCGCAATCCGTGGTTCTCCAAGAACCCGTCCATCTCGTCAAATGCCATCTGAGCCGAGACAACTAACTATCATTGGGCAAGTAGCGGCTCAACGGCTCCAGAAGAAAGCAGCCCCCCTATGCTCGTTCAACATTCGAGATCGCATCGGGCAAGTCTTTCCACGTGCGGGTACGCCATGCTGCTTCGACCGCCCCTTTTTTCTTGCGGATTTAGGAATTCGAGCTTTTCGGTTGTTCCGATCATCCATTTGGGAAACGACCGATGCCGGCAAGCAAGGTTTTATGGGGCCAGATACTCACCGCCTTTCTGATCGTCGTCGCGACAACATGGGGAGCAACACAGTGGACGGCAGGGCGGCTCGACTTTCAAAGCCAACTCGGTCCGCCGTGGTTCGAATTGGCTGGACACCCCGTTTATCCGCCGCCAGCCTTTTTCTGGTGGTGGTTTTTCTACGACGCCTACGCGCCGAACGTCTTCCTGGAGGGCGCGGCGATTGCGGCGAGCGGAAGCCTCATGGCTATCGTCGCAGCGATCGGGACGTCGCTGTGGCGGGCGCGCGAGGGAAAGGATACCACGACTTACGGCTCGGCGCGCTGGGCGACGCGAGACGAAATCAAGGCCGCTGGGATGATCGGTCAGGATGGGGTGATCCTGGGTATGTTGGGCCGACACTATCTACGCCACGACGGTCCGGAACACGTGCTATGTTTCGCACCGACCCGAAGCGGCAAAGGCGTCGGCCTGGTCGTGCCGTCACTACTGACCTGGCCGGGTTCGGCAATCGTCCACGACATCAAAGGCGAAAACTGGGAACTGACGGCCGGATGGCGGGCCCGTTTCGGCCAGGTGCTTCTGTTCGACCCGACCAATGCTGGATCCGCAGCCTACAATCCTCTGCTGGAGGTGCGACGGGGCGAGTGGGAAGTTCGAGATGTGCAGAACGTGGCGGATGTCCTGGTCGACCCAGAAGGCACATTGGAACGCCGCAACCACTGGGAGAAGACCAGCCATGCGTTGCTGGTCGGCGCAATACTGCACGTGCTCTATGCGGAGAAAGACAAGACCCTCGCAGGCGTGGCGAACTTCCTTTCTGATCCAGAGCGGCCAATCGAGGCAACGCTGCGCGCCATGATGCTGACGCGGCATTTGGGTGATGCAGGCCCGCATCCCGTCGTGGCGTCGGCTGCTCGGGAACTGCTTAACAAGTCCGAGAACGAGCGTTCCGGCGTGCTCTCGACGGCCATGAGTTTTCTGGGCCTCTACCGCGATCCAGTTGTGGCCAAGGTGACGTCATACTGTGACTGGCGGATCGCAGACCTTGTCGAGGAGGCACGGCCGACGACGCTCTATCTGGTCGTGCCGCCATCGGACATCAGTCGCACAAAGCCGCTGATGCGACTCGTGCTTAACCAGATCGGCCGCAGGCTCGCCGAAAATCTTCACGCGAAGGATCACCGGCAGCGTCTTTTGATGCTGCTGGACGAGTTTCCCGCGCTCGGCAGGCTCGATTTCTTCGAAAGCGCGCTGGCCTTCATGGCCGGGTATGGCATCAAGTCGTTCCTGATTGCACAATCGCTCAATCAGATCGAGAAGGCCTACGGACCGAACAATTCCATCCTCGACAATTGTCATGTGCGGGTGAGCTTCGCCACGAATGACGAGAGGACGGCCAAGCGCGTCTCAGACTCTCTGGGGACCGCGACCGAGTTGCGCGCCATGAAAAACTATGCGGGGCACAGATTGTCGCCCTGGCTCGGGCATCTGATGGTCTCGCGGCAGGAAACGGCGCGTGCACTGATGACGCCGGGCGAGATCATGCAGCTGCCCCCGACCGAGGCGATCATTATGATCTCGGGCCAGTTCCCAATCCGTGCGACGAAGGCACGCTACTTTGCCGACCCGCGTCTTGCCGAGCGTGTCTTGCCGCCGCCAAGGACCGGAGGGACAATGCAGAACGCTCGCTCTGAGGACTGGACCGACACGACACTTCTTGCTGAGCCGGAAGGCAAATCTCGCAAGCTGAGGCTTGCCAGGGATCAGCAGGACGAGGATCCGGCCAATGGCGGCATTCGCCGCCAGCCCGAGCTTCCCGAACACGAAGACATCGCGCCGGAACGAACGCCACGCTGCGACGATGAGTTCGACCTCGACAGGGACGAGCCCGATGATGACGCCGTTCGTCGCCGCAGTGTCGATCAAGCCATGAGACGCGCAGCTCGTCAGGCCGCCCTTGACCCCAATGATGGCATTGAGCTTTGAGCGCATGAAGAACGCCAAGAAAAGACGTCTGTCTGCCTATCTCGACCCTGACGTAATGAGGGCACTGGCAGATTACGCTGGGCGGCGCGAGGTCTCGCTGTCACTGGTCGCCGAGGCTGCGCTCGCGTCGTTCCTGTCGCCGGACGCCGAAGAACGAAAGCAAGCGGCGATCACTCGCCGCCTCGACCAGATCGATCGACGCGTGCAGCGGGTCGAGCGTGACGTCGGAATTGCTATTGAGACGCTAGCATTGTTCGTCCGGTTTTGGCTCAACTCGACTCCAGCCTTGCCGGAATCGGCGCAAGCGGAGGCGCGTGCCAAGGGCTTGCAGCGCTACGACAATTTCGTCGATGCGCTCGGTCGCCGGCTCAGCAAAGGACCAAGGCTCAGGCAGGAGATAGCCGACGATGTTCCGCCAGCGCCGCCGGCAACTGGATGAGCTGCCGGCAAGACAGGCGCTTCAAAAGCCCAACCCCGGTGCCCGATTGCGGAGCTATTTTGCGCAGCTGATACCCATCAGATCACCTTTCATCGGAGCGGCGGACCTCGGCATTCGTCTCCACAGTCGATCTCGGCTAGCAGTGTGCCTTGCCGGATTGGAGTTCTTTCGACCGCGCATGCTTGGTTGAATTCGAGCCTCGCCGCCCCGAGGAACAGGTTCTTGCCCGCGCCGTACCAAAGATTGATAATCACTTTGAAACTGCCCGGTGGCACGGTATCGCTGCCGAACCGGACATCAGGTCTTTCCTTGGCGCAATAACTTTGAAACAAATCCTGCTGGCAGGCGTTCCAGCATAGCGGGCGGGTTTCCGGAGGACCCAATGCCCGACGAATACAATGACATCGTCATCCCCCAAGACCACGACGCATTGCCACTTCGGGAGGAGGAGTATTTCGTCGTCTGCCCGGCGTGCGGCCAGGCATTCGACATCAGGTGTATGGCAGAGGCGCTTCATCACAACGAGCTGGGCCATCAGCCCTACGACCTCGACTCGTAGTCGCCGGCGTTGCCGTCGGGTCAGCTTACAACGAATCCCTGTCGCGAGGGCGTAGCTTTGCCGGCACGCTGTGTCGTGACAGACACCTTGCAGGCTTTCAGCGACGACTTGATTGCCGTTGCGGTTGTTGTCGATGTGGCCGTGGCTGTCACCGACCGGTTGTTAACCCAGGGGAGGGCGCTTACTCCACCGCAACCATGTCGTCCAGTTCCGTCGCGACGCACCGAAGCAGACTTTTTGCGGGCATCGGTGGCGGGACGAACATGTGATCTCCATAATGGATACGAGCCGGCGCCCATCGCGTCTGACCGGCGACCAAGCGCTCGCTGCAGAGAAAAGTTCCCGTCGAGCGGGATGCCGCGTTGCCTTCACACGGGATGTGCTGGTCGTCTCCTTCCACAGCGCACACGTGCCACGCGTCCTGGACGGGCGCGCCGCCTGTTGCCGAGAGCGACGATCGCGAATGCGAAGATCTGACTTGCTTCACCGGTAATCCGAAAGCGCCAGGAACGCGCTACGCTGGGCGCCTGCCCTAGCGTCGAGCTCCCATTTATCCGTTCGTCCGCTCCATATCCGACTGGACAGCGCGGCACCCTTGGGCTGTTCAAAGGCGCTTGCATCTTCCCCGCGCCGACACCGGCTGTTGTCTCGCCGGAGCGTTAACCCGTTGGAGCCCGGCGGGGCTTTCTCAGCCTAGTGATCGCCGACTTATCGACAGTAATCACCCCGCCGCAGTCAATGCGCACAGTGAGTTTGTTCCCTCCGCAATCGATGCGGGTGACGTCCCCAACAAGAACCACTCGGTCGCCGGCCCGGACTTTCGGTGGCGGATCAATCGTATAAGGATGGTCATACGAAGGAATGCTCACCCTGGCGCGCCCGCTGGGGAGAATCGCGATGACGATACCTGCTAGCGCAACCTCATCGCCGACCTCAAATTCACCAGGCATGTTAACGTGCAGCATGGTGTTCCTCCCGATGCTTTCCTAATTCACGCTTTGCTAAATTAATGCCCGGCCAACCAGGTTGGTTGCTTGCAATCGGCTTCGTACGGTTCCGCACAATTCCAAGCTGGGGTATGCACTCCCAGTTGGCCTCGGATCGGCCTTTGTGTGCGTCAAATTCTGCAGAAATGGTTTAACATTTCAGCGATGACCTTGGCGCGCTTGCCCAACCACGGTTAGCGGAGCGACGGACTTCCTCTCGGTCCGGCGATGGCCATAAAGGGTGCGTGGAGCGGAGGAACGCCGACGCCGGAAACAGGTATCGCGTGCTGTTCCCAAAGTGACGGCTCCCTCGGAGCGGAAGTTGAACACAGGCCCACCGTTAGGTCCGGCTTCCAAACGTCATAGAAGCCGCTTGACGGCTTTACCTGCCACGCTGGTTATTGGAGCCGAATAGTCAATGCGGGTGTCGTGCGCCTAAGCGCAAGTCAAATTCGTTTTCAGGCTCGGGATATTCAAGGCCAGCGGCGCTATCATCCGGTAATATTCAGCCAGGCCATATGTTGTTCGCTATCGTTGCACATGGGAGGCTCCGATCGGGGGACATTTCAATCACAATGGCAACCGGACAGACGCTGGAAGCGCCGGGCCTGAAAGGCTAGAACGATGACACAAGCTTTGCCCTTCTTCGCGCCAAGCTTCGAGCTTTTTGGCGAGCGATCCTGAGCTCGGGCAGCGTTGGCTGCCACCAGCCTCGTTGCCGTTCCGCTAACTCGGCAGCACGCCGAGCGGGCCATGTTCTAATCAATTCAGCCAACGTCGCCGGACGCCATCTGCCCCAGACATGGTCGACGTCCGCCTCGATCAAATGCGGATAGAACGCTGCTAATTCCGAGGCGTCTACGAGTTCACCCGAAATGTCTGTGAAGACGACGATGCCGTATTGCTCCGTCGCCACGGTAAGGCCAAGCCGGGGTAAATCGTCAGCAGGCAATGGATAGCGACGTCGCCTGCGTTCGGCATACCGCAATCTAGCGGCTTTATCTTCCTCGGAGTCTTTGGACGCTTCCCGTCGCCGTTTCCTCTCGTCCGGTTCTGCGCGGCCTGCGGCCCTTTCGATGCTTGGCCAATGGCGCCTCAACTCCTCGTATGAGCGGAAAGGCACCCTCCAGGCCCGCAGTTCGTCGTCCCAGCTCGCCCATGGAACGGCTCGCAGTTCCTCGAGGACCGTCCGCGAATATGGCGTGCGGATGCGCAGGTCGTCCGCGATTTCCAGATACCGGCTCGACAGGGGATCGAAGGCGAAGGCATCCCGTCCCTTGCTGTCATCATATGCTACTCGTAGATCCGCCTCTTGCGCCATCCAGCGCTGGACGCGCCGCGCGGCAGTCTTTCCCGGCACGAACCAGCTTCTGCGCTCGTCACTCCACCTGGCGCGCGGGAATGCCTGTCGAAACCGCTCAACCGCCGCGCGATCGTACGGAAAGCGCGCTTCGGCACCAGGAGCTGGCTGCGGTGCACCAGGGGCGTCGGATTTTTTCATCAGATTGCAAAGCACAGCACTGCTCTCAAACAACGCGGTGCAGCTCATTTGGGTCCAAGAACACCAGAACGTACGGTCAGAGCCGCAAGGGGAAGCCAATGAGGCGATCGGTGAAACTGCTCAACGCGCCCGGCGTGGCGAAACCTTCGCCGCGCCGGATCGTTATTCTGCTCCAGGAGAGGTCCACTCATGCCCAGACGAGATGCAGAAAACCCAACGGCCAGACGGCCAACTAGCCCTCGTTCGCGTCCCCTGAAAGGCGAGGAGACGGAAGTGAACCACATCGTCGAAACGCAAAGTGTGTCGCCAGCCCAAGCGCGAGAGCTTGTGCGGCGCCACGGAAACGATTGGCGTAAGATCGATGAAGCCGCCAAGTCTTATAAGGACGACAGCTAAGCACTTCAGGCCGGGCGGGGAAAGGGGGCATTGTCACGGCAATCCGCGGGTGCGATGGAGCGGATCGGCTTGAGGTGAGAATGACCACCGTCGCAACCTTCAACGTAAAGGGCGTCGTCAACTGCCCAATGACTGCATACGAATTGTTTGCCTCCATGAATTAAAGACGCCGGACGAGAAGTTCCTTTGGGTGCCCGCAACGATACCAGGTATCCTCGGCGGCGATCAACGAGGAGAACGGCATTCGGACGGATTGGTGATAAGGCATCGACGACTCTGAGCATTTGGGACACCGTAGGCCCTGACCAGGACGAATTGCTTCGCGCAGTCGGCGATGCTGACTACGAGACAGCGAAGATAGACAGGAAGAACCAAGAGAAATTGAGGCGCAACGACAGCAAAACAGCAATGAGAATGAGCCCAGCCAAGGGCAGCCACCATAGTCCCGGTCGGATGCCGCCATGTCCAGAACTCTGATCGTCGTTGGTTTGATCATAGTTGCCATAGGCCTATTGTGGCCTTGGGTGTCTCGGATCGGTCTGGGCAGATTGCCCGGTGACATCGTGATCCAACGTGAGAACTTCACGTTTTATGTTCCGATCGGCACCGGGATTCTGATCAGCATCGTGCTTTCGTTTGTTCTGTGGCTACTCAACCGATAGCGAGGACGGCGAGCCCGCGTCGCCGGAGGATAAGAACGACGCGGGCCGATCGAAGATATCCGATCTGGCAGCAAAAATATGAGGGAAAGAGTTGCTGCGTGGGCAGAACTTTCCCTGCGCGCCGGTGTTCCATCGCGTGAGTAAAAAAGCCCGCCGCACAGGTTGGTGCGGCGGGGGCGATCAAGCGCTGTTGCACCGGGCGGGGGCTCGGGGTCGGCATGCCCTGTGCGCGTGGATCACAGGGACTTTAGATGCATCAGCTGCAATGCGTCCACCAACCGACGGTTGGACAACACGAGGCTTGATTCCGAGAGCTTTCTCTCAGTGCCGAAGGGGCAAGATAGTTGCAGGAACTCAGTCTTCGCGCGGCACGTTGCTAAGTCGTTGACCTTCGCAAAGGATGCATGCAATGGCGAAAGACATATCTCGCGAGGAAGAGCAACGCGGCACCGAAAAAGTTCTCTTCTGGGGCGCTGCAATCGCCCTTGTCCTTTTTGTGTCTCTGCAGACCATCGCCATCATCGGGACGTCCTGATCTGTTTCGACAGCAGGATTGGACCAGCGGGCGCGAGGTCTTGGTGAGCTTAGGGCGGATGCCGGGCTGCTGCACCCTAAAAGCCGCTCCCATCCGCCGTCTGTCGTCTCGATCGCGAGTCGAGCGGCAATGCGCTGAATCAGAAAAATTAAATAGCACGGGTCACAACCTGCAGCAAAACTGTCCAAATTCGACCCGCTCGAGCTGTCCTTCGCTGGATACGAAAGCCCACGAGCGGACGCTACAGGCCCAACTTCTCCCGGAGTACATCAATGCGTTTAGAAGCTTCCGCCTTGCTGAGGCCGTCAGCATAGGCGTCAGGGTCGTCGGCCTGTTCGGCCAGAGTTTTCAAATAGGAGGCTTGTGCGGGAGTCATTGGGTCATCTCCGCTGACCCAATCTTCCGGGTCCTTTTCGACATTTGCCGATGTCTCGATTTTTGGGTTGTGCCGGTCGGCCATGATCAATCTCCCTTGATGATCACCACAATGAGAAATGATCATGATTTGTTCCGCCACTTTGGTAGCCTTTCTCACACCGTTTGCACCGGCCCGGTCTGCGGATCGAATGGAACCAGCGAAGGCCGTGTCCGAGCGGCGCTTTTGCTTCGACTGCGTTGCCGTAGAAAAGCTGCTCTGTCGTCATATTTTTTAATTAATACAGCTACTTCAACAGTCGCAATGGAATCACGTGAGAGCTGTTGCAACTGGCCGCTCCGCCGCCTATTGTGTATTGCAACAGCTCGGAGCTAAATGCAGGGTAACTGTTGAATTGGCTGATTTTGTTGAATTAAATAACGATCAGCGTCGGGAAAAAGTCAATTCCGACCAACGCTTCATTGCGCTCAAGGAGGCCCAAAGGAAGGCGAAGAGCTTTCGGGGATCCCTCGTCTGGCACACCGTGAACGGCATTGACCACTTGATGCGAAGCTACTACGACGCCGCTGGCGTACGACACCAAAAGGCAGAGGGTCGGCGCTCGCCGGCGAGCGAAGCTGTCAAGGCGGATTGGGAAACAGCTCGCGCGTCCGCCCAAGAAACGCTCTCTGCGCGACAGGAGCAGATGGAGCGCCAATCTGCTGTCAATCGCGCGCTCCGACTTGGACGTGTTCCCCTGATCGCCGCAAGAATTATCAGGGCAATAGATAACGCCGGTCTTCTCGGGGAAGGCATTCGTATTGCCGGCACGAATGCGATCTACGCCTATGAGGCGGCGGCCGGAGTGTTCGTGGATCCCGGAATCACATCGACCCAAGATATCGATCTCCTCATGGACTCGCGCCAGTCCCTCCGGATCATGTCTGGCGCCAACGTCGAACATGGAGCGCTCATCAACCTTTTGCGCAAGGTCGATCGGTCTTTCGAGCGTTCATCCGCCACGTTCCGCGCGGTGAACCGCGACGGATACCTCGTGGATCTGATCAAACCGCTTGCAAACCCGGCGTGGAAGCCGAGCCGGGAAACTGTCGGGAAGGCCGACGACGAATTGGTGCCCGCCGAGATCGCCGGCCTGGCATGGTTGGAAAATGCCCCTGCTTTCGAAGCAATCGCCATCGATGAAAAAGGCGGACCGTTGCGGCTCGTGGTTCCCGATCCGCGTATTTTTGCCGCTCACAAATTCTGGGTCTCAAAACGAGCTGATCGCGAGCCAATCAAGCGCCGTCGCGACCTGGCCCAAGCGCAAGTGGTTGCCTGGCTGACGACGCAATATCTCGAGCATCTCCCCTACAAAGCAAGCGAGCTTCGGGTCCTACCAAGGGCCGTTTTCGACGAAGCCCATCATTTATTCGCGCGACCAGCGTCGCGGCCGTGAATGTCTGAGCTACATGTTGGCCGGCTGGATTGGCCCTCAACTTCCAACCGATCGAAGACGCGGCCCAGCAGCGCCAGATCGAAGGGACGAAAGACGCCAGCTTGCTCTGCTTTGGGACCAATTGGCATGACGCCCCTTGATGCAGGCCCAGCCGACAGAATCGAAACTGATTGGGCGCTATTACAGGGTTCAAGCTGGAGACAGCCGATGATCTTAGAGTCTCGTGCTCATGCCGGTTCGATATCCGTTTGGGAGAAGTCTTTGCCGATGAAAAGCAGCGGTTCGTCTGCACGCTTTGCCAAAGCATAGGAGAGGCAATCGGCAAAATTCAGTGCCGCCGGGTGGTGGCCCTTGCCGTAGGTCAGCCAACCCTGGGTCGCCAGATCAACCAATTCGGAGTCGACAGGAATGATGTCGGCCTCGATTTTGCGCAGCCAAAGATCGATCTCGGCCAACGCGTGTTCGCCGCGCCTGCTGACCAGCACCATGCGTGCCTCGAGCACGCAGGTTGCCGGGACCAGACGGATTGGGTCGGAGACCAGCGCTCGTTCCAGCCTTGCTGCCTCAGGCTCGCTCCGAAGGATCGCTACAACAGCTGAGGTATCGATCACCATCAGTTAGGAATTCCATGCTCGTCATACCCGATGATCTCCTCGTCGCTGCGACTATCCAGTTCAGGCAATCGTGCCACTCTTTCTCGGATGGCGCGCAATTCTGCCAGCAGCCGCTCCTGAGCGGTCTCTCCAAAGCCCAAGCGGTGCAAGCGCTCGCTCAGGGCCTGATGAATGGCTGCTGTCTTACTGATACCCTGGCGGCGTGCGAGTTCATCGGCGAGAGCAACGGTGGCCGGATTTTTGATGTTCAGGGACACGAGAAGCTCCAAAAATCTACCTTTCTGACAATTTCTACCATAGTTCTCTAGGCTCTTCAACATACCTGCTAGCCTCGCCTACAGCCGCGCCGCGCCGGGGGCCGACCTCTGTGTGGACGTGGCTCGTCGCGCCAACCGGCTGCTCGCGGCGGCGCCGAACTTCGCGGCAGGGACGCCGACGAGATGGTGGCGCTGCTGATGGAAGACATCACCCCTTGAAGTGTCGGGCGGTCGATGACACTGGTCGGTGGGTCTCGATCGGCGAAAGCGATCCTTGTTGGTCGATGCCAGCAGCAGATATGCCTTCTCGTAGATATAGCCGCCTGTTCTTTTTGAGCGGCGATGGCCAGTCGGGCACCGGGTTGCTGAGCTATCGCGGTCGCGGCACCGCATTTCGCAAGTCTCTGCACGTCATCGCACGATCGCCGGCTTTGCTTGTTGCAAGGCCGACGCTCCTGCCTTTTCTAATGATCCCCGACCGCGGCACGAAACAGTTCGTGGCGAGAAACGGGGACCCCGCATGGCGACCAACCATCATGCCAGCAAGAGAGTGGTGTCGCGCGGCGCGCGCATGCTCCGCACCGCTCTCGGCCCGGCCATAGCAGCCTTCCTTGACGATCCAGCCATTGTCGAGGTGATGCTGAATCCCGACGGTCGCCTGTGGGTTGATCGTCTCAGCGAAGGACTCGTTGCAAGCAATGAAATCCTGATCGCGGCCGACGGCGAACGGATCGTCAGGCTGGTGGCGCACCATGTCGGTGCGGAGGTGCATTCGGGCTCGCCGCGCGTTTCGGCTGAACTGCCTGGAACCGGCGACCGGTTCGAGGGTCTGTTGCCGCCTGTTGTCGCGGCACCAACATTCGCCATCCGCAAGCCGGCAGTCGCGGTGTTCACGCTTCAAGACTATGTCGCCGCCGGCATCATGACCGAAGGCCAGGCTGACGTCCTGCAGCTTGCCGTGGAGACACGGAAGAACGTGCTGGTGGCCGGCGGCACATCGACGGGCAAGACCACGCTGGTCAACGCGCTTTTGGCGGAGCTGGCCAAATCCGCCGACCGCGTCGTGCTGATCGAGGATACGCGCGAGTTGCAGTGTGCTGCGCCCAATCTTGTGGCGCTGCGCACCAAGGATGGTGTCGCCTCGCTTTCCGATCTGGTGAAGTCGTCGTTGCGACTTCGGCCCGATCGCATTCCGATCGGCGAGGTACGCGGCGCGGAAGCGCTCGATCTGTTGAAGGCCTGGGGCACCGGCCATCCCGGCGGCATCGGCACCATTCACGCCAATTCTGCCATTGGCGCACTGCGCCGACTGGAGCAGCTCGTGCAGGAGGCCGTCGTTACGGTTCCGCGCGCACTGATTGGCGAAACCATAGATCTCATCGCGGTTCTCGCTGGCCGCGGCTCAGCGCGCCGGCTCGTCGAGATCGCCTTGGTCGACGGGCTCGATCCGGCCACCGGCGACTATCGCACCCTGGAAGCAAATCTCGAGACCACAACGACCTTGAATCACCACTCGCCCTATGGAGCTTCAGAATGACCCAGATCCGCTTCAATTCATCGGCTTTCCGCAAGCCTGTCGTGGAGCTGTCGTATGCGGCGACCGCTGCGATCATGATGATTGCACCCGCCCATGCTGCCGGTTCTTCCATGCCCTGGGAGGAGCCGCTTCAGCAAATCCTCGAATCGATCGAGGGACCAGTCGCCAAGATCGTGGCGGTGATCATCATCATCATCACCGGCCTTTCGCTCGCCTTCGGCGACACCTCAGGCGGATTTCGCCGGCTGATCCAGATCGTCTTCGGGCTGTCGATCGCTTTCGCGGCAAGTTCGTTCTTCCTGTCCTTTTTCTCCTTCGGCGGCGGAGCGCTGATCTGATGGATGAGGAGATCCGTGGGTTTTTCGCGCCGGTTCATCGCGCACTCACCGAACCGATCCTGCTCGGCGGCGCGCCGCGTGCAGTCGCGATTGCCAACGGCACGCTGGCCGGCGCGGTCGGATTGGGACTTCGTTTGTGGATCGCGGGGCTCATCATCTGGGCGGTCGGGCATGTTGTGGCCGTCTGGGCGGCAAAGCGCGATGCGCAATTCATCGATGTGGTTCGCCGGCACCTTCGCTATCCCACGCATTTCGGATGTTGAGGTTTTCGCCATGATGAACCTCGCGGAATACCGAAAGAAGAGTGCCAGCCTCGTCGATTATCTGCCTTGGGCCGCCCTGGTGGCGCCGGGCGTGGTGCTCAACAAGGACGGCAGTTTTCAAAGAACGGCGCGTTTTCGCGGGCCGGATCTGGACTCCGCCACGCCGGCCGAGCTGGTCGGCAAAACCGCGCGGCTCAACGGCGCGCTGCGCCGTCTCGGCTCCGGCTGGGCAATTTTTGTCGAAGCGCAGCGCAATCCCGCCAGCGGCTACCCCGACAGCCGGTTCCCGGATTGTGCATCCGCACTTCTCGACATCGAGCGTCGCGAACAGTTCGAAGACTCCGGTGTGCTGTTTGAAAGCAGCTACTTTCTCACCTTCGTGTGGCTGCCTCCGGCCGAGGAGGCGTCGCGAATGGAGAGCTGGCTCTACGAAGGCCGGGAAAAGACCGGTGTCGATCCGTGGGAGCTCCTGAAGAGTTTTGTCGATCGCACCGACCGCGTGCTCAACCTCATCGAAGGCTTCGTTCCGGAATCTGACTGGCTCGACGATGGGGAGACGCTGAGTTACCTGCACTCAACCATTTCGACCAAGCGGCATGGCGTTCGCGTACCAGAAACGCCGATGCATCTCGATGGCCTGCTTGTCGATCAGCCGCTGGCCGGCGGGTTAGAGCCGAGGCTTGGCGAGGCGCATCTGCGCACACTCACCATCACCGGGTTTCCGACGATGACCTTCCCGGGGATTCTCGACGACCTTAATCGCCTTGCCTTCCCCTACCGCTGGTCGACGCGGGCGATCATGCTCGACAAGACCGACGCGACCAAGCTGGTGACGAAGATACGCCGTCAGTGGTTCGCGAAACGGAAATCTGTCGCCGCGATCCTCAAGGAGGTGATGACCAACGAGGCGTCCGTTCTCGTCGACACGGATGCCGCCAACAAGGCGGCCGATGCGGACGCAGCGCTCCAGGATCTGGGCTCTGACCAGATCGGCGAAGCCTATGTCACCGCCACCGTGACTGTCTGGGATGCCGATCCCTCGATTTCCGACGAAAAGCTGCGTCGGGTCGAAAAGATCATTCAGGGCAGGGACTTCACCTGCATCGCCGAAAGCGTCAACGCTGTCGAGGCTTGGCTGGGCAGTATCCCTGGCCATGTCTATGCCAATATTCGCCAGCCGCCGCTTTCCACGCTCAACCTCGCGCACATGATTCCGCTCTCCGCGGTCTGGGCAGGGCCGATCGAGGATGAGCACTTTGGCGCTCCGCCGCTGTTCTTCGCCAGAACGGAAGACGCCACGCCGTTCCGGTTCAGCCTGCATGTTGGAGATGTCGGCCACACTCTCGTCATCGGCCCGACCGGCGCCGGCAAGTCGGTCCTGTTGGCGATGATCGCGCTTCAGTTCCGGCGGTACCAAAACAGCCAGGTCTTTGGCTTCGATTTCGGCGGCTCAATCTGCGCGGCCATGCTCGCCATGAATGGCGATTGGCACAGTCTCGGAAGCAATGCCCCAGGCGGGCAGGGGTCTGACGATCCGTTGTCCTTGCTCACCTTGGCCGATCTGTCGGACGACGTTCACACCGTGTCGCTGCAGCCGCTTGCCCGCATCCATCATACGCCAGAGCGGGCCTGGGCGGCCGACTGGCTTTTCGACATTCTACTGCGCGAAGGCGTGGCCATCACGCCGCAGGTCAAGGAACATCTGTGGTCGGCGCTGACGTCGCTCGCTTCTGCGCCAGTCCAGGAGAGGACGCTGACTGGCCTGTCCGTGCTGCTGCAGTCCTCGCTACTGAAACAGGCGCTTGGTCCCTATTGTATCGGCGGTGCTTATGGCCATCTGCTTGATGCCGAGCATGAGCGTCTCGGCGAAGCCTCCGTCCAGGCGTTCGAAACCGAGGGCCTGATCGGCACAGGTGCTGCTCCCGCGGTGCTTGCCTATCTGTTCCACCGCATCGAGCAGAGGATGGACGGCCGGCCAACACTGCTGCTCATCGACGAGGGCTGGCTGGCGCTCGACGATGGCGGTTTCGCCGACCAGCTGCGCGAATGGCTGAAGACGCTGAGAAAGAAGAACGCCAGCGTGGTCTTCGCCACGCAGTCGCTTTCCGACATCGACGGATCGCCAATCGCGCCGGCAATAGTTGAAAGCTGCCCGACGCGGTTGTTCTTGCCAAACGAGCGCGCCATCGAGCCACAGATCACCGAGATCTACCGACGCTTTGGTCTCAACGATCGCCAGATCGAGATCATCGCCCGGGCGATACCGAAGCGCGACTATTACTGTCAAAGCCGCCGCGGCAACCGCCTGTTCGAACTGGGGCTCGGTCCGATCGCGCTGGCGCTCTGCGCCACGTCGTCCAAATCGGACCAGGCCGCGATCGAACGGATTATCGCCGAGGCCGGCCGAGACCATTTTCTCGAGGCTTGGCTAGCGGAGCGCGGTCTCTCCTGGGCGGCCGACCTCATCCCAAATCTCACCAATGTGATCGACCAGTCCACAGAGGAGATTTCGTCATGAATTCCGTTCTTGCAGGCAGCCTTATCCGTCGCATGGCGGCAGCCGGCGCCATCGCGGTCGCCACGGCGCTTTCATCGGCACCAGCATCGGCGCTGATCGTGTTCGATCCCAGGAACTATGCCGAAAACCTGCTTTCGGCATCGCGCGCCCTGGAGCAGATCCATAACCAGATCACCTCGCTGCAAAACGAAGCGCAGATGCTGATCAACCAGGCGAAGAATCTCACTTCGCTGCCGACCTCGCTGCTTGGCCAGATCGAGGGCAATTTTTCCGAGATGAAGGCCCTGCTCGGCGAGGCCGAGAAGCTGGCCTATAGCGTCCAGGACATCGAGAGCCAGTTTGCCTCCACTTACAAGAATTTCGGTTCGGATCTCTCCAGCCAGCAGCTTGTTGAGGGTGCGCATCAACGCTGGCAGACCTCGGTGTCTGCCTTCGAGCATTCGCTGAAAACCGGCGCCGTCGCAGTCGACAACATCGCAGGGACACAAGAGCAGACGAGCGCGCTGGTGAGCGCCAGCCAGTCGGCTGTCGGCGTGCTGCAGGCGACGCAGGCCGGCAACCAGCTTCTTGCCGTGCAGGCCAAGCAAGTTGCCGATCTTACCGCGATGCTGGCGGCACAAGGAAGAGCCGAGGCCCTTGAGCAGGCAAGGAGGGCGGCAGCGCAGGAGCAGGCGCGGGAACAGTTCAGCCGTTTCATGACGGGCAGCAGCTACAGCCCGTCATCCGTAAAAATGTTCCACGACTGAGGCGAAGACGCATGGATCTCAAGATCGCCGCTCGGATGACAGCCGTTCTCGCCCTTGGCGCCGCCATGACCGCCGCCTTCATGGCGCTGCGCGGCGACGGCTCACAGGACGCGTCCTCCCCGCGCTCCGCACATCCGGGCGGCGAGCCGGCAAGCGTCGAACTTGCCCGATGCCGGGACATTGGCATGGCGGCGATTGATGACGACGCCTGCAGGAAAGCCTGGGCGGAAAACCGCCGACGCTTCCTGCGGCCATCTCGTCCCGTAGCGCCAAATGCGGCTCCGTCGATCGAAAAAGACCCGAGCCGAATGTTGCCGCTCCAACCGCCAACACCACCTCTCGCGGAAGACCGGCATCATCCGGAAACGGTGGCGCCATGAACGACACCGGCGTGATCGATCGCTTCCTCGAAACTTTCACCCGCTACATCGATTCCGGGTTTGGGCTGCTCGGCGGCGAGGTGGCATTCCTGACCTCCACGCTGATCGTCATCGACATCACGATTGCCGGCCTGTTCTGGGCCTGGGGCGCTGACGAGGACGTGCTGCACCGGCTGGTGAAGAAGACGCTCTATATCGGCTTCTTCGCCTTCATCATCGGCAACTTCAACCGTCTGGCCGGCATCGTCTTCGAGAGTTTTTCCGGGCTCGGCCTGAAGGCTGGAGGCTCGGCACTTTCAGGCTCGGCATTGCTGCAGCCGGGCCGCGTCGCGCAAGTCGGCATCGACGCCGGCAATCCGATCCTCGAGGCCGCCAGCCAGCTGATGGGCTACGTCTCTTTCTTCGAGAATTTCGTCCAGATCGTAGTGCTTATGATCGCCTGGGCCATCGTACTGATTGCGTTCTTTCTTCTGGCCGTCCAGATTTTCGTCACGCTGGTCGAATTCAAGCTGACAACGCTTGCCGGGTTTGTGCTGCTCCCCTTCGCGCTGTTCAACCGGACCGCCTTCCTCGCTGAAAAGGTGCTCGGCAACATCGTCGCCTCCGGCGTGAAGATCCTAGTGCTTGCCGTCATCGTCGGCATCGGCTCGGGTCTCTTCGGCGAGTTCACCCACGGCTTTGGCGCCGAACAACCCACGATCACAGATGCGCTGTCGCTTGTCCTGGGTGCTCTGTCGCTGATGGGGCTGTCGATCTTCGGTCCCGGCATTGCGACGGGGCTGGTCTCTGGTGCCCCGCAACTGGGCGCAGGTGCCGCTGTTGGCACGAGCCTCGCGGCTGGCGGCCTTGGCCTTGCCAGCGCTATGGGTGCCCGCGCCGCAATAGGCGGTGCTGCAGGCGCACTCAATGCCGGTGGACGCATATCGGCAGCAGCCGCACGCGGCGGCGCACACCTGGCCGGCAGCACTTCGGCCGCCTGGGAACTTGGCGCAGCCACATCCGGAAGAAGTGGTGCTGGCTCAATCGCCGCCGGCATGGCGGGTGTCGCCAAGGCTGGTGCCAGCGCTGCTGTTCAACCCGTCAAGCAGTCAATGTCGCGCGCCGCGTCAGCCCTGTCCGACAGCTACGAGGCCGGCCGTCTGGCAGCTTGGGCTGCGACGAATGGAGAACAGTCAGTGGGAAGAGCTTCCTCGGGTGACACCGCCGACTCCAGTGCGGACTCGCCGCCAACCTGGGCAAAACGCATGAAGCGCGGCCAGGCCATGAGCCACGGCGCCAGCATCGCCGCGCATTCAGTCCACTCCAGCGATCATGGCGGCGGTTCGATGAATGTTTCCCTCGATCAGGACGACCGCCGATGACCCCCTTTAAACGCCCTTCTGTTCGTTACGGAAAAACGCCTCATCCCGAGACGCCATATCAGCGTGCCGCCCAGATTTGGGACGAGCGCATCGGCTCGGCTCGCGTCCAGGCGAAAAACTGGCGGCTGATGGCCTTCGGCTCGCTCGTCCTGGCCGGCGGTTTTGCATCCGCATTGGTCTGGCAGTCGACGCGCGGCTCGGTGGTTCCCTGGGTGGTTCAGGTCGACAAGTTTGGCGAGGCGCAGGTTGTCGCCCCGGCCGTTGCCGACTATCGGCCGACCGATCCTCAGATCGCCTGGCATCTGGCCCGCCTCATCGAACAGGTCAGAAGCATTCCGGCCGACCCGGTCATCGTCCGCCAAAACTGGCTTCGCGCCTACGATTACACCACAGACCGCGGCGCCATTTCCCTCAATGATTACGCTCGCTTGAACGACCCTTTTGCCAAAGTGGGCAAACTCCAGGTCGCCATCGAGGTTTCCAGCGTCATCCGTGCTTCGCCGGATTCGTTCCGCGTCGCCTGGATCGAGCGCCGCTACGAGAATGGCAATCTGGCCGGCACCGAGCGCTGGACCGCAATCCTCACCATCGTGATTCAACAACCCCGCGACGCCGACCGGCTCAAAGCCAATCCGCTCGGCGTCTATGTCAACGCCATCAACTGGTCGAAGGAGCTTTCATGATGCGTGCGGCACGAACAAGAACATCGGCGAGACCGGCCACGCGCAATGCGCCCAACGCACATATGCTTGGCTTGGCGTTGCTGTCAGCGATGACGCTCGTCGGCTGTGCTTCCAAAAAATATATTCCGCCGGAAATCGCCTACGACGATGCGGTGGCTGCCGTGCGCAAGGTCGACCCGCCTGGCCCGGTGAAGGTGGTGGAAGTGCCAAAACCGCTTCCGCTACCAGGTCAGTTGAAACCGGTCGAGGCCACGAACGTGAAGCCGGAGCCGACCGATCCGAAGCAGCGGATCAGCCAGGCGAACGAGGCAGCGAGGATGCAGCCGGTTCGCGACGGGTTCGTCAATGCCATCCAGCTCTATCCGTGGAGCGAGGGCGCGCTCTACCAGATCTATGCCGCGCCCGGTCAGGTCACAGACATCGCCTTGCAGCCCGGCGAGCAGCTTGTCGGCTCCGGGCCTGTGGCCGCTGGCGACACGGTGCGCTGGATCATCGGCGATACACAAAGTGGGGCAGGGGAGCGCCAGCAGGTCCACATTCTCGTCAAGCCGACGCGGCCAGACCTCCAGACCAATCTCGTCATCAACAGTGACCGCCGCACCTATCATCTCGAGCTGCGCTCGACCGAAAAGACCTACATGGCCTCGGTCTCCTGGCAGTATCCACAGGACCAGCTGATTGCACTGCGGCGCCAGAACGCGCAGGCTTCCGCCGCACAGCCGGTCGCATCCGGCGTCGACCTCCAGAAGCTGAATTTCCGCTATCGCATCGAGGGCGACACAGCACCCTGGCGGCCGCTTCGCGCCTTCGACGACGGTGCAAAAGTCTATATCGAGTTCCCGTCAGGCATAGGGCAGGGCGAAATGCCGCCGCTCTTTGTCATCGGCCCATCGGGCGGCTCGGAACTGGTCAACTACCGTGCTCGCCAGAATTACTACGTCGTCGATCGGCTGTTTGCCGCCGCTGAATTGAGGCTCGGCGACAAGACGAGCGAGAAGCGCGTCCGCATCGTACGCACGGACGGGAAACGAACCTCGCCCAGCACCAGGCTGTTCCGATGAGCGACCCTGCAAATGTGCCCAACCAGGACATTCGAGCGGAACTGCGCCTGCGGCCCGAGCCGGCCAGGGTCACGCGATTGTCGCGCAAGACGCTGTTAGGCGTTGGTGGAATTGCCAGCGCTGCGATCCTCGGCACGTTGATTTGGGCGCTCGACACCAGACGGCGCGGGATCGAGCAACCGCCCGAGCTCTTCACCACCGAAAACCGCACGACAGCCGACGGGCTGCAGAACCTGCCTAAGGATTATGCTGGCGTTCCGCAACTCGGCCCCGCGCTGCCTGGCGACCTCGGCCGGCCGATCTTGCGTGCCCAGGAGCGCGGCCAGCCGGTTGTGCCGTCCAACATCAGTGCGCCGCGCGCCGATCCGGAAGAACAACGCCGACTGGCCGAGATCGAGGCCGCACGAGTGGCAAAACTTTTCACCGATACCAATGTGCGGCCAAGTCCGGTGACACAAGGTGCTGGTGCGGGAAATACCGTCGCAAACGCGTTGTCCGGCCCGATATTGCCGATAGAGGAGCCATCGCTCGAGCCTGGTGCCGCGCAAAACATGCAGGACCGCAAGCTCGCCTTCGTCAATGCCGAGCCAGAACGTCGCACCGTCAGTCCCAATCGGCTCGCCGAGAAAGCCTCGCCCTATGTGGTGCAAGCTGGTACCGTTATACCGGCTGCCCTTATCACCGGCATCCGCTCCGACCTGCCCGGCGAGATCACCGCTCAGGTCACGGAAAATGTCTACGACAGCCCGACAGGATCCAATCTTCTGATCCCCCAGGGTGCGAGGCTGATCGGCCAGTACGACAGCCACGTCGCCTTCGGCCAGTCGCGCGTGCTGCTGGTCTGGAACCGGCTGATCATGCCTGACGGCACCTCGATCGTGCTGGAGCGCCAGCAGGGCGCAGACGCTGAAGGATTTTCCGGGCTGGAGGACGAGGTCGACCGTCATTGGGGCCAGATGTTCCGGGCCGCAGCACTCTCGACATTGCTGGGCATTGGGACATCGCTTGGGTCCAGCGACGACGAAAGCGAAATCGCCAAGGCCATCCGCGAAAGCGCGCAGGATTCGGCCGCCAATATTGGCCAGCAGCTCGTACGCAATCAGCTCAATGTCCAGCCTACGCTCACCGTGCGGCCCGGTTTTCCGGTTCGCGTGATTGTCAATCGCGACCTTGTTCTTATACCTCACCGCACGCCGAAGGATCCATCATGACCAAGCTGAAACTTTCCGCCATTCCCGATGACCGTCCGGTCAAGATCACGGCCGAACTGCCTGCCGCCGTTCATCGCGACCTTGTCGCTTATGCCGATGTGCTTGGCCGTGAAAGCGGCCAGACAATCGCAGATCCGGCAAAGCTGATCGCACCGATGCTGGCACGGTTCATGGCAACGGACAGGGCATTCGGCCGAATGCGTTCCAACACGAAGTCAGGGTAATCAACGGCAGCGATCGGCCTGTTGTCTGCTCGGCCTGACGGTTGTCCGCACTGAGAGCCACCCCGCATCTGCTCAAGATCAGCATTGCGGTCCGCCAGCGATCAAGGTCGCACCCTATGAAACCGGCAGACGAACACGAAGGACAGCAGGGCTGACGGACCTGTAGGTGGCCTCATCTCAGACCAAACAAACGAACCGTCGACCTCACCATCGCCTCGAGCCTGGGACGAGTGGGGTCTTTTGAGCCTCCGCTCTGACGGGATGAATACCAAAGCCATTTTATTATGCTTCGCCAAGCAGCGCCTGGCCTAGGTCCTGCAGGGGCATCGCTTCGACGCCATGCCGGAGCGGAAAACGCTCCGATCCCGGGAAAGACGACGATGCGCCGTGCCAGAGCAAGATCCTCGCAGGCCTGATGAAAACCCTTTTCCACCTTCGGCGTCAGGCTGCGCTTGACATGGCCCAGAGGCGTTGGCCCGGCAACGTGAGTAGCAGGTCGATCTCCGCGCCTGCGGTTGTTCGATAGAAATTGCTCAGCGTGCCGGCGGGGGCGGCGGCGGTCAGGGTTTCGATCACAAAGCCTTCCCAGGAGGCGCCGGCCACTGGGTGCCCAAGCACGTCTTCCTGCGTGGCGAGACCAAGCAGTGCATGGGTGATTCCGCTGTCGCGGACATAGACGCGCGGGGATTTCACCAAGCGCTTGCCGACATTGACATGCCAAGGTTCCAGCCGGCGAACCAGCAGGAGATCAACGAGTAGGGCGAGATAGGACGCGGCTGTCTTGGCGTCGACGCCGAGTGCGCGGGCGAACTCGGCAGCGTTGAGCAGGCCGGCTTGGTGGTGCGCCAGCATAGTCCAGAAGCGGCGCAGCGTCTCGGCCGGAATGCGCGGACCGAGGAGGGGGATGTCGCGTTCCAGATAAGTGCGGATGAAATCCAGCCGCCATCGCTGGCTGGCGCGGTCACTCGCGGCCAGAAAGCTGTCGGGGAAGCCGCCGCGTACCCATAGCGGCCCAAGGTGGGCGACGCCGACCTCGAGGCCATCGATCGGATGCATTTCGAGATAGGCAATGCGGCCGGCAAGGGTCTCGCCTGACTGCCTCATAAGATCGATCGACGCCGAACCTAAGAGCAGGAACCGGCCGGCTTTGCGACCGCCATGCCGACCGCGGTCGATCAGCCCGCGTAGGCTCTGGAACAGGTTCGGTAGCCGGTGGACCTCGTCCAGGATAACCAGCTTGTCCTGATGCTCGGCCAGGTAAAGCTCCGGCTCGGCAAGCCGAGCGCGGTCAGCGTCCGATTCGAGGTCGAGATAGATCGAAGGACGCCGTTCGGCTATCTCCAGCGCCAGGGTTGTCTTGCCGACCTGACGCGGCCCGAGCAGCGCCACAGCCGGCATGCTATCCAGCATCTCGGTGAGTTCTGTGCTGATGCGGGGTTCAATCATCCTTGCAAGTATGGTTCCAGTTTTGCAAGGAAGAACCGCGGCCCGGCGGCGCGAGACGGGCGGAAGGGGAAGTGGCGTTAAAGCGCGGACGCCTTGGTTAGATTGGCCCCGAACCGCTCAAACCGATGCTGACACGGTTCATGACAACAGACAGAGCGTTGCTAGGCCCCAACGCACTCTGAAACCGGGTGACTGTTCGGGTCATGCCGGTCGGATGACTGTCAGGACGAATACCGATCGCGCAGGAATGAGATGAAGGTCGGCAGGGCAGGATTGGCGTTGTCGGGACGCCAACGGGCTAAACTGGAGATCTGGATTGGTTTGCCCCCGATCCGCAGCTTACGACAGACCGCATCCTGAGGAACTCTGTCGGCATCTTGATCGTGGATCAGGGCGACTCCAAGCCCGTTTCCGACAAGGCGCAAAAGGATGCCCGCACTGACGTGATGTTCGACGATTGGAGGAAGCTGAACGCCGCGTCCAACAACGTCGGCGAGCAGAAATGCTTCGCCCTGGCGCACCAGCAATGTCTCCTGGTGCAACTCGTGCCACTCGATCACGGAACGGGTTGCCAGAGGATGATTTGAGGCAAGAACGATAGCCAAAGTGTCTTTCCATAGCGTCAGTTCGAATGCGCCGCCGCTAAATCGGGACGAGGAGGTCACGACGACGTCGACCTGCGTGGCACCCAGTGTAGCCTCAGGCGAAGGGTAAGGACTCTCTGTCAAGCTGACGGTCACATTGGGATGAGATTGCCCGAACTCGATGATTGCATCCAACGCTCGCCCGGCAAGGATGATCCCGTTGGAGCCGATGGAAAGCTTTTGGTGTTCATCTTTGATGCCGGTCCTGGCCAGGGTGAGAGTATTGTCAAGCTCGAGCAGAACGGAGCGCAGACGCTCCAGGAAGCGCTCGCCTGCCGGGGTTGGGCCGACGCCGCGAGCATGGCGATGAAATATCCTCGTTCCCATCGCATATTCGAGATCGCGTATGCGCCGGCTGAGCGCGGAGTGATCGATCCCTGCGCGTTGCGAGGCGCGAAGAAAGCTGCCCTCCTCCGCGACCACAAGCGCATAATTGAGGGTCGCGAGTTGGATGGAGCTCCGCATCTCTGCTCAAAGTCAAGTTGGCGACAAAACGCGTTTGAGCGCTTTTGGCCGCTGCGGGCTATCGCCAAATCTCAGTATTGACACAGGTGAGCAGTCCAACCCTCCTTACAAGAACAATAATGAAGACACCGTGCATGGCGCACTCGTTTCGGAACGGTTGTCCGCATGGCCAACCGCGCTCGGCGAGTGCTGCTGTGTCTAGTCGAGTATTGGGCGCCCTAATTGGTGGGGCGATCTTGTCTGTATCTCTGCATGATGCGCCTGCCAATGGCACTACCAAGATTTGGCGAGTGACAGCATGGATCAGTCATACACATCATCTGTCAATTCCAGGTGAGGAGATGACGTGGTGACAAAGACGGGGATGCTGAGATCCGGCCACCGGACAAACTCGAGCAACATCAACAACGAGACGATCAGGCTGCCACTTGCGGTAGGAGTCGGACGAGCGCACGCCCATCATGGGGAATTCCTCCAAGGCGTCTTTGAAGGGGAAAACGGAAGGCTTTGTCGCGGACTCGTAACCCTGCCGCTCACGTCGCAAGAGTCGCTAGTGACTTTCTGGCCGCATGAACAAAATGGGATTCGACCGCGGCCTGCAAACCGGACCAAAGCGGCTCGCGCGGCAGCCCTTACGCTCGAGCATATCGGAATGGCCGATGGAGGTGGGGAGCTTACGATCGAAAGCCCTATTCTGATAGGGCATGGCTACGGCTCCTCGACCGCAGACGTCATTGCGGCGATTCGTGCGGTGGCAGCTGCAGCGGGCCTCACGCTGCGCCAATCAACGGTTGCCCGACTGGCGGTGGCCGCAGAAGGCGCAAGCGACGCCATTGCGTACGGCGACCAGCCTATCCTCTTCGCCCACCGGGAAGGCCGTACAATCGAACACTTCGGTGGCGAGTTCCCGCCCCTTCTCTTGATAGGTTTCAGGGACAGCAGTGCCCGGCCGATCAATACGCTAAGTATGCCACGGGCACGCTACAATGGTGAGGAAATCGGGCTGTTCCGTGTTCTGCGGGGACTGGCGAACCGCTCCATCCGGCAACAAGATCCCCGCTTGCTTGGACGTGTCGCAACCATCAGCGCCAGTATCAGTCAGAGGCACCTGCCGAAGGCATCCTTCAATACCGTTTTGGATATAGCGCGGGCGCATGACGCGTGCGGTGTGCAGGTGGCCCACAGTGGCACATTGATCGGCATCCTTCTGGATGCCACTGCACCCAGGGCGGCCATGCGCGCTGCTGAACTCGCAAGGCAGGTGAGTGGCGCAGGCCTCCAAGGTGTCCATACGTTTGCCCTCAATGCCGAAACGGGGCTAATCCAGTGAGCGCGGCGCAAGACTATTTACGCGCCTATGAGACGCCGCGATTTGCCCAACTCGCACCTAATCTCAACGCCGCCTGCTTTTCCCTCATGAAGCTGATGCCCGCCCGGTTCATGGTCGATCAGGCAGAAGCGTCAGGGCGCCTCAGGCAGGAAGGTCACATCATCGAAACGACGTCGGGCACATTCGGCCTCGCCATCGCCATGCTAGCTGCGGTGCGTGGCTATGCGCTTACACTTGTCACGGCCTCCAGCCTCATCGACCTGAAACTCAGGCGGCGACTGGAACAACTTGGTGCCAAAGTCATGGCCATCGACGATCCTCGAGGAGACGGCAATCAGAGCGGTCGGCTCCAGTATCTTCAACAGACCCTGCGGGACAGCCCGGGCACGTATTGGCCTCGACAATACGACAGTCCGGAAAACCGCCTTGCCTATGCGCGCCTGGCCGACCTCGTTGTTCGATCATTCGGCCGTATCGATTGCCTCGTCGGCTGCGTGGGCACTGGGGGATCGCTTTGTGGAACCGGAGGCTTCCTTCGTGAGCTTTTTCCTGATCTCAGGATGATTGCTGTCGATACCCACCGAAGCATGCTCTTTGGCCAGCCTGTCGGACGTCGCATGCTGCGCGGGCTCGGTAACAGTGTTTTGCCGGAAAATGTTCGTCATGGGATGATCGACGATATCCATTGGGTGGGTGCATTGCCGGCTTACGCCATGGCGCATGGGCTCTTTCGCGATCACGGGCTCTTCATGGGTCCGACCAGCGGCGCCGCAGCCTTGGTCGGCGCTTGGTTCGCCAGGCAAAATCCGGAAGCCTCCACCGTCGTGATAATGCCAGATGAAGGGCATCGTCATTCCGACACAGTCTACAACCCCGACTGGCTCGCCGGTTTGAAGGATTGGCCAATCTCAATTCCTCTTGAACCAACTGTTCTCACGCAAATTCGTCCGGCTGAAGAGACGGCATGGACGAGATTCCCTTGGAACCGCAGAACTTTAAACGCCGTCCTCGCAGGGCTGGACGACTTGTCCCCTACGCAGTAACAGGTCCGAATTCAGGCTAGGCGACAAACCAACATCGGCTCGGAGTCAGACAGGGTGCATGACCCGGTGAAGAAAATCCTTAGTGCGTTCGTGTTTCGGATGTCGAAGGAGCTCCTTGGCCGGGCCTTGCTCAACGATCCTGCCGCCGTCGAGAAAGAGGACGCTGTCGGAAACCTCGCGCGCGAACTGAATTTCGTGCGTAACGACGAGCATGGTCATGTTCTCGTTTGCGAGCGCGCGCATGACCTGCAGGACCTCACCGACCGTTTCGGGGTCAAGTGCGGAGGTAGGCTCGTCGAAAAGAATGGCCTGTGGGCGCATCGCCAGGGCGCGGGCGATGGCCACGCGCTGCTGCTGGCCGCCCGACAATGACGCGGGATAGGCATTCGTCTTGTCGGCCAAGCCAACGCGATTGAGCAATGCCACGGCCCGCTCGCGCACCTGGTTCCTATTTTCCTTCAGCACGTAGAGCGGGCCTTCCATGACGTTTTCCAGGGCTGTGCGGTGCGGAAACAGGTTGAAGCGTTGGAAAACCATGGAAACACGGGTGCAGATGGCGTGAACCTGAGGTGAGGCGGCATCCACCACGGTGCCGTCGATGCTGATGCGACCGCGCTGATAGGTCTCAAGCCCGTTCACACATCGTAGAAGCGTCGATTTGCCGGAACCCGAGGGCCCGATCAAACATACGACCTGTCCCTTGACGATCTCGGCGTTGATCCCCTTGAGGACTTCATGGGCGCCGAAGGACTTGTGCACATCGTCGAAGGTGATCATCCCGCCGCCCCAAGATAGCTCTCGACTCTACGCATAAACAGGTTCAGCGGAACGGTCAGGCACAGGTAAAGCAGTGCCACCAAGGTAAAAACTGTCATGTTGTCGAATGTGGACGACGCAAGCATCTTACCCTGCATGGTCAACTCCTGAACCGAAATCACCGACACAAGCGAGGAGTCCTTCAGCAGCATGATCATGTTGTTGGCGTAAGGCGGCAGGATAATCTTGACTGCCTGCGGCAGCACGACGCGGCGCATCATCAACGGACGCTTCATCCCGATCGATTTTGCCGCTTCGACCTGACCCTTATCGACCGCCTCGATGCCCGCCCGGAAGGTTTCCCCGAGATAGCAGGAGTGAGCCAGGCCCAGCCCGATCGTGCCAGCCTGGAGCGCAGTCAGGTTGATGCCGATCTCGGGCGCGACAAAGTAGATATAAAAGAGAACCACCAGCAGTGGTATGCCGCGCACGAAGTCGACAAGGAGCCGCGTCGGCACGGCGAGACAGCGTATCCCCGATGTCCTCAACAGCGCCCAGACAAGGCCGAGCGCCGTCGCCAGACACAGCGCAAGAAGGGTTATCACGATGGTCAGCCAAACGCCTTGAAGAAGAAGCGGTAGATATTCCGTTGCGTGCGCGATGAACTTGGTCATGGCCGGCTTCCTTTTGGCACGTACCCCGGCCGTCACAGCCGGTCATTCCGATGCAATCCTATGGCCCTGCCAGCCGGCGCTTGTTTCGAGGTCATTGCGGGATGGCTTCAGAGGCCATATTTGGCAAATATTCGGGTTAATTCGCCGCTTTCCTTCAGCTTGGCGATGGAGGCATTCACCTTTTCGAGAAGCAGTGGATTTTCCTTGGCAACCGCTAACGCGACTTCGCCTTTTTTCATCGGCCGATAGCCGTCGACGAGGCGAACACCCAGTTCGGGGTTCTTTGAAAGCTGATATGCGACGATCGGGGCGTCACCGAAGCCGGCCTTGATGCGGCCCAGAACCACATCACGCATCATGTCAGCGATTGAGTCGTAGAGCTTGACTTGACCGAAGACGCCGAGCGCTTCCAGAGCGTCAGCGTAGGTCGAGCCGATCTGCGCCCCGACGGTCGCACCTCTCAGCTCTTCGATCGTGTAGTTCTTGCTGTCGCCGGCAGCAACAAACATCGCCTCGCCATAGGCGTAAACCGGCGTGCTGAAATCGATCACCTGCTTTCGTTTGTCCGTTATGAACATGCTGGCGGAAATCAGATTGATCTTGTCGGTCGTCAATGCCGGGATCAGGGCTGGAAAAGCATTTACCTGGAAGTCGGCGGTCGTACCAAGGTTCGCCGCAATCGCACTTGCCAGATCGACCATCGCGCCAGTTGGCTTTCGGGTTGCCGTGTCCACAAACGTGAACGGCACCCCGGTCGGCGTGACGCCGACCCTGAGGGTTTCCTCAGCCATCGTCTGAGTTGCCATTGCGACACCGAGGGCTGCGAGCCAGCCGATGAGTGTTTTGCAAAGCATGAAAATTCCCCTTTCATGTTTGAATCGAGGTTCCGCTCGCTAAGCGAGTTGAATTTGCCTCTCGTGGATAGTTTTTGGAAGTCGCAATACCGCCCAGTAATGGACGAGATCAGTCGATCAGAAGTCGCATCTGTTCATGATCGTCTCTATCTTCTCTTCAGGACATCTTCGCCGCGCGTTGTTCATGAGAGGGCGTGAAATGGTCACAGTCCCCGGCCAGATGTTGCCACGCGTCGGCAACTGACCGAAACGATTGTGGTGCGTGGTCCGGGCCGGTCGAACGATCCAAATCCTTGAGGCCGCTCGCTGTCACGATGGCAACGACGCTGTCCGAGCGCGCGATCGTGCCCTCCCGTCTCAAGGATTCAATGGCCGCAAATGGCGTCACCGAGGCAAGCTCGGCAAACACTCCCTCGGTGGCCGCAAGCTGCTGCTGCATGTCTATCAGGCCGAAGTTGCCGACCGGCATTGCCATGCCGCCAGATTCACGCAGCGCATTGAGCGCCTGAAACGTGCTTCGTGTGGTGCCGATCGAGATGGCAAGCGTGTCGAAACCCGCGGGAACCTCGGCGACCAGATCGGCCTTGCCGGCAAGCGCTTTGGCCAAGGATCCGTGCACTTCCGCCGCCACGAGTCTCGGCAACCGATCGATCCTGCCTTGGCTAAGAAGATCCTTGAATCCCGCCCAGAGCCCGGCAAGCGCGTCGCCATAGCAAACAGGCAAGGCGCACCAGTCCGGCACGGCTCCGTGCATCTGTTCGACGATCTCGTAAGCCAAGGTCTTGTAGCCCTCGATCCCAACAGGATGACTGCCGACGACGGGGCTGTGAAACGGCGACGTCGCAAACCATCCGAGGCGCTCGGTACCAGCGGCCAGCAATGGCCAGCGATGGGACTTGTCGGCCAGGGATACGACGCTGGCGCCGTATTTGCGGATCTGCGCCAACATTGCGCCAGCAGTGCCTGAGAATGTGACAACGACGCATTTCAAGCCTGCCCGAGCAGCATAGGCGGCAAGTGAGGCCCCGGCGTTGCCCGACGAAGCCGTCGCCACGACGCGTGCGCCACTCAAACGTGCTATCGACACCGCCACGGTCGAGAAGCGGTCCTTGTGGGACCAGGTGGGGTTTGCGCCCTCGTCCTTGATAAGCAACTTGGGGACATCGAGCTGCTTCCCCAGCCTCTCGGCGCTCAGCAACGGCGTCAGACCCTCGCCCAGAGAGATTGCATCGCTGAGCGCACAAGGGAGCATGTCGGCGTAGCGCCAGAGCGAGGGCAGCGCGGCACCCGCTGCGGAAGCGGCCGATGTAGCTCCTGATGGATCGTAGACGACCCTAAGATTGGCTGGCGCTTCCGCACAGCATATCGGGCAGCCGCGAGAGTCGATTTTGGTATCGATCCGGAACAAGACGCCGCATCGAATACAGGAAAGACCTGCCGCGCGGTTCATGACGGCACCCGCGTGATTGCATCGCGCGTCTGCGTCAGCCGCTCCACTCCGCCCTGGCGAACAACAACCATGTCCTCCACCTGGAGGCCCCAGCGGCCGATTTCGTAGTAGGGCGTCTCCACGCACAGCACCATGCCTTCTTCAAGGACGTCTGTACTGCGCGCCGAGAGCGTCGGCGCATCATAACCATCAAGGCCGATGCCATGGCCGACGTGATCGCGCTCGTAGTGGGCAATTCCTTCGCGCTGAACCACACGCATCACCGCCTCGAAGAGCTGTGCTGCTGCCATGCCGGGCCGGATAATGTCGCAGGCGTGCTGAACGCCGCGCAGCAGAGCCTGCTGAAGCCGATGCGCCTGCGGCGGCGGCTCGCCCAGCGTGGCGATGCGGGCAATGTCGGCGCGGTAGTGCCGAAACCGGCCACCGACGTCGAAGCGGATGATTTCTCCAGCGCGCAACTTGCGGTCCGACGGCTGGACGTTCATGAGCGCGCTGCGCTCGCCAAAGCCGATGCATCCCAGTACGGGCAGGGCGCCTTCCTCAACCGTCTTGACATGAAAAGCACGCGCCAGGTCTGCTTCGGTGGCGCCTTCCCGAGCAACTGCGAGTGCTGCTTGAATGGAGCGTTCGGCAATCTGGGCAACTTGGCCGAGCCGTTCGATTTCATCTGCCGTCTTTACGGCACGAACCTCGCGAAGCAATGCGGTGGCTGGTAGGAACGACGCATTGGGAAAATGGGCTCTGAGGGTTTCCTGGTATCCTGGCGCGAGCCCCGCCTCGTCTATGCCGATCCGCCCACGGCCGAGCTTGGCTTCTTCCAATGCGGCGACCAAAGCCGCAATGGCATCGCCATGCCTCGGCAGGTCTCGAAGCTGGAGGTGTCGTTCATTGGCGAGGTCCACGGTGGTCGAGGAACCGACATTGGCGTAAAAGTCGCCATAGCGCCGAACCTTGCTTACCCACAGTTCCTGATCGGCAACGAGGTCGAGGGTGCTGGAGCTTGCGATGATTTCAGGCGTGCCCTTGTCAGGAGCCGGCCACACCACATAAGCCTGCGGGCCGCGACGGATCCATTGCGGCAGAGCCCAGAAGCCGCTCATATAGGTCACGTTTTCCGGGGCAGTCGCTATAATTGCGTCAAGCCCGACTGCCGACATGCATTGTTTCAGGCGCGCTTCGTTAAGCAGCATGATGGGAATCCCGAGCCTGTTTTGCTTCCAGAAAGCCGAGGCCGGTGGAAATGCGCGCCGCAGCCGCCATTACTGCCTCTCCAATCTCAGCGATCTCCACATGCGGTCCCACTGACCGGGGGTAGGCCGCACTTATAGCCGCGATGATTGTGCCTGATGCATCGCGAAGCGGTGCGCCGACCGCAATCAGCCCGGTAAAGTTCTCGTCCAGGGATGTTGTGTAACCAATGGGCTCGGACGCTCTGATTTGAGCAACGAGTTTGTGCGGATCGGTGACTGTGCGTACGGCAACCTGCTCCAGTGGACCTCGTCCAAGAATCCCAATGACCGCCTCGCCGCTCAGCTCCATCAGGAGCGCCTTACCCAACGCGGTGGAATGCAAGGGGAAGGTCTCGCCAGGTGAAGAACGAATGACGACCGGACTCTTGCTTTGCACTGTCAAGAGATAAATTCCGCAGCTGCCCCGCCTGATACCGAGGAATGCGTTGAAGCACCCTTCGGCGGCCAGCGCCTGCAGTTCGATTTCAGCCAAACCAACCAGGCGATCTCTGCCCAGGACCTTCCGCGCCAGCGCCAGCACGGAGTGACCCAGCCGGTAGCGCCGCGAGTCTGGCGACTGCTCGACATAGCCCTGCTCTGCCAGGGTATTCAGAATTCGCTGCACGGCGGGAGCACTCTGCTCAAGCCGGCGGCCGAGTTCGCGCACTCCGACAGCTTCGTCCGCTTCCTTGAGGACATTGAGAACCGCAAGCCCACGTTCCAACGAAAGATTTCCTGTCACTGACGTTCCTTATTTCGGAATGGCGTTCCTTAATATGATGAGAAAAGCAGCAAAGGCCGTGCCTGTCAATGACGAATGTTCATTATAGTGTGTCGTCCTAAAGTGTGCGCAGCGACGACCATGCCGTCATGGACCTACGGTTGGTTGTCGGCCTCAACGTACAGAGGATTCGGCGCGCACAGGCCCTCTCTCAAGAGGAACTGTCGTTCCGTTCAGGATTCACGCGCGCCTATCTGAGTGGTCTCGAGGCCGGCCGTCGCAATCCCACACTCCTGTCGCTCGCAAAGCTTGCCACTGCATTGAGCGTCGACATCGAGGAGCTGACGAAACGCCCCGGCAAAAACGCCCGGGCCCCAGCTGGCGATTGTGCTGTGGCGCCGCATGAGCGGCGCAAGGGAAAATCCTGATGCTCTCGGCGGCCTGCTGGCCAGTGCATCATGGCGAATTTCGACGGATGAGCTGCTCCACGTCAACTTGCAATGCCAACGCCAGTACCTCCAGCGTATCGACGGTCGGTGAGTTTTCCTCCCGCTCGAGCTTGCCGACATAGTTGCGATCGAGGCCGGCAAGGTCCGCGAGCTGCTCCTGCGACAAGCCCGTGCCTTGGCGCAGCAACCTCAGATTGCGAGCAAAAACAGACCTCAGCCTCATGCGGCGAGGCAGTCAGAACGCGCCCTTTAGTGCCACCTACTATAGTAGTCAAACGTCATGGCGCAGGTTGCGGTCGGACCTAAGTTTCTTATTGTTTCTTTGTCTCAGTACATTGAAAGGACGTGCAATGGCTGCGGTTCACGGGAGCGTTTTGCAAAATGAGCTAATACAAATTTTTGAAGCAACCGCGCAGATTGATCGTGCAACCAGCGCCACAGAAATCATTCGGCAACTGCGCAAGAGCATCGAACGTCACGGCTACGCAGCCTGTCTCGTCACCGAATTGCCACGCCAGGACACCGGGTCCCTGAATGAACACATCCTTGTGAACGGTTGGCCGCAGGAATGGTACGACCACTACATGGCTGCCGGACACTATCGTCATGACCCTTGCGCTGCTTTGTGCCGTGGTGCGATCGGGCCCTTCCTTTGGAGGGATGTCTATCACGACTTGACGAACAGCAATGCCAGGAGGGTGATGGATGAAGCGAAAGAGTTTGGTCTTTGCGACGGCATCTGCATCCCAATCCAGAGTGCGTTTGGCGATCCGGCCTGCGTAACGGTTGCTGGAAGCGAAATTGACTTGGCGCCGGCGGTGCGCCGTACCATTCATGCCCTTGCGCGCCATGCCTACTCGGCTGCCGAACGACTCGTTGGCAACTCGCGCAGGCGGCCGAGACAAAAGCTTTCCCAACGAGAACGTGAAATCCTGCAGTGGGTCGCGGGAGGAAAGACCGCATGGGAGGTTTCCCGAATACTTGGCATCTCGGAAAACACTGTGACGACCCACCTGCGCAACATCAAGCAGAAGCTCAGCACCGCCAACGTTGTGCACGCGATCGTCGAGGCTTTTCGCAGGCACGAAATCGAACTTTGATCCATCCCCATATCTGGGTATTTCCTGGGCAATCGTCGCGTGGTCGGATGGGGTTCCATCTCGAGGAACCGCAATGATTCAGGTCCATGTCGTCGACGCGTCAAACAGCTTTGCCTATCGAGGCGATCTCGACAGCTACTTTCGCCTGCGGCATGAAATCTATGTCGATGAACGTGGATGGCACGAGTTGAGACGCCCCGACGGTCGCGAGATAGACTCGTTCGATACTCCAGAAGCGATTTATCTGCTCGGCATCCAGCCAGGAAGAGGCGTTGTTGCCGGATCCCGTTTCGTGCCGAGCCTTCGGCCACATCTGATGAGCGAAACCTTTCCGCAACTCGCCGACGGTGGCGTTCCGCGCCGATCCAATATCTTTGAATGGACCAGGTTCTTCGTGGCGCGGAATCTTCGTGAGCCCGGCCGACCTTGCCAGGCAGCCGGCGTAATCTACTGCGGAATTTTGGAATTCTGTATTCAGCGACATATCAGCAATCTGACAATCGTGTGCGAGGAGTACTGGTTCGACCGCCTCGCATCGATTGGCTGGAGTCCGAAGCAGCTCGGGCCTTCGCTCGCACATGATGATATGACAATCATCGGTCTGATGGTTGATGTCAGCCCATCAGCCTTGAGCGCGACGCGACAATTCTACCGCATAACGGAGCCTGTGCTTTGGGCCGAAAGTGCAATCGGACAGCTCGCCTCACCGGACACCATCCGCGGGGGCGCAGCCATCTCTATCGGCCAAAACTTTGATCAAGGCTCCACAGCGCCACTCGCGACCGGCTGAAATCATGCTCTCCCAGAACTTGCGGCAACCATGGAATTGAGTGAATGACCTGCCAACGCGCAAAGGTCATGCCTCTACCGGCAGCCGGTTCGATCGCTTGATCTGGGCAAGCGCGAAGCTGGATTCGATGGAGGCGACGCCGTCGAGCCGGGTCAGCTTTTCGTTCAGGAAGCGCTCATAGGCGTGCAGGTCGCGCACCACGACACGCAGCAGATAGTCGCGCTGGCCGGTCATCAGATAGCAATCGACCACCTCCGGCCAGCGCGCGATCGCCGCATTGAACCGCTGCAGCTCGTTCTCGCGCTGGCGTTCCAGCTTGATTGAGGCGAACACCGAGATTGGCAGGCCGACCAAATCCTGGTCGATCAGCACGGCGTAACCGGTGATGACGCCCATATCCTCCATCAGGCGGACCCGGCGGGCGCAGGGCGAGGCCGAAAGGCCGACCTGGTCGGCAAGCTGCTGCGCCGTCATCCTGCCATCGACCTGCAGCGCGGCGATGATCTTCCGGTCGATATCGTCCAGTCGGCTTTTTGGCACGAAACGTCACTCCTGTCGTCGATGTTGGCGAAAACAGCTAACTCAGCTGCCAATCTCATGCAAGTTTAGCGACAATCGGTTTTTGGTCAGCCCTATGATTGCGGCGATCGCAACCGGGAGTCTTGCAGAATGGACAAGCAAAAACTGGAGGCACTTTCGGCGCTGGAGAAAAAGGTGCTCTGGCTGTCGGCATGGATGATCCACAACGCCAATCATCTGCGCGAAAGCACCGACGGCCTAAAGGTCGGCGGGCACCAGGCATCCTCGGCCTCGCTGGTGACGATCATGACCGCGCTCTATTTCTCGGTGCTGAGGCCACACGACCGCGTTGCGGTGAAGCCGCATGCCTCGCCGGTATTCCACGCTATCCAGTATCTCCTTGGGAACCAGACGAGGGAGAAGCTCGAACGGTTTCGCGCCCTCGGTGGCGCGCAAAGCTATCCGTCGCGGACCAAGGATGTCGACGACGTGGATTTCTCGACCGGCTCCGTTGGGCTCGGTGTCGCGCAGACGCTGTTTGCCTCTCTTGTGCAGGATTATCTCAGCGCCCGCGACGAAAGCATGCCCGAGGGCCGCATGGTGGCGCTGATCGGCGACGCCGAGATGGACGAAGGCAACATCTTCGAGGCGCTGTTGGAGGGGTGGAAACACGGCCTGCGCAACTGCTGGTGGATCGTCGACTACAACCGACAGAGCCTCGATGCCGTGGTTCGCGAAGGCCTTTGGGAACGCTTCGAGAACATTTTCCGCAATTTCGGCTGGGACGTCGTCATCCTGAAATACGGCTCGCTGCTCGAAGCCTGCTTCACCGAACCGGGCGGCGAGGCGCTAAAGGCCTGGATCGACGCCTGCCCGAACCAGCTCTATTCGGCGCTGACCTATCAGGGCGGCTCCGCCTGGCGCAAGCGCCTGATCGCCGACATCGGAGACAAGCCGGGCCTGGCATCGCTTCTCGAGCGGCGCTCCGATGCCGAGCTCGCCGCGCTGATGACCAATCTCGGCGGCCATGACCTGCCAGGCCTGATCGAGGCCTTCGGGACGGCACGCCGCAACGATCGACCGACTTGCTTCATTGCATACACGATCAAGGGCTTCGGCCTGCCGCTCGCCGGCCACAAGGACAACCACGCCGGCCTGATGACCAAGGATCAGATGGCGGTCCTTCGCGCCTCGATGTCGGTCGGCGACGGGCGGGAGTGGGACGCCTTCGAGGGATTGGCTGTTGGGGATTTGGAGCTGCAAGGGTTCCTCGATGCCGTTCCGTTCGCGGCAAAGGGCCAGCGGCGCCGGCACGCCCAGCGCATCGTGATCCCTGGTCGTCTCGTCGCGGAAGCCAAAGGCAGCGTCTCCACGCAGGTCGGCTTCGGCAGAATTCTGGACGAGATTGCGCGGGCTGGCGGGCCGCTCGCCGACGCGATCGTCACGGCATCACCCGATGTCACGGTTTCGACCAATCTCGGCCCCTGGGTCAACCGGCGCGGCCTGTTCGCGCGTCAGTCACTCGCGGACACTTTCCGCAGCGAACGCATCGCCTCGGCGCAGAAATGGGAATTCGGCACCTCCGGCCAGCACATCGAACTCGGCATCGCCGAGAATAATCTGTTCATCCTGCTGTCGGCACTTGGGCTGTCGCATTCGGTTTTCGGCAAACGGCTGCTGCCGATCGGCACACTCTACGATCCGTTCATCCAGCGCGGTCTCGATGCGCTCAACTATGCCTGCTACCAGGACGCGCGCTTCCTCCTTGTCGCGACGCCTTCGGGGGTCACATTGGCGCCGGAAGGCGGGGCGCATCAGTCGATCGCCACACCGTTGATCGGCATAGCGCAAGACGGGCTTGCCGCCTACGAGCCGGCCTTCGTCGACGAGTTGGGCGTGATCATGCGCTTTGCCCTGGATTATATGCAGCGCGACGGCGACGCCGTGCAGTCGGAGCGCACCTGGCTGCGCGACGAGACCGGCGGCTCGGTCTATCTGCGGCTCTCGACGCGCCCGGTCGAGCAGATCACGCGTAGCGTGACGCCCGTACTCGAGCAGGAGATCATCGACGGCGGCTACTGGCTGCGGCATCCGGGTCCTAATGCCGAAGTAATTGTTGCCTATACCGGCGCGGTTGCGCCGGAAGCCATCGAGGCTATCGGCATTATGGCGGAGGACCGTCGCGATGTCGGTCTCCTGGCGGTGACCTCGGCCGATCGGCTGAACGCAGGCTGGACTGCCGCGAGCCGGGCACGCGAACGCGGCGTTGTTCATGCCAGGAGCCATGTCGAAAGGTTATTTGCCGACCTTCCGGCGCATTGCGCCATCGTCGCCGTCACCGACGGCCATCCGGCCGCGCTCGGCTGGTTGGGCTCGGTCTACGGCCATCGCACGCGTAGTCTCGGCGTCGAGCATTTTGGCCAGTCGGGCACGATCGGCGACCTTTACGGGCATTTCGGCATCGACGCCAATTCCATAGCCACAGCGGCCGACCGGATTGCCGGCGGTCGCCCCATTCGCTACCTGCGTGCTCTAGATTGATGCTGGCAACATTCTCTGGCCGAGGCCTGATCGTGGATCTGAAGTGATGCCACTCACTGCTCGGGTAACGCAGTATCTGGAACGGCGCGCCTCTATCGACCAGGCTAGTGCTGAAGCCCGGTGATCATGGCGACGATCTCGTTCTTGTCGGTCTCGCTGGTCTTGCGCACGCCGATCTGTTTGCCACGTCGCAGAACACAGATCCGATCTGAGAGCCTGAACACCTGGTCGAGACTGTGGCTGATGATCAGCACGCCAATATTGCGCTGCTTCAGCGACAGAACGATCGTCTCGACCTTGGCGGTTTCGGCAACGCCGAGCGCGGCGGTTGGCTCGTCGAGCAGGATCAGCTTGCTTGCCCAGTGCGTGGCGCGCGCGATCGCCACGCCCTGGCGCTGGCCGCCCGAGAGATCGCGGATGGTGGCGTGAGCCGATGGGATGCGAACGTCGAGATCCTTCACCAGCTTTTCGGTGTCGTCAATCATCCGGCGTCGGTCGAGCAGGCCGAAGCGGTTCACCGGCTCGCGGCCAAGAAACATGTTCATGTAGACGGTCTGCTGATCGGCGAGCGCCAGGTCCTGATAGACCACCTCAATGCCGTGGGCGCGCGCCATGGTGGCGCTTGACATTGCCACCGCCTGCCCCTCGATGATGATCGTCCCGGATGTCGGAGCATGCACCCCCGTCACGATCTTGACCAGCGTCGACTTGCCGGCACCGTTATCGCCGACCAACGCCACTATTTCGCCGGGATAGAGCTCGAGCGAGAAATTTTCGATGGCGGTCAGGCCGCCGAAATTCTTGCGGATGTCGCGCAGCTGCAAAACAGGGGCCGTGCCGGTCATGGTCGCGTTCATCGCTTGCTCCTAGACGGGCCAGGCAGCGGTTTCGCCAAAACCGTTTTCGATCGTTTCGACTTGGGGGGCCCGCTTTGAGACACCGGAGATGCCGACCACGTAGGCGCGGGTCACGAACGCCTGGCCGCGAAAGCCGAACACCGCCGTGTCGCCGGGGCGTGGAGCATTGGCGCCGCTAGCGTCAATCATTGCGTAATAGTCGATTGCCGCAGGCGGCGGCACCTCGACGTTTCTGAGCGCGGCGGCGGCCGTGGTGGGATCTGCGGACACGATTGCCTTCACCTCATAGTCCGGAAAGATCGGATCGATATAGAAGCCGCCACCAAGGCAGTAGGCTTTGCCGCCAGACAAATGCGACACCTCGGTCAAATACAGAACGGCAGGGAGCTCCGGCAGATCCTCCATGACGTGCAGCGCGGTGGTGCCGGCCAAGCCATTGCCCGGTTCACATTGCGTGGCGCCGGCTTCGGCCAGCGCGCCAAGCAGGACACTCGACGTCGTGCCGGGCGCGTTCACCTCTATGTTGCTGCGGCCGGACTTGGCGAGCGCTTCGGCAGCTCCGCCCAGTGTCGCCAGATTGTGTGTCGGCAGGACCTTTCGCGTGGTCTGGTCGAACAGCAGCGCCGGGAAGGTGGTGATGCCAGCGAATCGTGCGCCGTCGAGACCATCCAGTTTTTCGGCGACCGCGGCGATATCGGCCGCCTCAAAACCACCTTCGTGGCCGCGGTAGAAAACGTCACCATCGGCGCGGATGCGGGCAAGCAGGTTTTGCGTGTACCCGGCGAGCCTTGCGCTGGCAGCGGCTTCTTCAGCCTTGGTGTCGTTGAAGACGGTCCAATAGTCCGGCCTGAACGTTTTGGCCGCCGCATTGGCCTCGTGCCTTGCGATCTGCTGCAGGTGGCCAAGATGACCGAGCCTCAGGCCGGCTCTGTGCGTAGCCCGCGCGCAGGCCATGTCGACGGCAACGGCCTGATCGATGCCGCCGCGCTTGAGCGCATGGCAGAACGAACTGGCGCGGCCGACCTGCTTGGTCATGGCGAAAATCTTCAGTCCAAACCGGTCGGCCTCGCGCTTCAGGACCCGGGCGTTGCTTTCGACGGCATCGAGGTCGAGCACATACGAATTAGCCGGCAGCTTTCCTTCCTGGTGCAGGCGCATGGCGCTTTCTATAAAGCTCGGATTGCGGCGCCGCAGAACAGCGAGGAACATGACAAAACTCCTTCAACGCGACTTTTCGCGCAGCGATACGGCGACCGCCGCAAGAATGATCAATCCGCGCACGATCATCTGATCGGAGACGGACAGGCCCATCAGGATGAGGCCGTTGTTCAGCATGCCCATCATCAGCGAGCCGACCAGCGCGCCGACAATCGATCCCTTGCCGCCGTTGAGCAGGGTTCCGCCGACAATGACGGCCGCTATCACCGTCATAAGGTCGGTTTCGCCGAGCGTATATTTCGCGGCCTGCAGCCGGCCGGCATAGAGCAGCCCGGCAAGGCCGGCGAGCCCGCCGCTTATGGTCAGAACGGCCAGCCTTATCTGCGCCACGCTGATGCCGGAAACACTGGCGGCACGGCTGTTGTCGCCGGTGGCCAGCACATGGGCGCCGAAGCGCGTCTCGCGAAAGACGAGATGCGCGATCGCAACGACAATGACCGTCCACCAGATCAAGGACGGAACACCCAGCAAAGAACCCGAGCCGAAGAAGCCGGTGAAGGCGTCGTTGGTGACCGGGATCGACCGCAAATCGGTCATCGAGCGAGATACGCCGGCAAACAGCCCGAGCGTCGCCAGCGTTACCAGGAATGAAGGCAACTTGACGTAAGCCACGAGGGCGCCGTTGAGCAGGCCGATCAGCAGGCCGGCGCCGAGGCCAGCCAGCACCCCGGCCACCAAGCCGCAGGCGTTTATCGCCACCGCGGCAGCAAGAGCTGCCACGGCAACGATCGAACCTATCGAAAGATCAATCTCGCCCGCCGACATGACAAAGACAAGGCCGATCGCCATGATCGTCACGGGTGCCGTCTGCAGCACGATGTTCGACAGGTTGCGAACCGTCAGAAAACCGCTGTCCTTCAGTACGATCGCGAAGAACAGAAAGATCGCCAGAAATCCGAGATAGACGACATATTGCTGCAGGTTGAAGCGGCTGACCAAGCTCGCTGCCCGGCCGGGGCTGGTGTTGATACTCGACATTCTCACTTCCTCCGGCGGGGCGCCATTGTCTGCCGCTACTTCATGGCGGCCGCGATGGTCGCGGGCACGTCCTTGTTGAGGGACCGCTTCCACCCGTCCTTGACAGTGTCCTTGGTGACGGCGAGGGAATCGACCACCATGAACGGCGCGGCCTTCTTGCCGATCAACGAGGCGGCCGTGGCGCGTGCGAGCGTCACGCCGATGTCATAGGCTTCGTCTGCGATGAGTGCCGCAACGTTGCCGCCTTTCACCATGTCCAGTGCCGCCGGTTCGTTCAGGTCGAGCGTGACGATCTTGGTGTGGCTGTTGCCGGCCGCCCGCAATGTGGACAGCACGCTAAGCGCCGGCTCAGCCCAGGTGACGTAGATACCATCGAGGTCTGGGTGCTGTGTGATCATCGCCTGCGCGATTTCCTCGCTGCGCGCGGGGTCGGCCATTCCGGCCTCGGCTACGATCTTCATGTCCGGATAGTCCTGCTCGATTGTGTGCTTGAATGCTCCATCGCGCTGGTTGGTGACGTAGAAATCGGCATCGTGAAAGATGTAGCCGACCTTGCCCTGCTTGCCGAGCGCGTCGGCCATTGCGATCCCGGCCTTATTGCCCATCTGGAAAAGGTCGTCCGAAACGATGGTCACATAGTCCTTGTCGTGAACGTAGCCTGCTGGCGAATTGTCGACGAATCCCAATTTCACGCCGGCCTGGCGCGCAGGATCATAGACGGTGGCCGCACTTGCGGGATCGACCGGTAGGGACAGTATAATCGAGGGCTTTTTGGCGAGTACTGTCTCGACGTCGGATTTCTGCCGGGCTGCATCAAAGCCGGCGTCGGTCTGAGCGACCACCGTGATGCCGAGCCGCTTCAACTCGTCCTGGGCGCCGCTGTTCACCGCGTTGGTGTATTCGCTCATCTCATGCCAGACCAGCGCGGCGGTGTATTTGCCGTCCTTGATCTGCTGCTCCTCAGCTGGTGTGAGCACGACGCTCTTTGCCGGCGTCGGCTTTTCCCCGTTCGGTCCCGTGGTGGTGCCGTCGGCTGCGAAGGCGTTGGCGGCGACGAGCGCTACCAGTGCCGACAACATTCCAATTGCTGTGCGCATGTCAGTTCCCCTTGTTTTTATGGTGTCGGCGGCCCTCATTGGCCGCCGGCATTCGCCTGTCACTTGGCCGCGTCGAGCACCGATTGCGGTGCGTCGCGGTTCAACGAATCCTTCCAGCCCTGCGCAACGTTCTGCTTGGTCACGGTAAGCGCCGGGGCAACGACGAAGGCCGGCGTCTCCTGGCCGAGCAGCGCCTTGACGCCGACAGCGGCCATGGCGCGACCGAGCTCATACGCCTTGTCGGCCACCAGTGCGGTCACATTGCCGCCCTTGACCATATCGAGCGCCACCGGTTCGGCGAGGTCGAGCGTGACGATCTTGGTCTTGGTGTTTCCGCTTGCCCGCAAGGCCGACAGCACGCCGTCGGCCGGTTCGGCCCAGGTGACGTAGATGCCGTCAAGATCGGGATGCTGCACGAGCATGGCGCTGGCCAGCTCTTCTGCCCGCGCCGGATCGGAGATCCCCTGCTCGGCGACGATCTTGATACCGGGATAATCCTTCTCGATCGTTGTCTTGAAAGCCTGGTCGCGCTGGTTCGTCACATAGTAACTGGCGTCGTGGAAGATGTAGCCGACCTTGCCTTTGCCATCGAGCGCCTTGGCCAGTGCATCGGCCGCGTGCTTGCCCATCTGGAACAGGTCGTCAGTGACGATGGCGGCATAGTCGGTTCCGTGCTTGTAGCCTTTCGGCAGATTCGAAAGGAATACCAGCTTGGTGCCGTCGGTGAGCGCCTGACGGAAAGCCTCGGCCGAAGTGACCGGATCGAGGGGCAGCGACAGGATGACGTTTGGCTTGGCTGCGAGCGCGGTTTCGATGTCGCTGCGCTGGCGCGCCGCGTCAAAGCCGGCGTCGGTGGTCACGACGATCTGAATGCCAGCACGGGCAAATTCATCCTTGGCGCCGGCGCTGACCGCATTGGTGAAGTCGGACGAGGTGTGCCACAGCAGCGCGGCCTTGTAGCCCTTCTCCTTCACTGCGGCCAGATCTGTGTCCGACAGAGTAACCTCGGCGCTGGGCGTCGCCGTCTCGCCGCTCGGTCCCACTGTCTGTGCGCCGGCTCCGCCGGCCAACAGCATCAGACTGCCTGCAAGTGCTGTAGCAACAAGTCTGTCTATCAGCATGGTAGTTCTCCCATTTTCGCTCTCAGTTGTCCTTTATTCCGTAACGCCGCAATACTCCGCCATGAACCGGGCGAAGCCTACGATGCCCGCCAAATATTCCTCGACATCGACGTGTTCGTCGAAGGTGTGGCAGTTGCGAATGTCGCCTGGCGCGCAGTACACGGCGGGGATGCCGAGCCGGTTGGTGAAAAATGATGACTCTGACCAGAATGGCGCGCCTTCGATGGCGCCGCGACCAGCCATCGATCGGGCCATGGCGGCAGCAAGGGCGCCGACCTCCGGCCTGTCAGGTGCAATCTCGGCGGCGTTACCCCCGAGCGGATGATCGCGGCCTGCCGGATAGGCGAACGCCAACATGATTTCAGGATCGGTGATGGCGCCGCGCACCACTGCCTCGATTTCGGCGGCGGCCTCGTCCAGTGACTCGCCGGGCAACAGCTTGCGGATCAGCGACAACGTGCAGCGTTCGGGCACCGCGATGTAGCCTCCGCCCGCAAGCCCGGTGATCAGCAGGAAGCCACGCCCAATCAGCGGGTGCTCGGCTCTGGTTGCAACATCTTCCGAATGCTTCCACAGCGCGCTCATGACGGCGTGGCTTGCACGCAAGGCATCCTTGCCGAGTTCGGGTACGCCGAAATAGGCCGATCGTCCGGTGACGGTGATGTCGGTAATGAAGAAGCCGATTTGGGCCGGATAAACCGAAAGGCGGGTAGGCTCCACATAGACGATGAAATCGGGCGCCACGACTTCGCCTCTCTCGATGCGGCCGACGAAGTCCTTGATGCCGGCGGAGACGCCGATTCCAGGCTGGCCGCTCTCCTCGTCGCCGACGAAGGCAAAGGCAACGTCGCCGGCCAGTTCGATGTCGGCCGTGTCGAGCAGAGAGAGTGCCGACAGCGCGGAGCAGATGCCGGCCTTGAGGTCGCCGGCGCCGCGGCCCCAGATCTGCCCGTCGATCATTGGCGCGGCAAACGGATCCTGCCTGGCGGTGCCAGCCCAGTGCTCGCGCCAGCCCTCGACATGAACCGTATCGGTGTGGCCGATGAAGAGCAGCCGCTTGCCGGCGCCGGCACCTTTGCGCTCACCCCAGACATTGGGCCGGCCGGGCGCGAATTCCGCACGCCGAATTTCGCTCAAGCCAAGCATGCGCATGCGGTGTTCAAGGAAGGCGACAAAGTTTTCTTCGTGACCGGTTATGCTTTCGCGGCCGATTGCCCCCTGCAGAAGCTCCACCGCTGCGTCGCAATCGAGGGCGGCGCGCAAGCGGGCGGTGATGTCCTTTGAAGCGGTCATAGCGTGGCCTCGCGCAGCACGGCCGAACTGGCTGGGGGAAGCGAAATGCGTCCGTCGGGCGCGTCGACGCCGAACAGTTTGTTGTGCAACTGGCCGAGCCCGATGGCGGCGGCGCCGATGAGCGCTGCCCGCGACCCGAGTTCGCTGGCCTCAACGGCGATAGGATAGGGGAAGCAGCGCGGCAGCAGGTCCCTAACGCGCAACAGGATTTCCGGCCGCAGCCCGATCGAGCCGCCCAGGACGACCTTTTGCGGATTGGCAATTGCCGCTATGGCCACAATGCCTTGCGCCAGGTAGCGCGCGGTTTCGTCGAGCACCGTCGCGGCATGCCTGTCTCCGGCCAATGCACTGTGGAAAATCGTCGGCACGTTGACGATGTTGCCCGTCAGCGCCGCGTAGCGTTCAACCATGGCGTTGGTTGCGACCACGCGCTCGAAAGCGCCGGCGCGCAACGATGTCGGCGCGAAAGGATCGGCGCCAATCGGCAAAAAGCCCATCTCGCCGGCTGCATTGCTGGCGCCCCGCACCAGATTGCCTCCAACCATGAGGCCGCTGCCGATGCCGGTACCCAGCGCTATGAAGGCGAGATTGTCGATACCGCGGCCGCACCCCTGCCAGTTCTCGCCGAGCACCGCCAGATTGACATCGTTCTCGATCACCACATGAAACCCGAATGCGTGCTCGAAAGCGCGAACGACATTCATTGTGCCAAAGCCGGCAATATTCGGGGCAAGCAGGACGCGGCCGGTCTTCTTGTCGGGTGCACCGGGAACACCAATCACCGCCAGCCTTATCTTTGTGCGCGAGATGCGGTGCCTCTGGGCCGCCTGAAGCGCTAGATCCACGATCTGGTCGACGACGAACTGTCCGCCCCGAGGATCGGTCGGCGCCGTTTCCTCCGCGAATATCTGGCAGGCAAGATCGGTGAGGGCGACCCGGACTTTGGCGCCGCCGAGGTCGACCGCCGCGATGTAGGCCGCGTTAAATACGAGTTCGTAAGTGACAGCCGTGCGTCCGACATGTCCGCTCGTGCGCCCCGTTTCCTGCACCCAGCCTTCCTGCTCGAGTGTCCTGACGATCTCGGAGATTGTCTGCTTAGACAAGCCGGTCTGCTTTGCGATTGAAGCGCGCGAGATCGGCCCACCTTGCACGATCGCCTCCATGACGGAGCGCTGCGAGAACTGACGAGAAATGCGTGGCACGTCGTTCAACAGCAGCTCCGATTAATTCGTTCTGTCACCGAACTTAATAATCATTTTGGACGGCAGTCAACTGGCCGCTCAAAAGAGGGGTTTGTACACCGGGGAAAAACAGCAGCGCTGGCGATCTAACGTCCCGGTGAAAAGCAGGAAGCCCTTCGAAGGCGACTACCAGGTGTTACCGATTTGCGGCGTTGGTGGCGATGACCAAGCTGCGTCGCCGCACCCGATCGTCGACCGCTCGCTTGCCAAGCTCAGGAAGGTGAAGTCGTCCGATATCGGCATCGTCGTCGCCGACGGGCTCATCAATTGCGAGATTGCACCGCAATCCATCGATCGCCTGGCGGTTATGCGAGGTTCTCCTTGGTTCGATGGGCATGTCACTGCCTGACTTCATCGGGGATGCCGAGGCGAAAGTCGCCGCCAAACTCATCGCCGCCGCTGCCGATGACGGCGCTAAGGCGGTCCTGGGAGATGTCGACGCTCACAAGAACGCCTGGGCCGCCAAGAGCAACGAGGAGCGCACCACGCTCAGCCAGTCGGCGGCCGGTTGGGCAATCCGCCCGGCCGGCCATCGGGTGAACTGTCCATCGTGCGCTTCCCAAGCTTTGGTCGTGGGTGAGCCCGTCACTGCGCCGACACAGAAACTCGAGGACGGCGAGATCACCGAGACGCAGATATCTGCCCAATCGTTTCGAGTGCATCGCCTGCGGCTTGAAGATCAACGGCTTTTCGCGCCTCGCTGCGGTTGGCCTGGAGAGCGCTACAAGAAGACCCAAGTCTATGACGCAGCGGAATATTATGCGCCGCAGGACAACTATGAAGGCTATGAGGATGACAACAACGAACGTTGATCTGCGGAAAAGTGCGCAGGGCAGGGGCATGACCCGTACTGGACTGGTCGCTTCCGCTCGGCGCGAGCCCTCATTCGACGGGGCTCCATTGCTCGACCGTAATACCAGTGCATTCGGCAAAAGCAGATCGAGAATGCGGCCGAGCAGACTGGCGACGCCCGTAGACAGGCATGACTTTCTCGCATTTCAGATTCGAGAAAGTCCTTGACTCTTGACGCCTATTAGCGGACTTTTGCGCATCTGAAATGCGAGAAAGTCCGTGTCCATACTGCTGGTTGGAGAGACAATAGACAAGAGACGTGCGCATGCGCTAGCGGTGGTAGGGGAACTCGTCCCGCTCGTCCGCGGTGTTTATGCACGATCAGGCGACGACGTTGAGCAAGCAGTTTTAGGCCACGCCGTACGCATCGCGCGCTACCTCTATCCTACTGCCTATCTATCATCGGCCTCTGCTCAACTTCTTGCTCCCACACCTGACGGCCGCCTGTTCGTTAGCGGTCGGCGTAATCAACGAACCCGGCTACGGACGCTCGAAATAATCCAAAACGAGGCGCCTCCCCATCCTTCGACTGCCTCTGCGGTGGTAGGGGACGATCTTGGCGAGCTGCGAGTTGACGTTTCCTCGCCGCGCCAACGCTTCCTGGAAGCATTCCGCTTGCGGAGCGAGCATGCTAGCGCCATCACCGAACTGATGCGGGCCGACATGGCGGCAAGACTCATAGAAGAACACGGCTCGCCACAGGTGGCCGCTGACGCGGTCTGGGCGTTGGCCCGCGAGAACGGATGGTACCGCGAAGGGGAGGGCGCTGAGCGTTATCTGATTGCGCGCCCGGCGGCGGCCAAGGGCCCCGTTAACAAGGCGGCCCTGGATTTCCTTGTGGCATGGCATGGGGATCCTCTCGGTCGTCTAATCCACGATGGATTCGAGTGGCGCTGGAAGCCTGTGAGGCGCAGCGGCCCGCCACTCGTTCGACAGACTGCACCAGGCAAGCTGCCGGCTTTCATCGAGTCGCTCCTCCCAGAAGGATGGCTCGCGCAAGTGCTCCGTCAGCGGGATGAACGCGAAGCGCTGCGAAGCGGCAAGCGCTACATGTCAAATATCGCGGTCGTCGAGAGCCAAGCCGAGCTTAACGTCCTGCCGCGAGACGAACTCGACACCAAACTTGTCGCGTTCACCGACGATGGGCGCTTCACTGGTCGATACGTCGGCCCGTCGCGAGGCGAGATCCAGGAGACGTTCGAGCACAACTTGGCTCAGCTGTTTGCGCGCGCGGAAATGCCGAGATTATCGGGTGTCCAGATTAAGGCGCCGATGAATTTGGCATCGGACGGCGCGCTGCTACCCGCGATCGATCTGCCATTCACTCACATCCTTAAGCCGGCCGGAACCGCGGGCTTCGAAATGCTGCCGGTCGTCGAATGGCTTTGTCTTGAACTTGGTCGCGCAGCGGGCTTCGAGGTTCCGGCCGCCGCGCTCATCGACATGCCGGATGGGATGTCACCTGCATTGGTCGTCGAGCGATTCGACGTGCGACGCGGGCCCGATGATCGACGCTTCCTAGCGCTCGAGGACTTCTGTTCGGTTCTCGATCTGCCGACCTCAGCCAAATACGACGGCACAATCGAACGCATGGCGCGCGGTTTGCGGCCGCTTTCGACCGACCCTGCCGCCGATATCGAGACCTTGTTCCGCCGGGCGTTTTTCGCGTGGCTGATCGCCGACGGGGACATGCATCTCAAGAACCTGGCGCTCCTCAAGATTGCAGGCCCTGGCTCCAAGCGGTTCGAGACCGTCCGGTTCGCATCCCTTTACGACGCCGTGACGACCCGCGTCTTTCCGGGGCTTGGTGGCGATCGTATGGCGCTGAAGCTCAACGGTAAGGACGACCGGCTTACACGGCAGGACTTCCTAACTCTCGCGCGCACGATCGAGTTGCCGGTCACTCGCGCGGAAGAAGCGATAGGTTCGATCGCCGCTGCCCTGCGCGAAGCAGCGCGCATGCTCGCTCTGCCGTCCTTTGCCGAACGGGCTGATCCCGCTCAAACAGCGGCGGAGCGAGTGAAGGCGATCGTGCGCGACCGCGCTGAGGCGTTTTCATGAGCACCCATGGGATCAAGATCTATGTCGGCGTCACCGATCTAGATTGGTTCGAATTTCTGTCGCGCCGCCAGGACGTTGACGAGGTGAACATCTGGCAGCCCGGGGGGGCGGTCGCAGTTCCGAGCGCTCCAACCGGGCGAACTGTTTCTCTTCAAGCTTCATAGCCCCAACAACTTCATCGTCGGCGGCGGGCTGTTCGGGCAGGCGTTCACACATCGCCGTATGTGGACGGCTCTCCCTCTTTGTTCAGACGAACTGATATACCAGCCATGCTCTGCCCTTCAGCAACAAACATGTTGAAGATGCCCCTCACAAGCCTGATTTCGTTTGGCGGGCCAGGGACAAGGAGAACACGTTCGCCAGCGAGCCCTTTCTGTTCTCCAGAGCCGAGAACGTAACGGGGCTCCCATCCTTATCCAGCAACATTCGCCGGACGCCGTAGGGCACGGGTCCCCCTTTGGCTGAATCCGAGACGAGCCTGCTGCAGCTGCGCTCTGGAGACCTTTGGGGACAGCTCGCGGCTGTACTCGCTTGCCATCACCCGTTTCATATTTTTGAGGATTGCAGAGACCATGCTGCCATCGTTATCGAACTGCTCGCCGCAATATTCCACCGCCACGCCCCGCTTCGCGCCTCGAAGCTGACCTCCGTGATTTCGTGTCCAAATGTCGCGTTTCAGGCCGTACTCGGACACCTGAAGAACGCCTTCACGAGATTAGCGAAGCATCGTCACGATGGAGACGGCGAAATCGACGGGGAAGATGAAAGCTGAGCAGTCAGCGACGCCGGCAGAGGCGGCTTCGGCCGTCCCTTCCTGACGTTTGATGGCAATGGATGACGTCAGGGTGCTGCACCACGGCGGCGACGAGCCCGACACCATACCGCAGGCGATCGACGCGACGGCGCCAAGGGCCGTACCTGACTCTATGTTCCCTTCACGATTCTCGGTTTAGTCGGTCGGCGGGGTTGAGCCGCGCCCTCGATGGCCAAAGCCAGCCGCTTCTCGTCTTCGATGGCGCGATCGACTGCCTCAATTTCCTCTTGAAGCACCTTCATCTCGGCTCCGTAGCTGGAGCCGTCGCTGTCCCCGATCTGAAAGCCACTTGCCCGCATTGCGTCGCGAGTATGGTGCACGTTACGGACTCCTTCGCGTCGAGTCGCGACCAGGATTTCCCTGAACTCACCAAGACGTTCAACGTGACTGCGAGCCATTGCGTCCTCCTATTTCATCGTCATCGTCGCCGACGGCGATTCAGAACGGCTAAAACTTACTGCGCAGAAGGTTTAAGTGACTTTAAGAGATACTCTCGACAAAGCATGAGTGCGGAAGCTCAAATTTGAAATTTGAACGTCTTGCAATAGCGTGAAGCGCGGCAGGCGGAAATTGGCTTGGGACCCGACCGATCACAGACCAGGTGCTAGAGGCTGCGCCTGTGCCACCTCCGAAGCTGCGCAATTTACCGACATCGGGTTTTGTGTCGAAGTGCGTCAACGAGGTGAGTCCTAACAACTGCAAAATGTTTGAAGGTTTCAAGAGGCGGGGTGCGCCTCGCCGGCCGTCACAGGAATGAGAACCCCAAACCGGGGGCATGCATTCCATATCATCGTCATGACGGAACTGCCGCCGCAGATCGGAGCGTCTGAACGTCGTCATTTCCATTCTGTCGTCAGGAGCAGTGTGTTCGGGCCAACCCACCCGTCCGGGCTTCCCCACATCGCAAGCTGGTCGCAATATCGGCCCAGGCTGCCTCCTGCGCGGCCGGCGCTAGTCGCGACAGCATCGCCAAGTCGTTTTTCGCTGCGTTTGGAAGAAGGGATACTCTCGCGAACCAAATGGCCGCCTGGCGCAAAAGCGAGGCGGCGGGGCGAGAAATATCGCCTGCCCTTGAAGGTAAGCTGTTGCTAAGTGCCGGTGAGAGGCATGGCTTGCGGTGGGCGTACGGGCACGGCCGAGCGCACCTACTTGAAGGTTTGGAGAAGGCCAACTGTCGGTCTAGCTTTGCAGACGGGGCCGGATGCTGTTTCTCGAGGATTGCGATGATCGTACATTTAGTAGACGGCACATACGAACTGTTTCGCCACTTCTACGGCCAACGCCGGTTCAACAACGGCCAAGACAAGCCGTTTGGCGCCGTCGTCGGCGTGCTGAACACAGTGCTGGAGATGAGCGAGAATGGCGCCACACACATTGGGGTGGCTACCGATCATGTAGTAGAATCGTTCAGAAATCAGCTCTGGCCGGGCTACAAGACCGGGGATGGCATCGAGCCGGCATTGCTCGCGCAGTTTCACCCCCTCGAGAAAGCCTTGGCGGCGATGGGAGTGGCGGTCTGGCCGATGATCGAGCTGGAAGCCGACGACGCGCTGGCCTCCGCGGCGCACAGCGCGGCTGCCGATGGGCGCGTGCAGAAGGTGTGCATCTGGACGCCGGACAAGGATCTCGCGCAGTGTGTGCGCGGTGACCATGTGGTCCAGGTAGACCGCAGGACCCAGAAAATTCGCGATGCCGCGGGTGTACGCGAGAAGTTCGGAGTTGAGCCGGCCCTCATTCCAGATTTCCTCGCGCTCGTCGGTGATGCCGCCGATGGCTATCCGGGTCTCGAAGGCATCGGCCTGGTCTCGGCCGCCCGGCTGCTTGGCCGCTACGGCCCTCTTGAAAGCTTTCCGCCTGAAGCCCTCGGCAAGCGTAGAGAGCTCGCGCTTTTATTCAAAAATCTCGCGACGCTTCGCACGGACGCTCGGCTGTTCGATGACGTCGAAGAGCTGCGCTGGCGCGGCCCGACCAAAGCGTTCGAGACGTGCGTGATCCAGCTAACTGACACCCGGCTCCTCGCACGTGCTCTCAACGCTCGCCGAAACTGACTTCGGGAGGCGAGATCTGGAAGCGGCCTTTAAAAGGCCAGCGTCGATTCCCGATCGCACAGGGGCACTGTGCACGCGGGAACAGTCTGGAATAAGACACAGGCAAATGTGCCGGCTGGGGGCAGGCGCTCACACAGCATCTGAGTTGTGGGTGGCGTTCAATGGCATACTAGCGTCCACCTGGGACCTTCAGGAGACTGAAGCTGCCAGCCATTGCAGGAGGAGCAGCCGCGGGATCGGAAACGTTTTGTCAGCAGAAAATAGGGTCATGTTGCAAAGCATCTCTCCGAACGCTGCGCCGGTGCTATGGTGTGCCCGCACTCATCAGACGGCAAGGATATGAGGCATGCCCGCAGTCACCCGCCGTACACTTCTTGCGTTCACCGCCGTTGCGTCTGTCATTGAACCGACGTTTGCTGAAGGCGAAGGTATCTCGCGCGAACTGCAGGCGCTGATCGCAAGGCATGAAACCGCCTATGCCGCGCTCCACAGGGTTGTTCATCGAGCGGGCAGCAACTGGCACGACCGCAAGACGGCAGACCGAATTGAAGAGCAAGCCTTGCTGGCCATCTGTTCCTATCCTGCGACCAGCCGAGGCGACCGCCGGGTCAAGGCCGAGTACCTGTTGACTGTTGAGGCACGAGGCGAACTCGACCTGAAAGAGCACATGCAGGCCATCCTACGCTCAACGATGCGGGGCTGATCGATCGCAGTACCCGCGGGGACCAGACCGCGCGTTGCCGGAGCGCGGCGCGGCCTCGGAGTAATGACGACGCAGACATTCTGTTTGGGTTACCGCGCAGAAAAGGAACCCGAAGATGCGTCAATCCCCCGCGAAGACCGCCTCATCGGCTGGTAGCGAGCCCCCGCCGACGCGGCAAGTATGCAAATTTGGTGAAATTCTCGGAAGCGGCTCAGTTTCGAGAATCGCCAAGGCCTCATCGGATGACTGTGCCTGTCGGAGTCGCTCCCGAACTTGAGATGTCCGAAGCACCCGGCATATTTGCGAAAGGGCAGGGAGGAAGGCGGAAGTAGCAGAGCGCGGCCAGAGTACAGTGTAAATGAGATCGACTGGGTCGTCGTCGGGGCCGTCGAAATCGATAGGCTGGGCCAAGCGTGTCAAAGACGCGACAGGCGAAGAGATCATACCCAGTAGAGCGTGAGGGATCGCGACACCACGACCGATGCCCGTCGAGCCGAAATCCTCGCGGTCGAAGAGACTACGGAGAACCACCTGCTCGTCAAGCCCGGCTCTTCGCGCAATTCTGATCGCGATTTTTGTCAAGGCTGATTGCTTTCCTTTAGTCGCAAGGTCAAGCGAAATGTCTTCTTCTGACAAGATGGGGCAGACCGTCAGAGTAACCTCAATGTGGATCCCAAACGCGATCGCAAATGGGGTGCAGCGCACTGCTTGGCCAGCGCAGAATTCACCGTCGGATAAGTGGCTGTCCCGGACGCGAAGCCAGGGCCTTCTCGCGTCCGGGCTAATAGCCCGTTTTGAGGCGTTTCGGCTCTCGCGGGAGAAGGCAGTATTTCGGGCTTCAGGTGGGGTGGCTCTTCAGTGTTAGCGAGGCCGGCATGACCTCACATCAGGTCTTCAACCATCCGCGCACATTTCCCCAGACCTGTGCTGGTCCCTCTTGTTCTAAGGAGTCCCTGTTCAGCCGCGGCCGCCTTGAAGGCCTCGAACGCAGCTTGCTGGCTGCAATGCCCGGCGAGCGATTCCTCGACCATTCGGATCGCCTTGAGCCGCCCCGGCTTTCCCATTCTAGGCCATGGCTGCTGAAGCACCTTCATTGCGTCGGCTATGGACGCGACCACCGTCAGGTTGCGATTGAGGCAAATTGTAATTGGACTGAAGGCCCGCATTCTTGTCGCTCCCCACGATTGAACGCGGCTAAACGCGAAGACAAGGGCAGTGGTTGCATGAATGTGGATCACGGCGAATTCAAAGAACCGCTGGCCGATGCGATTGAGGCTGAGCAGGCTCTCCTTGGGCCCGGCTCTTTGCCTCGCCGGACCATCCTTCTCGTCGAACAACAGGACCCGACCGGCAAAAAGCATCTGCGCACCGTCCGACGCCGCGAACCATTTTTCGAGTTCGTCACGCCGCTTGCCCGACAGCTTCTCAAGTACACCGCGACGAATTCGGCGACTGTGAGGGAGGAGATGAAAAGGTTATGGTCGTTTCGTTCGGCTGTCCTTTAGAGCAGGGGCTCCGAGTCGGTTTGTATCGAGCAGATGTCGCATCAGATCTTGACCTGGAGATCGGCTCCGGCAGCCGGGATCGGCGCAGCGCGGCAACGATGCCATGTTCCTTCGGCGGCTCACCGACGATGGTCTGGCTGACGGCCCCGCGAAGGCGCGAAGCATCGGGGCCTTCTTCTGCCAGTCGGGCGAGCCAACTTTCTTTGGCTGGGAGGGCGGCGCACTGCTTCGGCTCCGAACTGTTGACACATGCACCAAGCTGACAGACCGGAAGCGGCGGCGTGCCCTGACGTCATGGAGACTAGCCCCGCTCCCGAAGCCCGCAGATTGTGATCTCGTTGGCTATGCAGAGCATCCAGCCGTCGTTTCCGAGCGGGCGTTCGTGTTTGGGAAGTGCATCTCGCACGCGCTCGCTAGACGACCACCGGCGGCTATAAATACCTCTCGGCGGTGGGCCGTACTGAGCCGGCGGCGGAGTTTCAGCTTTCGGCCCAACAGCGCTCTGCCGGCCTTGATGCACTCACCACCCTCCAGCTCGCGTGTTGGTGGCCGGAAAATCGCCACTACAACCGCCATCGACTCAAAGTCGAAAGCTACACGCCTGAGGCGCTGTCATTGGCTGAGATCCGGAATAGTCGGTCAGGCTGATAGTCTTGATTGTTGCCGCCGTGCGCCGGAGCAGGGCAGCACGCTCCGCCATCGTTCATGGACGGGCTTCGTTGGCCGGGTGTAGCAGCTCGGATACGAACAGGTCTACGACCGGAATTCCAGTTCCCCCAACTCCTCCTACGTTACATTAGCAGTTGCGGAACCTTCTGCGCATTCGTCGGTTGGAATCTCGTACTCCACCGACCCCTAGCAATTGTGTTCCGCTGTTGGGTCACTTAGCCCGCCGGTTCCGGCCGGCGGGCTTTTTGTTGTCGTGGTGGAACACCCGTTTGCGACGATGGTTCGGTTAACTAGGCGGGGAGCGCGGCTGAGAAAAGAGACAAGTGAGAGAGAACCGAACATCGATGCTGTACGAGCACTGATCGAGGTTGAGCGCGCAGCACGAGATGCAAAGACCACTCGGATCGGGGAGTGCGCTTGGAGGCTGCAAGGGGGCACCCCTGTGCAACCGACACCGAAGAGGAGCCGGAACGGCAAGCACGCGTGGTCGAACCGAAGCGCTGCGTGCGCTACACGACGCAGATCGATAGGGAACGGATGGTCATTTTCGTCCTGGCGAAATCGCCGCTCGAGTTCCGCGCGGCAAGTCGATCTCGTCCGTCATCATCTCCAACATGACGAGGTCGTCAATGTTGGAATGGCCGCCTTGCCGCCACACCCCTTCGGCCAGTGACTGCAGAAAAGCCATGACGCCGGCGAACGGCTAGCCAGCTCGGCCTTGTCGGGTCGAATTCCTGCTTGGGGAACGGTCTGCCGGAATTGTTCGCGCGAGGCAGCAGGATCGGAAAGAGACACATATGGCAGCAGCCCAATGGTTTGTGATTGTCGGTATCTTAACGTCAGCGCCGGGCACGCCGTTCGCGTAGGACTGTCACTACGCGGTGTTTTCAGCCTGCAATCAGTGCTCCCCTTCGCCCTTCGCAAGATAGTTATGCATGTCACTTGCCGCGACCGCTGCGTGCCCGAACGCGACGGCAAGCTGGTTGATCTCGTCGACGACATCTCCAGCTGCATAGAGTCCCGGCACGGCGGTGCGCTGGTGCGAATCCACGACAAGATTGCCGGCTCGGTCACATTCTGCACCAAGGTCGGTCGCTAGCCTCGAGCGGATGATCGACCCCATCGCAGGGTAGATGGTGTCAAACGAGAGCGTCCTGCCGTCGACGAGTTCGACAACTGCCCGACGGCCCTCAGCTGAAATTGCGTCTCGGGCGCATGCGCCGAACTCGATTCCAGCCCTTTTTAGCCTAAGAACGTCATCCGGGCTGGGCTGGGCTGCATCAGCAATCAGCAAAGTTACGTCTCGAGTGAAGGTCCGCATGAACAGCGCCTTTTTCATTGCGTGTTCGGCCGGTCCGATGACGGCCACCCGTTTGTCAATGACCTCATAGCCGTCGCAGATAGGGCACAATCGCAAGGCTCCGGCTTTAATCATGTCGGCGGTGCCCGGAACGTCGGGGAGGCTGTCGACGACACCAGTGGCAATAAGCAGTGAGCGGGCATGAATGGGAGATGAAGCCTGCGCTAAAAATCCATTCTCCGCGATGCGAATGCCCACGACCGTATCGCACACCCAATCTGCGCCGTGCCGGGTGGCCTGCAGTTTGAGGCGGTGAAGCAGGTCAGGGCCGGTGATTCCGCGCGGGAAGCCCGGGCAGTTGCGCGTCAAGGGAATCCAGTTTGCCCGGCTTTGACCTGCATCGACGACAACTACCCGACGCCGAAAACGTCCAAGGTAGGTCGCGGCCACGAGGCCTGCTGGCCCGCCGCCCACAACCAGGGAGTCAAACATCCGATCGCGGCGCGCTTTGTCTCTGTCGACCATTCAGAAATCCTGACACTGCAAAACCGCACCGTGAGTGCACCGTGGACCACGTTGAAAGGAAACGCCGAACCGCCAATTTGGTTACCAAGTATTGGTTGCTGGGGCATAGCTGCATGCTTCCCACGTTGCGTTCGACCCGGCGCTCAGGAGTATGCTGGCACGAGCCTGGCTCGCGCAATGGCAACGCCATGGTGAAATGCAGGCCCTCGGGATTGTCCCTCGGGGTTGTAGTGTAATTCGATCTTTGCATTGCAATGCACGGCAACTACCTTTCCCAGCAATGTCGTTCCAAAGCCTCGCCGCTTCAGGGGCTCCACGGCGGGGCCGTTTCGCTCCTGCCGGTCGAGGTAAACAACCTGCTCAGCCGCGGAACCGCGGATCCACCATCGCACCTTGAGGCGGCCTTGAGAGCGCCGCGTGAGAGTAGCAGCAAGCGATGGTGGACTTCCCGACACCTGAGAGGGCCGATCAAGAGCGAGCTTGTGCCCCGATCGAGGCGGCCGCCGATCAGAGTGTCCACGGAATTTCCGCTTAAGGCCGGCGAGCCGTGTTCGGCTTTAGGGTGCTCGGCGGCTACCAGCCGCGCAAAGACGGTAACGACGTCCGGCTGGATGACGAAGTCGTGATAGCCGCCGCGTATTTATGCCCCACGCATCTTGATGACCTGCAAGCGACGCCGCTCGCCACCATGAGTCGGCGTCAGTGGGGCCATCGTGAAGGAACAACAAGGCACTGGCCTCGTTAGAGCCGTACATCCATCGATAGCTTTCAACAGGAGATGAGAATGGCGACGACGCGAAGATCACAGGGCAGTTCCAAGGGCTTGGAAGACCTTTTCTACGATGGTCTGAAGGACATCTACTACGTCGAACGGAAGATTCTGACCGCCTTAAAGAAAATGGCAAAGGGCGCAGAGTCCGAAGAGCTGAAGGCCGCGTTCGAAAAGCATCGAGACGAGACAGAAGGTCAAATCGAGCGCCTGCAGCAGGTTTTCGACGCGTTTGGCAAGAGGGCTCAGGGTAAGACGTGCCCAGCGATCGATGGCATGATCGAGGAGGGGCAGGAGATTTTGGAAGAATTCGGAGACGCTCCAGCATTGGACGCAGGGCTCGTGGCTGCAGCCCAGGCGGTCGAGCATTATGAAATCGCGCGCTACGGCACTCTTGTGACGTGGGCGGGCTTGCTCGGCCTACGAGACGCAGTCCCACTTCTGGAACAGACTCTCGAAGAAGAAAAAGCCACCGATGAGGCGCTCACCCAACTCGGCGAAACTGGCGTCAACGAACGGGCAATGCAGCAGGCCGCGTGAGGTCGCGCATTGCTGGGGTGGCCAATCCGAAATTTGCATCTTCGTGAGCAGCGCAATGGGCGAATTCGGATTTGGCCATTTCCTCTGTCGCTTGCCCGTCGAGCACACGTGTTTTGGCTCTAACCGCATTGTACTACTACGCGCACCAATGTGGGCGCGCCGGTTATGCAAAAACACCAACCCCGCCGCACGCGCCTGTATCGACGCAGCAAGAAGACTCGAGGGCGAGGACCTGCCGGTCATTCTGCCTTTCGAGCGGAGGGGCCTCCTCGACCGGCTGTTGGGAAGGAGGGCAGCATGAACCTGCTCGATATATTCAAGCGCCGCGGCAGCGCGTCCGTGGCGCGCGAGCGCTTGCAACTGCTGTTGGCTTACGAGCGCCGCAACCGCAACCAGCCCGATCTCGTCTCCGTGTTGCGCGAGGAAATCATGGCTGTGAACGCCAGGCAAGGCCAACACCTCGACGTGACGGCAGCCTCATCGAAATCGAAGAGGCGACCGAACCTGGCAAAGGGCGGTCGCCGAACGCAAGTACTTGCGCCATCCCTGGCCGACAGGATGCCGGTATGAACGAGGAACCGGCTCGTCGGCCCGCGGCAGATCCTTCTGGCATCGAGAGCTTTTTCATGGCTGGTTTCGAGTGTTCCTCGCATCGACGTGCCGACGGGGTGCGCCTTGATCTGATCCGTGCGACCTCACATGACACCCATGCATCCGGCGACTATCGCCACTGTGCCGAGCTTGGGCTTCACACGATCCGCGACGGCTTGCGCTGGCACTTGATCGAAACAGCGCCGGGAGTCTTTGACTGGTCGAGCTGGATGTTGGTGATCGAAGCAGCCCAGGCGGCCGGGGTGCAGGTCATCTGGGATATCTTCCACTATGGTTCGCCAGACCACGTCGACCAAGGTGGCCCCGGCTTTGTCGAGGCCTATGTCCGTTTCGCCGCGGAAGCTGTTCGGGTTCATCGCTTAGCCACCGGAGTGGCTCCCCTGGTGTGTCCGATCAACGAAATTTCTTTCTTTGCGTGGGCGGTGGAGGTCGGCTATTTCCCGCGCGCCGGGCAGAATAAGCGCGGATGGTTCAAACGCCACCTTGTCAGGGCAGCGATCGCCGGGATCAGAGCAATGCGGGAGGCCGAACCCAGTTGCAGGTTCATCTGGGCTGAACCGCTCATCCATATTGCTCCTCGTGACCGCAGTCGCGCCGAGCGGCGGCGCGCCGAAAATGCTCGTCAGGGCCAGTTCGAGGCTTACGACATGCTGGTCGGGCGCGCTGAGCCGGAGTTGGGTGGCAGCGAGGACCTTGTCGACGTCATAGGCCTCAACTTCTATCCGCACAACCAATGGTACTTGAATGGGCCAACGATACCGATGGGACACCACGAATACCGGGCGCTTTCGGAAATGCTGGTCGAGGTCGACGAGCGCTACAAGAAGCCGATGATTATTGCCGAGACCGGCGCCGAGGGGTCGGGACGGCCGGCTTGGCTCCATTATGTTTGCGACGAAGTGCGCGATGCGATGAGCCTCGGCGCACCTATTCAGGGCATATGCCTGTACCCGGTGACGGCCTACCCCGGTTGGGACAATTCGCGCCACGCCGAAGTAGGCTTGTTCTCCACCATTCATGCGAACGGCTCGCGCACTCTTCACAAGCCGCTTGCCGACGAGTTGGAGCGCCAACGCCGATTGTTCGAGGCCTTCGACAACGAGCCAGCAGGCGCGGTATAGCCCCGCCGATAGTGCGCCGCGCTTTAACTGCATCGGCAACGCGGTAAGCCTAAATCTGTCCACCGAGAAAGATCCTGGGGTCCTTGGCCGCAGCGATGATCGCCTCGCGTGCGACTCTTGGCGACTTTTCACCGCGCATGACGGCAAGGCACGCCTCGATTGTTGCGAGTCTCGACGCTTGCAAGCCGGCTCCGGCCAATCCTTCAGCAGAACCTCGGCCGCGTCCGTTACCGAGACAACAACCCTGTCGCGATCGATCCGGCCGGTTGAACGACTATCGGCTTTGTGAAACGTCTCGTACGCACGACCCCTCCAACGGCATATTAGCTTCGGCTGATCTTTGCGCCATCTCAAATGTTAATGGTCACCGCGAATGCAGCTTAATCCCGGCGCATCGTTCACTCCGCCGCCTCGCGCTGCCTCGGCATCTGCCCGATGCCGTTTACCGGCATGCTCTTTTGAAGGCGCGCGAACGTCGCCAAAGCCTGCCCGACGACCTGATCCATATTGTAATAGCGATATGTCGCCAGACGTCCGACGAACCAGACCTGTGGGCACGCCGCTGCCAACGCTTCGTAGCTCTTGTACAACGCCTCGTTTTCGGGCCGCGGCACCGGGTAATAGGGATCTCCGATGTCCGAGGGGTATTCGTAGGTCAGGCTGGTCTTCGGACTCTTCTGTCCGGTCAGATGCTTGTACTCGGTGATGCGGGTGTAGTTTTCCGTCTGCGGATAGTTGACGACGGCGACCGGCTGAAACTCCTCGCAATCAAGCGTCGTGTGCTCAAAGCGCAGCGAACGGTAGGGCAAGCGACCAAGCTTCCAGTCGAAATACTCGTCGATCGGACCGGTATAGATCATCCGCTGGAAGGGGATCTTGTCGCGAATTTCGCGGTAGTCGGTCTGCAGCATGATCTTGATCTTGGGATTATCCAGCATGCGCTGGAACATGCGCGTATACCCGCCTGCCGGCATTTTCTGGAAAGTGTCGCCAAAGTAGCGATCATCCCGATCGGTCCGGGTTGGGACTCGCGCCGTCACCGACTTGCTCAGCTGGGAAGGGTCAACACCCCACTGCTTCCTCGTGTAGCCGCGGAAGAATTTCTCGTAGAGCTCCCTGCCCACGGTGCTCACGACGACGTCTTCGGCTGTGCGGACTTCTTCCACCGTCTCTCGCCGGGAAGCGAAGAACTCCTGCAGCTGCTCGGATGTCAGCTTAAGGCCGTAAAGGCGATTTATGGTGTCTAGGTTGATCGGTATCGGCAGCAGCTTTCCGTCGACCAGCGACAGCACGCGGTGTTCGTAAGACCGCCATTCGGTGAACTGCGACAGGTAGTCGACGATCGATTGGGCGTTGGTGTGGAATATGTGCGGCCCATAGCGGTGGATCAGGATCCCTGCCTCGTCATAACAGTCATACGCATTGCCGCCGATGTGATTTCGTCTGTCGACGATCAGGACGCTTTCTTGTCGCTGCGATGCGATGCGTTCCGCCAGCACGCTGCCGGCGAAGCCGGCGCCGACGATCAGCCAGTCGAACATGCTCACGCTCCCCTCAGCAACGGCACGACGCTCTTCATCGCGTGGGCGCGCTGGATGTGGGCCGCCATCGCATTCCAGGTCTTGTCCCAGGACATATCGGCGAGGTAGGCGTCGGCTTTCTCCACCAGGAAATCGCGAGGACGCGCCAGGATGGATCGAAGCTTGGCTTCGACATCCTCGGCGTCGACAATGTCGACAAGGCCTTCGGCGCCGTAGGTGCGCACGACGTCGACGATCGCTGTCGAAACCACCGGCAGTCCTGCCGCCAGGAATTCAGGAGTCTTTGTCGGACTGATGTAGCGTGTCGCCTCGTTGAGCTTGAAAGGCATCCAGCCGGCACTCCAATGCCGGAGGTAGCGTGGCAGGTCGGCATAGGACTTGCCGCCCAGCCAATGCAGGTTGCTTGCCGTGGGCAGCCTCGCCGGATCGATCTTGACCACAGGGCCGAGCATGACGAATTGCACGTCCGGCATTGCTGCAGCCGTCTCCGCTACCAATTCGACGTCGAGCCGCTCGTCAATGACCCCGAAATACCCCACTCTCGGGTGAGGTATGTTGGCCTGGTCGAGTGGGTCCTCACCCGGCTCTCTCGCCTGATGGAAATGTGCAACGTCGATGCTGCTTGGAAAAGCAAAGATCGAACGATGCAGGCTTCGCTTGGCCTCGTAAAGGCTCTGCCCGCCCGTGAAGACGACATCGGCACGTTGCAACAGCGCCTTTTCCAACTGCGTCAACTCTGCGGGAGCGTCTTTGAACGCGGAGAGTTCATCCATGCAGTCGTAGACGCAGACGTCACAGGCGAGATGATCGCTGAAGCGTAGCGCCATGGGCGTGTAATACCAGGTCGTCAATCGGTCATGCGGCGTGGAGGCGAGGATCTGATCGACGAACCTGCGCTGGATCGCGTTCGCCCTGGTCGCGGAAGTACCAACTGGGATCAGCGGCGTCACAATTCTGATCGTAGGTGAAACATCGTTCACCCGCGTCGAAGCGTGGCGCCTTTCGTCGAAGATCGGCTCCTCGAAATAAATTAGCTGCTGCTGTTTTGAGGCGAGCGTCAGAATCTGTTGCGGTCTTTGGAATACAAAATTCCATCGGAGGTGGGAAAAGCAAAGTAAAATTGACGACTGTACGGTGGTGTTTGGTTTTAGGGAGGTGCCCACCGCCATTTCCATATAGAAATCCTTCGTTACAATTAGAAATTGCCTCGGCTAACATACGTTAATCGAGGCAGCTTCGAATGAAATTCGCAGCCATCTATATAACTTTCATCCCAGTAAGTTGTTCCATAGTTCCAAACTGTCTCGGGCGAGGCCAGCGGTCCGCTCCATTCCGGCCATGGCTCAACAGAGAAGGTCAAGCCGAACGACCCTGCATCCGGCTGACATGATGGCCGCTCCAGAAGCTGAAGCCCCGCGCCGTGCGTGACCTCACCCAAAATGTGGCGCATTGCCACAGAACGGTTGAAATCGTTCAATCGTTCAACAACCGTTCATGGGCGGAGTTATAAATGAGGGCTGCGAATCGATTCGGCTGAGTCACGCAGACGGTCCAAATGAAAGGGGTCCGCGAAACAATCGCGGGAATGCTTGCGAATGAAGATCGACTTTGAAACCAACGTCTTTCCACTGTTTCACCCGCAGGCGGTGGATGATCTGAAGGACCCTTGTCCGGTGTTCGATGGCACGCTCTGGCACGTCTTCGGCTCCAGCGGCACCGTCACAACCGAGAGCTGGAAAATCCTCCACGCCACAGCGCCGGATCTTTATGGACCCTGGACAGAGCACGAGGCGATCGTTTTGCCGGTAACCGGATCGGGCATTGCGGCGCCCGGCGTCATTCATGAGTGCGGCGTCTTCCATATGTTCATCCAGACCGAATTCATGAAGTCCGGCGGACGTTGCGAGCACGCGGTCTCCAATGACGGCTTTCATTGGGTGGTGCTCAATCCGGCGATATTGTCGCTGCCCGACACCGATGAGGACGGCATCTACGATCCCCATCCGGCAATCGTCGACGGCAAGCGCTACATCGTCTATTCAGGCATGCCCAAATTCACCAAGGTGCCCCAGCCTGATGTCTATCTGGCGCGCAGCCAATCCGATTCCTGGTTCGGGCCATGGAAACGTCTCGGCAAAATACTCGATCATCTCGACGTGCCGCATCACAATGCGCGCGAACACCCGGATTACGAATGGGGGATCGAAGGCGCGCAGCTCGTCGAGCTCCCGGACGGTCGTGTGCTTCTTAACGCCACCTGCTTCCTCCCCGAAGGTCCGCGCGGCAGCCGGCAGCGCGTCTTCTTCGCCATCGCCGATGACGTCAAGGGTCCCTACGTTTCCGTTGGCCCCGTTCTCGACCCTGGTGAGCCCGGCGAGAATGGCCATTCGACCGTAATGATCGAAGGCCGGCAATTGACTTTGTTCTACCAGAGCAGACGCGAGACGACGAACCACCGCTGGCGATATGGCTTGGCCAAGTGCGACTTGGATCGGCACATACTTTCCAGAGTAGCCTAGAGAACGTGATCCAATCGTAGCCGCTGGGCTACCCACCTCGTCCAGGTCGCATTGCCGACGGACGCCGACAAAACCCAAGAAAGGCACAGATTAAGCTTGCTCATCACAATGGTGCTGCCAGTCGCCGTTTCGGATCAATGGTCGTCAAGCGATAACGGATGGGCTAGATGTCCCAGGCGGATGACGTAGGCAGTCGGCGAAGCCTGCGACGAGGCAGGTTGAGAGTATAAAATGGATCAAGGTAAGCTGGTCGTCAGATAATACATTTAAATTCTCTCTTCGAACTCCTCGGTGAGACCAGTCGTGCCAATCGGTTTCTCAGCGCCGGTGACAAGATAGCCGTAAGTCTGACCATTGGATGCGAGTTGGCTAGATGAAAGGAAGCAGCTGAAATTGGGTTCACTATTTTTCAAACCGGGATCGATGATATCAACCGGTTTTGATCCTGAGCAGGATGTCCTGATCGTAATTTCCAAAGCCCTTGCCGAAAATGTTGATCCCGCCAGGGCGCTTGGCGTCGTCCTTGACGCCGATACGGACGCGGATTGAATGATGGCTCTTCAGATCGAGTGCGGCGAGGCCGGTTTCGGAAATCCTGAGGCCGTCGACATAGGTGCCGTCATTGGCAATTCGCCAGTTCTTGAGCTTGCCGTATTGCGAACCCTTGAGTTTCCACCAGGACGGCGTGAAGACGCCGCGTTTGTCACCGAAATCCCCCGGCGACGTCCAGGTGCCGACATCGACGCCATTGATCGTCAGCGTGATGTCCGACGGCCAATCGGCGCTGGTGCCCGGCACTTCCGAAGACAGCTCTATCGCCACTTCGAGCTCGGTGATCTCGGCATTGGCGAGCTTGGCATTATTGGGAAACTGGTATTCGACAAAACCGCGGGTGAACCACAACAGCCCGGCTTTCATACGATCCGGATCGAGGAAAGTGTTGGGAACATCGAGCAGACCGATGATGCCGTCCGGCGAACAAAGGCCGCAGGGCGCGGTAACCTCGAAGCCGGTGTAAAGCCCGATCGGCATCGACACTTCGATCGCGTCGTTCTTGACCGCACGATATTCGCCCTTGAACACTACGAGCACTTCTTCGGCCGTCGGATAACAGATTTTCTGACTGCCCTTCTTCGCTTTCAGGTGCTCGGTGCGGATCAGCCCCGCATCCTCCAGCACCTGGATGTTGGTCGAGACGGTCGACTGCGGCAGCGACAGCACGGCGGCGATTTCGTTGACATTCATCGGCCCCTTCTCATGCAGCAGTTTCAGCATCGAGATACGCGCCGAGGAGGCAAGCCCCTTGAGCACGGCAATGCCTTCCTCAGGTTCAATCACCAGAAAATTACGACCCATGAATTTGCCAGTCTATACTTGTGGAAGAAGCTATCGCCTCGCTAATTCGTGTTCTGTAAGCTTGCGTTGGTGGGCGGGACCGTTGCAACGGCGTCGAAGGAAACGCCGAGCCGGCAATTTGGTTACATGCAAGCGGCTCCACGTTCGGTACGCATTTGAAGCCACACCGCAACAAGGATGTTTGGCTCAGGTCTAAATTGTTTGCCGCGCAGCTCGGCAAGGCACGCATCGATTGCAGCAAGCCGCGAGTCGCACCGGTAGCGTTGCGGGGGGCTAGTCATGGGTGCGCCGCAATGCTTCATCGTTCGCTCCCGCCGTGGCGACCACTGTATGGATCATGGCAAGGACGGCTTGGGACGCGCTGTGGTGCACCATGTGACCGGAATTCTGCACGATATGAATCAGCGAACCTGGCACATCAGCATGAAGGCGGTGGGCCTGCCCCTTCGCATCGAGCAGGCGGTCACCATCGCCGGCTAGGATTCCGGCAGGCACCGATACCTCTTTATAGCTGGAGCGAAGCAGCGCCGACGGAACAAGTAAGCCCGATTCCGCTGAGGTGGACCGCAATTGCGAGGGACGGCTTGCAAGTTCCTTCATAGCCGAAGCGGAGACGGTCGACACTGCAGCCGGCCCAAATATCTTCGGCACTGCCAGCGGCCAAGTCAGCCTGACAAGGAGTGGCATAAATGTGTGACACAATGCGCTTCCAATGCGGCCGGGCTTTCGGCCCGCTTGTTGGTCTCGCGGATCGAAATGATGATCGAATACTGATTTGACGCGATGGTTGACCTCGCGCATCAGCATGCGAATACGATGCCCGGTTTCCCTCGGCGACGTGATGTCCCGGGCAATCTTCGATGATCTGCCTGGTTGCATTGCCCACAGGCGATTTCCGCTGTCGTGAACATACGATGTAGGCGAGTCGATATGGCTCGACCATCGCGTCAGCGCACGTCTGAAAAGGCCGGGGCAGGGCCGGGCCAAGATAGATAAGCTATCGTGATGCTCAGGTAGCTGGTTCAATTGGCCGGTGGTCATCTGCGTGATCGCATTCACGCTATCGTTCTCGGCCCGCATGAAGTCCAGCTGACTGGCGACTTGTTCCTCGAGGCCTATACGCGGCGCATGAAAATGCAGTGTCCAGCTTTGGCGATGGCGGGGGCGCTGCATTGTTGATATTGTACGCACGGAACAGGCGCGCAAATGACATCTGATTCAGAGAAGCCCGCGGCGGTCGAGCAGTTGCTTGATACACCTGAGCTTGCAACCGCACTGGAAAGCGAACAGTTCAAAAAATTCCTTGACCAGGTGCCGATCGCCATAGCCGTTTCCGACCTTGCCGCTGAGGAGCGTGTGGTCTACGCCAATCCCGAATTCGAGAAGCTCTCAGGCCTGATGGCCGCCAGGCTCACCCGGGAAAACTGGGCAGCCCTTTTGGGCAAAGGCCTCCACGAGCAGAAGGACCGGCCGCTTGCCGAGGCCGTGGTCGAGGGAACCGATTTAGTCGGCACCTACAGGCTGGAACGCAACGAGGATAAGCCGACGATCGTCGATGTTTATTCCAACGTGATCGAGGACGACAACGGCAAGATGTGCTTCCGGCTGGTGGCGCTGGTCGACGTATCGGCCCATGGCGAGGCGGGAGATGAGCGCTCGGTGGAGGAGCGTGTCAGCGAGAAAGACACGCTGCTACGCGAACTGCAGCACCGGGTAAAGAACAACCTGCAGATGATCACTGCACTGATCCGGCTGGAAAGCCGCAACGCAACCGAGGCCGACCGGAGACGGTTTGAGCGGCTCGCCGGTCGCGTCGACGCTCTGGCGATCCTCTACCAGACGCTAACGGCCGACGAGCCGAAGGAGGAGGTCGATCTTGGCGTCTATCTCAGCCAGATCGCGTCCGCGGTGATGAGTTCGCACGCAGTCGAGGGGATCCGCCTGGATATGAAGGTGGATACATATCCCGTGTCAATAAACGTCGCCATGCCGGCGGGACTGGTCGTGAACGAATTGCTGACCAATTCACTAAAGCATGCGTTCCGGGGACGCGACGGCGGCACGATAACGCTGCACAGCATCGTCAATGGCGACGGCTGCCGGGTTATAGTGGCGGACGACGGAATCGGCCTGCCGGAAGGCGAGACGTGGCCCAAGCCAGGCAAGCTCGGAGCGCTGATCGCGCGCTCGCTGACCGAGAACGCCAAGGCGCAGTTCGCAGTCGACTCTAGCGCTAGCAAAGGGACGAAGGTGACCATCATCTTCAAACGATCGGCGGCAGCAAGCTGAAAAATTGCCGTCGAACATACTGCACTGGGTTGCGTTCATATCGCGGCCTTGAACAGTGTGCTTGCAAATAGGCCCGAGGTCTTCGAGACGGCTTCCATCACGCGGTCCAAATTTCCCGGTCGAAGGGCCGCATTATTATTGGCGGGGAAGCAGGGACGACGTGTGGGGGCGGTGCGCTCGCTTGGGTTAGCGCATAAGGCCCGCTGTCCGAAGGGCGTGCTCGATGAGGTTCTTCACGCCCGGCTGGCCCGATGCGTTAGTACGCGGGGACTGGAGGGTGGCGGTTGACTCCGAGGACGCCGTCTTCGCCTTTTCCATAGCTGGTATCTCCAAACGGGATGGCACGTGCTGGCGAGCAGGCAACTCTGGCCTCGATGTCGTGGAGACACCCTTCTCCGTTACCAAGATGCCCCAGAACCGCGCGATCTCCTGAGTGGAAGAGATGCCGACATCAAGCATAAAGGGTCCCGGAGCGCCGAGGCCGTTGCCGAGCGGTGTACCGTGGCCCATCCCAGCGATCATGTTGACCTCGATCAAGACTTCTCCCGCGCCATCACGCCAAACTTGCTTTGCGTGCTGGCCGGCAGCCTAAAGATGCGTTAGCGCTTTTGCCCGATGGACCTCCCGCCAGTGGCTCGCGAGCGCTTCGGCGTTGGAAGGCGAAACCGTCTGGTCGGCGGTGCCGTGGCAAACTGAGATCTTCGGCCACGGTCCTCGATGATGCGACGCGCCGCGGAGTTCGTTGCAGATCCTGTTCCGACGGGCCGCCATGTCCACGCATTCTATCGAACGCGTCCGGTGTGTCGTTGCGCTGCCGTAGGGCAGGCCGGCAATATCGCACAGCCTTCCAAATACTTCCGGATATGTCGCCAGCATGGCCGCTGCCATTGCGCCTCCAGCCGAAAAGCCCGTGGTCGATACCGTGGGTGACGACCATCGTCTTGATCTGGCGGATCGAAAGCGCCTCGCCCGAACCGCGCTTGGCGTCGTCAGGCTGGAACCATTTGAAACAGAGGTTTGGATTGTTGCCGCGTTGCTGCTCGTGAAAGAGCAGGGCGAACCCGGTTTCGTCCGAAAGTCGCGACCATCCGGAGTGACGGTTGTACGCTGCCGCAGTCTGGGTGCAGCCATGCAGCATGACGACGAGCGGAGCGCCTTTGGGCAGTTCATCGGGAAGATAAAACGTGGCCCCCAACGCGCCGGGTTTGGTACCGAACTCGGCCAGCGTCTGCAGATGGTTCGACCCGCTACGTTTGGGAGTATGTGACGCATATCGCGCTTACAACGCGGCGATACTTGCGACGTATCGGATTTTTTTCGCAATCGAGCCGCCTCCGGTTGTGATGCCCGAATGGACCTCGATCCGCGCAACGCATGCGCAGCAATATCGCTGCCGCATTGCACAATAGCAAGGTAGGTGGGGAGACAAAGTCCGGCCGAGCCCTGGAGCTGGGCTTGGAGGAAACCTGATGGTGGGCAGACCGCTTCCTTGTCGCGGTGCCGCTTGCCGCCCTGCGCTGCCGCTGCGATGGCGATGTATTCTGGGCGTAGCAGTTCAACAGACGCTTTGTCGGCCGACGCGCTTGCCGCAACCGCCCCGCCAAGACAAACCAAGTGATGGGCGGACGGTGGCGCACTCCGGAGGTCTACGGGAACATGACACGACAGTGACCGGCGAGCTTCGCAAGGCGTGCCTCCGTTGCCGCATGCTTCACTTAACGCGGAGCACCCGACTTCTGCCCCATCTCCCGGCCGCCTTCTCAGATCGTGTGGGGCTGGAGATCTCGATGAACGGGATGCGGTCCATGACGGATACTCCCCGCTCCGATGCTACACCGAAACTCGATCCAGAACAGCTGCAGCTGCGGGCCTCGCCTCGCCGCGCTGTGCGCTTCAAGCGCAGCATTATTGTCGCCATTGCAGCTGTTGCTTCCGGCACCGTTCTAGTCTAGCTAGGCGTCACCATGATGGCGCTGCAGGGACCGGCGCTGCGCATCAAAGAGCAGGCTGACGAGCTTTACAACACTGAGCGGAAGCCAACCACGGAGGCAATTGAAAGGCTGTCTAAGGACTATTCCGGGATCAAGCCCAAGCCCCCGATGCTTGGACCACCGCTGCCCCGCGACCTCGGCCGCCCCACTCGCTACTGACGGCGCGCTCGCGAGCGGCTTCGTAACCGCCGAGCTACACCACCTGATGGGACACGACCGACGAGCCTTCCCAAGGCCGGTAACTTGCGGCTGGCGGGCTGTCCAACTGGGTGCGTCCGAGCAATTGGATTCCCCGGTGTAGAGTACTGGATCTCGCCTTGGCCGGCTGCATTCCTGGCTGCGTCCCCTACGATACATTGTCGAGCAGCGTCGACTTATCCAAGCCTTGTGTCGGCTCAGGCGGCCATTCACCATTCGGCGTGATCTCGTTGACTGTCTCGGGTAGATCCCGCGCAATCCTTCTGATTAGCTCGTCGCGCGAAAGACCCGTGTGCATCAAAATGGACGTGAGTGTACCTTCGTCCATTGCCGCTTCGACGTCCCTTGGCTCGATCGGTTGGTTTGGCCCGCTGCCAACCCACGAGTCGACCTTCGATCCTGCCCCCACCTCCCTGAACCGGTCGAGGATCTCACCAAGGTCAGCCCTCGACACGCCATTCGTTATCTGAGCCAGAATTCTGCGTTGCGGGTCGTTTGGGTTAAGATACCCCGCTCCCGGAATCAATTCACAGAGCTTGTCGCGATTTTGGTATGCCAGAACGCCAAGCATGGCGATCGCCAATCTTCCCAGATTTGCCATTTGGTCTCCTCCACGGTTGAGCGAATCGAAGCCAAGTCTCGGCGGATGCCGACGCGTGTGGGCTCGAACAACTTCTTGCCGGTCGGCTCGCCGGCGGAGAGGGCGCGTCCTCGGGTACTCTTTTCCATCTGACGTCTTCTCCTGACGCAGAACTTCGGGGCGCTTGGCCGCTGTCGCCTGCGCCGATCGAACGCCCTAACCCGGCGCCTTCCGGGTTTGTTCCGCTTGTCAGAGTTTGTCGGCGACGGTAGGGGGCACGACCCGACGGGTAACTCTACCGGCTCGAGAAATAGAGTCTGCCCAACTTGACCATACTTCAGAACGGCGGCGGCTCGGTTAGCCTCAGCTACCTTGGACTGCCGCCGGCTCGCGCACAAATTTCAATTTCGGCGGGACGGCGAACACCCTGAACCGCTCAGCCAGGCTGTCAAGAGCGTGACGCATGCCCACTCCCGCAGCAGCCGCACCGTGTCCACTGATGACCATCTGCGGGTTCAGGGCAGCCAGGTGCTTCACGGATCTTTCCGCCGCATCCCAGTCCGGCGTGAAGTAGCGCGGCGGACCGTGCATCTCAAGATCCTGAACGGCGACCTCATAGACTGACTCCTGACCGGTGGTGATGAAAGCGTCCCCTACGATCAGCGAACGGTCCTTCTCGCGCCAGAGCGAGATATGCCCAGGCGCGTGCCCGGGTGTGTGTAACCATCGCCATCCGGGCATTCCGGGGATCGATCCGTCGGCAGGTAAGAGTTCCAAACGGTTGCCAAGATCAATTGGCCCGCGTGGAAAAAGCGGCGACAGCAGCGCCATCAGTCCACCCCCGACCCAGGGATCGGGTGGCGGATAGGATGCGGTTCCGTCCAAATAGGGGTGCTCGAGTGGATGCGCGAAGACAGGCACGTCCCATTTATTTGCGAGGTCTAGAACCGTTCCCACATGGTCGAAATGGCCGTGGGTCAGGATGATCGCGGCCGGCCGTGCGTTCGTGCCAAACCGCCTTTCCGCGACCGCAAGAATGCTGCTGCGGGACGTCGGCAACCCGGTATCGATCAGCACCCAGTTCCGATCTCCGCTGCCCGGTGCGCCGAAGAACACGACATTGACGATTGCTAGCCGCAAATAGCCCAAGTCCGGTGCGATGCTCCAAGCGCCGTCGCCACGATCCTCGCGCCTGGCGTGGTCGATCTCGGAAAGTCGAATCTGAACGGTCATGTGATCCCGTGCCTCTCTTGTTGCTGAGCAGCCGCTCGAGTCGATCGGCGGTGGTACATCGCCCCGAACTTGGCACGGCCCCCCTTGTTCCTCATTCGCCCCCAGCTCCGGACAGTCCACCACAGGAACAAGGCTCGACCAATCGGTTCGGCATTACCCGGCCACGCAAGGACGAGCTGGACTGAGCAACGAAGATGGCGCGCGCCCGATTGGATGCGGTATTTCGCCAACGCGGTTCCCGGTCCTAACAAGGCGGCCGAGTTCGAAGCCGACTGCTGAAAGGAGACTTCGAATGAGCGAAGTGGGGCGCAGGGACGAGCACCAGGTGGAGGCTCCGGTTCTGGAGGCTCCGGTTCCGCAAGCTTCGCGCTTCGCCAGTTTTTCATGGCAGGCTTTGAGTGCTCCTCGCACCGGCGCAAGGACGGGGTTCGCCTCGATCTTATTCGTGCGACCTCGCATAATTTGCATGCCCTGGGCGCCTACCGCGGCTGCGCCGAACTCGGCCTTCGCACCATCCGCGACGGACCGTGGCGACACCGTCTCGATCAAAGCGGCACTACGCGAAGCTCGGGAGACTGCGCCTTATTTGGTGGCCTCCGACGAAGAACTAACCGAGGCAATCGTCGAGGCAGCAACTGCCTTGGGCCTCTGCGTGGCTTTTGACGGTCGCGAGTAGCTGTCAGCCAACTTCAGCCGCTGTGGCATCGCAACGGAAGCGCGCCGTCCTGCGCATTTCAATAGTCAGAGGTAATCCGTAATTACCTTCGCAACCTGCTATATCTGCCTGTAGAACGGGAACTGCGGGCTGAGCAAAGGTATTTGCTGGAGGAACTTGATAAGGTCGACAAAGAGTGACCGCATGGCTCTCCACTGGTTCAACCCTCCGGTCCCCGTCAAGACCGAGCGTCCCGGGATCATCCGCAATGTCAACAACGCCGAGGCAGCCGGCGAGGAGCTGATGAAGTGGACCAAGCGTGGTCCTTGGTGGGACCTCGCGGTGCGCGTTTGCATGGCCGTAATTTTTCGACGAGATGGAACCTGAGGAGGCCCGCAAGGCATTCCTAGCTGCTGCAAAAGAGGAGGGGACATTGCTCCCCCCAATGACAACTAGCTAAATTGGATGCGGTATAAGGTTCTAGGTGTCTCTGACCAACACCGCCTTCGCGAAAGGAGCCCGCCGCCAGCAAGGGGAGGCGACGGACCCCGCCACAGCGGCTGCACATCCGAGAAGGACCACTGCAACCTCTAAACCCGCGAGGGCCTACATCGTTCCCTTGGCTGCGGCTACAACTGGGTTGGTCAGCGGGCTCTTGTCGCTCTAAGTCCCCCCTCATGGCTCCCCTCTCGTTCAACCCTCCGGTCTACGTGAAAACGAAACGTCCGGGCATTCGCAATGGGGTCAGCCACGTCGAGGGAGCCGCCGAGGAACTCATGGCGTGGGACACAAAGGGTCCGAAGTGGACCAAGGCGGTCCAATCCTGCGTGGACGCGTTCGAGGACAGAGTCTTCCCCCAAGAGGTCGTCAGCCTTTGAGGCGGCTGCCAAGGAGGCCAACGTGTATCGTTTTTTGCCGACTGTGCTATGAAGGCAGGTGCGGTGGCGGACCGGAGACCGGAGCATCTTTGGGTGATCGAGGCCGTGGGAGAGCAAGGGTCTTCGTCCGCCGTTCCATCGAACCCGAACAGTCGCCTGGGCCGCAAGCGAAGCCCGATTAGGCAAGGATGGGACAGGATGGAAATCATTGTTGGCATCGACGTTTCCAAGGATCGGCTCGACGTGCATGTTTTGCCGTCCGGCGAGGCGTTCTCGGTGGAGAATGACCACGCCGGGGTGGAGGATCTGGTTCGGCGGCTGGCAGCCCTTTCGCCGGCCGTTGTCGGATTGGAGCCGACAGGCAGCTTCGAGAGACGGGCGGTCGCCGCCTTGGCAGGCGCCGGCCTGGCGATTGTTGTGGTCAATCCGGCGCAGGTGCGCGCCTATGCCAATGCACTCGGCAAGCGGGCCAAGACCGACCCGATCGATGCTGCCGTCATTGCCGCTTTCATCGCTGCGACCAGGCCGCAATTGCGGCCATTGCGCGACGCCGAAACCGAGGCCCTGGCCGAGCTCGTCGCCCGCCGGCGTCAGATCGTGCAGATGATTGTGGCGGAGGACAACCGTGCTCGCACGGTCATCGCGAAACAGGCGCAAAAGAGCATCCACCGGCTGCTCGTCGCGCTTCGGCCTGAGCTGGCAAGCCTCGATGCGGGCATGGACGATCATATCCGCAAGTCCCCAGTCTGGCGGGTCAACGAAAAGCTGCTTTCCTCCGTGCCGGGTGTCGGTCCTGTCGTTGCCCGCAGCCTGATCGCCGAAATGCCGGAACTGGGCAGCCTCGACCGCCGGTTCACCCCCGCAGCCGCAAATGTCAAAGGGGGCGGAACCGTGACTTACGGGCTCTACAAGGACATTGCCCGAACTCAGCCTTGGGGTGATGCGTCGATGGCTGGCAGCATGGTGACGGGAACTGGCACCGGACACCCCAGCCTTGACCGTTTATGGCCGGGTGCCTCCGCAGGCCATGCCGTCGGCCGGTGTTTACACCGACACTGTCGTCGTCACAGTCACTTACTGAGTGGGACACGATGCGGCCCGGGGAGCGATGTTTACTTGGGCAGCCTGGCTAAAGCAACAATGGACGCGAACGCCAATCCGACAGCAATGAGCATTTTATGAGAACCTAGCCGACCGAGCAGCTTCATTGGCTAACCGGTCGACCTCCTCGTTCAATGGATCGCCATTGTGGCCACGCACCCGTTCCCAGGTGATATCGCGGCCGGCAACGAGGACTTCTAGTTCCTCCCACAGGCTACGGTTTAGAACTGGCTTGCGTTGAGCCTTGCGCCAGCCCTTGGCTCTGCAACTCAAAACTCATGGTGTCTCCCTGGTATTTGACGAATCCCAGAGACACGAAACAACGCCGGTGACCACGACGACGGCTCCCGGCAGGTCGGCCATTCGTCAACCCTATCGGGATAGTTCCGGGCGGGAGTTGACGTCCTCACCCTCTTCGGGATGGACGCCTACCCTGTGTTCGTAGACAAGCGTCCCGCCTTTCCAGCCGGTATAAAGGAGCAGCAGAACGACAATCGTCGACAGCGCCAGGCCCCAGGGCAAGGCGCCCTCGGCGGCACCGGCGCTTAGGCGCAGGATGAAGCTGGCCAGCGCCAGCACCACGGCCACGACGTTGCCGACCATATGGTGCCACGCGGCATTGATGGACCGCACCCTTGAATTTCCAAGAAAATCGGCAAAGCCGGCCAGCGCCGCGGCAGCGCTCATCAACAGGGCAAAGCCGAGCAGCCAGAAGGATGCTTCGGCCCAGAATGCATTGCCGGTCGACCAGAACACTAAATCCGACAGCAATACCGACACGAGCAATGCGATCGGGAAAGGGATCAGCATGGGGTGAATCGGATGGCTGCCGATCTTTGCGGTGGTTGCAACGCCCAGCAGATGATTTGCGCGATCGTCAGCCATGCCCAACAACGTTGAAGGCGGCCCGGGGGTTCCAGGCGAACAGCAGCAATCAGTCGCTATCGAAAGTTGTTCTCAGCGGCGCGATGCGCAGGATGAAAACCTTCGACTTAAATATTCCGAGCCGCGCAGCCGAACCGCCATTCGGCCTCGGCGGCCTTGGAAATGCCGATCCTGCGGCCTGTCAGAACTTGCTGCGTTCGCGCGGTGGGTCTCGACGATGACGCCGCCGACGCCGTGGAAAAGGGCGGGCCGCTGGGCTTACAAGCCGATACGTCTTCCCGTCGGTCTGTCCTGGTGCGGGCAAAGGCCCGACGGCGGTACATTCAACGTTTCTAGATTGACGAGCGCACGCCCGCAAACGCCAAAAAGCCAGGCGCACCTTCGCGGCGGGATCTGGCCCGCCACACAAGCCAACTCCCTAGCGCGCCAGCGGTAGTTTCGACGTTGAAACAAGTTCTTCCTCGTGTGTAATTCCAGCGGTGTAGTTTGCAAGGATACGAGACGCCAGCGCTTCGCGCCGCTGTTCAGATTGACCTTCGAACTTGAGCCGATCGAACACGCGGCCCAGCAACGCGAGTTCGGATGGATTGAAGACGCCTGCCTCTTCAGCTTTTCGGTGGATCGGCATGTGTCCCTCCCACGCCGGATGAGTATGCTGCGCAACTAATCCCATTTGGCTGACGCCCGAGCGGCAATGTCATGGGCGGCTTCTTCGAGACCAGCCGCATTGTTAGTATTGACGCTCGCGCTTTCTCAGAAATCCAACGTGCGCGTGATGCCGAAAGGTGCAGCTACCTTTTTGTGTATCTCGATTGGGAACACGGGACCGCCGCGAAAGTTCGGTGCACGCAGCGAACCCTCCCCTCCAGGTATTGCTGCAGATCGGTATCCCGATCGGCCCGCGCTCCCCGCAAGGTCGCGGGCCTCGGCCTGTGGTGCTCATGCCATCTACTTCGATCCGCAAGATGGAATATGATCTGGATAGAAGGACCCTCTCGGTGTGGTTCGTCGCCAGCGGTAAACGGTACGAGTTTGAGGGGGTACCGCCGGAAACCTTTGCCGCGTTCCGGGCCGCGTTCGCCAAGGGCCGCTATTTCAACGACCACATCCGCAACAATTTCCGCTACCGTCTGGTTGCGAGCGATAGCGACCCGGGATGACCTGACCTGCCGGCGGCTCAATCGTCCTGTCGCTCCAACCGGCGGTTGGTGGACGCGTTGCCGCTGTTGCGCTTAGGGTTGGTTACGGTCCGCGCTCACTTGGCAAGCCCAACCCCCCGCATCCCCCCGCCTGGTGCAAAGCGTTTGATCGGTCCCGCCGTTCTGGCAGTGCGGCGGGACTTTTTGCGGTCCAGGTGGAACATCGGCGCGCGGGGAAGGCGCGGTGCACGCAGCACCCTTTTCTCATCCAACGTACGTCGCTGGCGCTGAAGGGTCTCAACGTCGGTTTGCCGCCGGAGCTCAACTAGTGGACTATTGCTCGACCGGAAGCGGCTCGTGCTGCGGCTCAGCGTGGTGGAACACCTGTCCAAGATCGCGCGCGTCGAACGTTTG